>NZ_CP142394.1:3603794-3952559 GCF_035930445.1 Sphingopyxis chilensis | reverse complement strand
CGCTCCGCCCTTTGCGTTTTGCTCATGCCGATTGCTGCTCTCTATCACGCCGTGCCGCCCCCTCAGGTCCCCGCGCGCCGGATATTTCGGGCGACCGCCACGCGCCGATCCGTCAGCTGCGCCAAGGCACAGCTTTCCTGTCCGGACAAGCGGTCCGAAAAGTTGCGAATCATGTCGATGTGGCGGCCACCGGCGAAGGCCGACGACGCCCCTGTCTAGTCAGGGCGCGGCGAGTCGATCAAGGGCTGGCCATGTAAAAATACTGAAATAAAAATCTTGACTCACCGGGGGGACCGGAATCCCGCCAAGATGCGATTTTTTCTATTGTTTTCAGTATCTTATTTGTGACAATCCGGAGGCAAAACAACGAATCGCCGTAAATCCGTCACTTACCGCGGTGCAACACTATTGCCACGGCGTTGTCACAATATCCGATGCAAAAAAGGACCCGCGGGCAAGATGCCCGCGGGTCCTTTTTGTTCCCTTTCGGGACGCGATGAATCAGGCGATCGCGTTCACGCTCTTGGTCAGGCGCGAATATTTGCGGGCCACGGTGTTCTTGTGGAGCACGCCCTTCGCGACGCCACGCGCCATTTCGGGCTGCGCCGCCTTCAGCGCGGCAGCGGCGCCATCCTTGTCACCGGCGGCGACGGCGGTTTCGACCTTCTTCACCAGCGTGCGAATGCGCGAAACGCGATTCTTGTTCACGATGGTGCGCGCGGTGTTGCGGCGGATGCGCTTCTTTGCCTGCGGCGTATTGGCCATAAATTCCTCTAGTCTTTCAAACGGTCTACATGGTCGGAGCACAGCCTCAACGGAGCAGCCGAATCGTGCGAGGTGCAGCGAATCAATGTCCGGATGCGGCCGGTTCCGGACGCCCGGACCCTGCTCGAAGGGTGCGCGCATAGCGGCGACAGGCGATTTGGTCAATGGGTTTACGGGAAAAATCCCGCACTAGCGCTGGCATTTGGGGCAATAGAAGGTCGAGCGGCCCGATTGCACGATCCGCGCGATCGTCCCGCCGCATTCGCATTGCTCGCCTTCCCGGCCATAGACGCGCCAGTCCTTGGCGAAATAGCCGAGATCACCTTCGGGGCCGAGAAAATCGCGCAGGGTCGAGCCGCCGGCCGCGATCGCGGCGATCAACACCTCCTTGATCGCGGGGGCCAGCAGGGCGAGCTTCGCCCTGGAGACATCGGCGGCGGGCTTCACCGGCGAAATACGCGCCATGTTGAGCGCTTCGCAGACATAGATGTTGCCGAGCCCCGCGACGATGGTCTGGTCGAGCAGCATCGCCTTGACCGGCGCGCGCCGCCCGGCGAGCGCCTTTGCCAGATAGGCGGCATCGAACGCTTCGGACAAGGGTTCGGGACCGAGCGTCACAAAGGCGGAGAAGCGCGTCAGCGGGTCGCCGCTCACCAGGTCGACCGAACCGAAACGGCGCGGATCGTGGAGGAAGAGCCGATGCCCGGCGCCGGTTTCGAGCAGCAGATGGTCGTGCTTGCCCGCCGCGCCGCCCTCGGTCCGCCAACGCCCCGACATGCCGAGGTGGAAGATCATATGGTCGTCGCGGTCAGTCGAGATGACGCCATATTTGGCGCGGCGCGACAAGGTCGTGACCGTCGCCCCGGTCAGCCGCTGCGCAAGGTCGGCGGGAAAGGGCCGACGCAGGTCCGGACGAAATGTGGTGACCGCCGTCAGCCTTTGCCCTTGGAGAAAGGGCGCGAGGCCGCGGACGGTGGTTTCGACTTCGGGCAACTCTGGCATATCGCCTGTCGGGCTACGCGCCATTTGCGCGCGCGACAAGGCCCCGCTAAAGGCCGTTCGACTTTATCTCTCCCCCGCAAAGGCGCGCACTCCATGGCCACCCCCGATACCGTCAGCTTCGGCTATGAACAGGTCCCCGCGGGCGAGAAGACCGCGATGGTTGGCGAAGTGTTCAGCCGCGTCGCGCGCAAGTACGACATCATGAACGACGCGATGTCGGGCGGCATGCACCGCCTGTGGAAAGACCGCTTCGTGCGCCGCGTGAAACCGCGCGAGGGCGAGACGATCCTCGACATGGCGGGCGGCACCGGCGACATCGCCTTTCGCATGGAGCGCTTCGGCGCCAGCATAACCGTCGCCGACATCAACCCCGACATGCTCGGCGTCGGCGTCGAACGCGCCGCCGAGCGCGGCATCGACAGCCTCGTCTGGTCCGAGCAGAATGCCGAGAAGCTCTCCTTCCCCGACCAGTTTTTCGACGCCTATACGATCGCCTTCGGCATCCGCAACGTCACCGACATCCCGGCGGCGCTGAAGGAAGCGCACCGCGTGCTGCGCTATGGCGGGCGCTTTTTCTGCCTCGAATTTTCGACCAACGAATGGCCGGGTTTCGCGCAGGCCTATGACGCTTACTCGCACCACCTCGTCCCCAAGCTCGGCAAGCTGATCGCCGATGACGAGGACAGCTATCGCTACCTGATCGAATCGATCCGCCGCTTCCCGCCGATGCCGAAGTTCGCGCAGATGATCCGCGACGCGGGCTTCACCGCGGTGAAGGTCGAGCCGATCCTCGGCGGTCTCGTCGCGATCCACAGCGGGTGGAAAGCTTGACCCGACCCGTCACCCATATCGTCCGCCTGCTGAAGTGGGGGCGCATCCTTGCGCGCCACGGCGCGCTGCGCGGGATCGAGACCGCGCCGCAGACGCCGCCGGGGGTGAAGCGGCTGTGCCGCCTCGCGCGGCTCGGGACGATTCAGCCCAAAATCCCCGATTATGCCGCTGCCTTTCAGGCGATCGGCCCTGCGGCGGTCAAGCTGGGCCAGACGCTCGCGACGCGCCCCGATCTGGTCGGCGAAGAGGCCGCGCGCAACCTGCTGAGCCTGCAGGACGCGCTCGCGCCGGTCGCGTTCGAGCGCATCCGCCAGGAAATCGAGGCGACCTTCGAGGTTCCGCTCGAAAGCCTTTACAGCGCATTCGACCCCGAACCCGTCGGATCGGCGTCGATTGCGCAGGTCCACCGCGCGGTGACGACCGACGGGCGCCAGGTCGCGGTCAAGGTGCGCCGACCCGGCATCGACAAGCAGTTCGCGCGCGACATCGAAACCTATGAATGGGCGGCCGCGCATCTCGAAGCCTTTGGCGGCGAAGCGTCGCGCCTCCGCCCGCGGCAGGTGATCGCCAATTTCCGCCGCTGGACGCTGCGCGAGCTCGACCTGCGCCGCGAGGCCGCCTCGGCGTCCGAACTGGCCGACGCGATGGCGGCGGTGCCCGAATATGAGGTGCCCGCGATCGACTGGGACCGCACCGCCAGCCGGGTGATGACGCTGGACTGGATCGACGGCATCAAGATTTCGCATCGCGAGCAGCTCATCGCCGCGGGGCACGACATGGAAAAATTGTCGGCGAACCTCGTCAACGCCTTCCTGCGCCAGGCGATCGCCGAGGGCTTCTTCCACGCCGACATGCATCAGGGCAATTTGTTCGTGAAGGCCGACGGCACGATCGCGGCGGTCGATTTCGGAATCATGGGGCGGATCAACCGGCAGGCGCGCTACTGGCTTGCCGAGATCCTCTATGGGCTAACCACGGGCAATTACCGCCGCGTCGCCGAAATCCATTTCGAGGCGCAATATGTGCCCGACTATCACAATGTCGAAGAATTCGCGACGGCGCTGCGCGCGGTCGGCGAGCCGATGCGCGGCAAGCCGGTGAGCGAGCTCAGCGTCGGGCAGATGCTCGACGGGCTGTTCGCGATCACGCGCGACTTCGACATGCAGACGCAGCCGCACCTGCTCCTCCTTCAGAAGACGATGGTGATGGTCGAGGGCGTCGCGACGATGCTCAATCCCAAGATCAACATGTGGGACGTCTCGGGTCCCTTCGTAAGCGCATGGATCCGCGACGAACTCGGCCCCGAGGCCGCGCTCGCCGACGGTCTGCGCGAACAGGGCAAGACGCTGGCGTTGATCCCCGACATCATCCGCCGCCTCGACGCGCAATTGCCGAAGAAGGGCGCTGCGCCGCCTGCGCCGCCGCTGCCCGACATTCCGCTGATGTGGGACAAGGGCGAGAAGCGGCGCTGGTGGCGCTATGCGCTGACCGCCGTCGCGGGGGCCGCGGCGGGATCCGGCCTCCTCAACTGGCTCGGCTGAGCCGGCGAGCACGCGCGGCTTTTGGTTACCGGACATTTACCCTAAATCATTATGGCCTGACCTCGACCAACCCCGGACGTGAAATCCGGATAGAGCCGAGGTTTCATGCGCCACGACATATTGATTGCCGATTCGCCGCTGACGATCGATGCGCTGCCGCTCGATGTCGCGGTGGTCGTGCCGACGCTCAACGAAGCCGCCAATGTCGAAAAGCTGATCGCGAAACTGTCGGTGGTGCTCGCCGGACGCGGCTGGGAAGTCCTTTTCGTCGATGACAATTCCGCCGACGGGACGAGCGAATTGGTGCGCCGCATCGCCCGCGAATCGCGCCATGTCCGCATCGTCCAGCGCGTCGGCCGGCGAGGCCTGTCGTCGGCGGTGGTCGAGGGCATTTTGGCGACCGCAGCACCCATCGTCGCGGTGATGGACGGCGACCTCCAGCATAGCGAGGACGCGCTGCCGCGGCTGATCGACGCGATTGCGGACGACGGAGCCGATATCGCCGTCGGCACGCGCTATGTCGCGGGCGGCGGGATCGGCGACTGGGACAGCGACCGTGCACGGATGAGCCGGCTCGCGACGCGCGCCGGACAGATCGCGCTCGGCACCGACGTCAGCGACCCGATGAGCGGCTTTTTCGCGATCCGCCGCGACGCCTTCGAGCGCGCCCTGCCGCGCCTGTCGGCGATCGGTTTCAAGATATTGCTCGACATATTGGCGTCTAGCCCCACCCCGCTGAAGGTCGCCGAAATCCCCTATCAATTCCGCAGCCGCGAGGCTGGCGAAAGCAAGATCGGGGCGCGCGTGATCGCCGAATATGCCGAACTGATCGCCGACAAGACGATCGGCCGCTTCGTTCCCGTGCGCCTGATCAAATTCCTGATGGTCGGCGGGCTCGGCGTGTTCGTCCACCTCGCCGTGCTGCGCGCGGTGCTCGGCACGGGCAGCGCCTTTGTCGCCGCGCAGACGGCGGCGGTGATGACCGCGATCGCCTTTAACTTCTTCCTCAACAACAGCTTCACCTATGCCGACCGCAAGCTGAAAGGCTGGCGCCTGATCGGCGGCCTTGCGAGCTTCTATGCGATTTCGGCGCTGGGCGCGGTGGCCAACATCGGCATCGGCACCTGGATGGCAGGACAGGACGAACGCTGGTGGGTCGCGGGGGTCGCGGGCGTCGTCGTCGGCGCGATCTGGAACTTCGCCATGTCGTCGGCGCTGACCTGGCGCAAATGACCGGCGCCGCATCCGGCTGGAACCGTTTTGGCGGGGCATCGCGCCCGGCGGCGGCGGCGGTGCTGGCGCTGCTTGCCCTCGTGATGCTGTGGGGCGCGACCGGCGGCGTCGGGCGCGATCACCTCCGCACCGCGGTGCCGACTTCGGCGCGGTTCGACGGGCTCGTCGGCGATCATGCGCTCTATGCGCGCATTGTGCAGCGTGTCGGCGCTGGCGAATCCTATTATGCCGCGGCGGCGGCCGAGCACCGGGCAGGAAATTATCCGCTGCGCCCGTTCGTGACGGTCCGCCTGCCGACGCTCGCCCATATCCTCGCCACGCTCGGCGAGTGGAATATGATGCTCGCGCTCCTCCTGATCGGCGGCGCGGCGATCCTCTTCTGGTACCGAAGACTGCGGACCGAGGCCGGGCTGCCCCGCTATGCTGCGGTGGGCGCGCTGTTCGTCGCGGCGAACCTAACGCAGCTCGCCGCGCGCGAGTGGCTGTATATTCACGAGGTGACGGCGGGCGTCCTTCTCGCACTGGCGCTCGCGTTCTATCGCCCGGCGCGGCCGTGGGTGACGATGGCCCTCGTCGCAGCCGCGCTGGCGATCCGCGAGACCGTCCTGCCCGTCGCGATGCTGTTCGGGCTGTTCGCGCTGATCGACCGCGACTGGCGCGCGGCCGCCGGGTGGATGGCGGTCGGTCTGGCCTTTGCGGGCGGGCTCGCTGCCCATATCGCCGCGCTCGCCGCGGTCACATCGCCGGCCGACGCGGCGAGCCAGGGCTGGCACGGGCAAGGCGGCTGGATCGCCTATCTGTCGTTCGTTCAGGCTTCGTCGCTGCTGCGTTTCTTCGCGGGCTGGACCGGCGCGCTGCTCGTCCCGCTCGCGCTGCTCGGGTGGGCCGCGTGGCGCTCGCGGCTCGGGCTGGCCGTGCTCGTCGTCCAGCTCCTTTATGCCGCGCTGCTCATGCTCTTTGCGCGGCCCGCCAATTTCTATTGGGCGATGCTGGTCACGCCGACGCTGTTCATCGGTCTTGCCTTCGCGCCCGCCGCGCTCGCCGCGCTGGCGCGTTCGCTGTGGCGCCCGGCACGCACCGTGGCTCCCGCCGCCTAGCTATCCTTGAACTGGCGCGCCGAAGCGCATAACTGGGGAGCGAAGGAGACGGCGATGAATCACCCCCTGTCGATCGCCGCCTGCGGCGGACCGGCCTGCCCCCGCTGATGGCCGCCCCGCGCATCCTGCTCATCATCGGCGGCGGCATCGCCGCGTACAAGAGCATCGAGCTTGTCCGCCTGCTTCGCAAGGCAGGCATGACCGTGCGCTGCGTGATCACGCGCGCGGGCGAGCAGTTCGTGACCCCGCTGACGCTCGCGGCATTGAGCGAGAACAAGGTCCATACCAATCTCTTCGACCTCAAGGACGAGGTCGAGATGGGGCATATTCAATTAAGCCGCGAGGCCGACCTGGTCGTCGTCGCGCCCGCGACCGCGGCCCTGCTCGCGAAAATGGCCGCTGGCATCGCCGACGACCTTGCGACGACGCTGCTGCTCGCGACCGACAAACCGGTGCTCGCGGCGCCCGCGATGAATGTGCGAATGTGGCTGCACGCCGCGACGCGGCGCAATGTCGCCACGCTGCGCGGCGATGGCGTCACGGTGATGGAACCCGACGAGGGCGAGATGGCGTGCGGCGAATATGGCCCCGGCCGCCTGCCCGAGCCCGAAACGATCAAGGCGGCGATCGATACCGCCCTCGCCCACGCGCCCGCCGCAATACCGCTCACCGGCCAGCCCGATTTCGCGCCTGCGAACCATCGCCCGCTGTTCGGACGCCGCATATTGGTCACCGCGGGGCCGACGCACGAGCCGATCGACCCGGTGCGCTATATCGCCAACCGCTCGAGCGGGAAGCAGGGCTTCGCGATCGCCGCCGCCGCCGCCGAGGCGGGCGCGGAGGTGCTGCTGATCGCAGGGCCGGTGCCGCTGCCGACGCCGCCCGGCGTGATCCGCGTCGATGTCGAGACCGCGGTCGAGATGGCCACCGAAGTCGCCGAGGGCCTGCCGGTCGATGCGGCGATCATGGTTGCCGCGGTTGCCGACTGGCGCGCCGCCGACGCGAAGGCGCAAAAGATCAAGAAGGATGGCAGCGGCACCGTCGCGCCGCTCGCGCTCGCCGAAAATCCCGACATATTGGCGAGCGTCGCCAAAAGCCCGGATCGCCCGCCGCTGCTGATCGGTTTCGCCGCCGAAACCAACGACGTCATCGCGCACGCCGAGGCCAAGCTCGCGCGCAAGGGATGCGACTGGATCGTCGCCAACGACGTGTCCGCCGACCCGATGGGCGGCGAAAGCAACCGGGTGCATATCGTTAGCAAAGACGGCGTAGACAGCTGGGACCGGCTCCCCAAACCGGCCGTCGCCCGCAAATTGATGGAAAAGATCGCCGATGAACTCGACAAGCATGTCCCCCTTGCAAGAGATTGAAATCGCCATCCAGCGCCTGCCCAACGGCGGCGGCCTGCCCCTGCCCGCCTATGCGTCGGATGGCGCGGCGGGGATGGACGTCGTCGCGGCGGAGTCGCTGACGATCCGCCCCGGCACGCGCCACGCGGTCGCGACGGGCTTCGCGATGGCGATTCCCGCAGGGTATGAGGTGCAGGTGCGACCGCGTTCGGGGCTCGCGCTCAAGCATGGAGTCACCTGCCTCAACACGCCGGGGACGATCGACAGCGATTATCGCGGCGAAGTGAAGGTGATCCTCGCCAATCTGGGCGACGAACCCTTCGAGATCAGGCGCGGCGACCGCATCGCGCAACTCGTGCCCGCGCCAGTCCAGCGCGCCGCCTTCGCCGAAGTCGAGACGCTTGACGAGACGGCGCGCGGCGCGGGGGGCTTCGGGTCGACCGGGGTCGAAAGCGACGCCGTCGACGAGACGGCGGACACGTTGGGCCTTGCCTCGCTGTCGGGCATCAAGCTGCGCCGCCCGGGCGAATAATGCTCGGCGACGCCGAACTCGACCGGTACGCACGCCAGATCATCCTTCCGGCCTTTGGCGGCGCGGGACAGGCGAAGCTGAAGGCGGCGCATGTCGCGCTGATCGGTGCGGGCGGGATCGGTTGCCCGGCGATCACCTATCTGGCGGCGGCGGGCGTCGGAAAGCTGACGATCATCGATCACGACCGGGTCGAGCTGTCGAACCTCCAGCGCCAACCGCTGTTTACCGACGCCGACCTGGGCGCGCGCAAGGCGGAGGTTGCGGCAGAGGCGGCGCGGCGGATCAATCCGCACGTCGATGCCGTTGCGGTGGCGCAGCGGCTCGACGACGCGAACGCCGAAGCGCTTCTGGCGGGCGCGAACCTGATCCTCGACGGCTGCGACAATTTCGCCACACGGCTTGCGGTCAACCGCGCGGCGGTGACGCTCCAAATTCCGCTGCTCAGCGCCGCGATCGGCGCGTTCGAGGGACAGGTCGCGCTCTATGAGGGCTGGCGCGCGGGCCATGCCTGCTACGCCTGCCTCGTCGGCAACGATCCCGACCGGCCGGGGATCAACTGCGCCGAAACCGGCGTGATGGGCGCGCTCGCGGGGATGATCGGGACGATGGCGGCGCTGGAGGCGGTGCGCGCGCTTTCCGGCTGGGGATCCCCGCTCGCCGGCCGCCTCGCGATCGTCGATATGCTCGATCGCCGCTGGCGCGAGGTCGGCGTGCCCGAGGACCCCGAGTGCCCGATATGCAAGGCCTGAACATCATCGTCGCGGTCGCCGAGGGGCGGCGGCTCTATGCGGCGCTCGAGGCGGGGATGGCGGCGGCCGCGCTCGGGCGCCGGGTGCGCATCTTCCTGCAGGGCGAAGCCGCGGCGCTGCTGCGCGATCCGGTGTCCTTTGCCGGCGACGAGGCGCGCCGCGCGGCGGGCCAGCCCGACCTTGCCTCGCTGGTCGAGGAAGCGGTGGCGATGGAGGTCGCGCTGTTCGTCTGCCAGTCGGGCATGGCGCTCGTCGGCATGGCGGCGACCGATCTGGTGCCGCACGTCCGCGCTGCGGGACTGGTCAGCTTCCTCGCCGACGTGGGCGCCGATGACCAGCTGATCGTCTATTAGGGACACAGACCTAGGGGTTGTCGCAGACCTTGATCGCGTCCGGTTCGGGGCGTTTGCCCTTGGGCACGAAGCGCGCGAGATAGCCGCCGGCGTGCTGCTTGTCGTCGTAGGAGACGAGCTTGTAGCCCACCGCCTGAAACTCGCAGACGAGCAGGCGGAAGGGCGTGCCGTGCTGCGCGATCGGGCGGTCGCCATCGACGACGATCACCTGCCCGCCCGCCCGCAGCGCCGGGCGGAGGCGCCACAGGAAGGCGTAGGGTTCGCCGATCTCGTGATACATATGGACCATGAAAACGCGGTCGAAGCTCGCGCCGGGCAAGCGCGGATCGTCGACCGCGCCGAGTTTCAGCGAAACATTGTCGAGCCGTTCGCGCGCGACGCGGTCGGCGAGCCGCTCGATTACTTCGGGCATGATGTCCTGCGCGAGCACGCGGCCATTGGCGCCGACGCGCTGCGCGAGGCGGACGGTATAATAGCCGTCGCCCGCGCCGATGTCGGCGACGGTCATGCCGGGCCGGACGTCGGCCGAATCCATGACGTCGTCGGCCTCGTTGACGCGATCGCGTGCTTCCTCGGTCGACCATTTGGTCGAGGTGATCGGGGCCACCGGGCGGTCGGCGGGAGGAAATTTGCGCGCCGTTTCGATGCGGTCGCTGTCGTCGCCCCAAGGCGCATCGCAACCACCGAGCAGCGGCAGGAGCGCAAGGAGGGCGAGCGCGCGGCGGATCAATCGATATCCTCCACCTCGACCTTTTCGCCGGTCACCTTCTGCGACAGCGCCGCCGCCATGAACGGGTCGAGCGCGCCGTCGAGCACGTCGCCGGGGGCGGTCGAGGTCACCCCGGTACGCAGGTCCTTCACCAGCTGATAGGGCTGGAGGACGTAGGAGCGGATCTGGTGGCCCCAGCCGATTTCGGTCTTCGCCTGATATTCGCCCGAGGCCGCCGCCTCTCGCTTCTGAAGCTCGGCCTCGTACATCCGTGCCTTGAGCATCCCCATCGCGGTCGCGCGGTTCTTGTGCTGCGAGCGGTCGTTCTGGCTCGCGACGACGATCCCGGTCGGGATGTGCGTGATGCGGACGGCCGAGTCGGTCGTGTTGACGTGCTGCCCGCCCGCGCCCGAGGCGCGATAGGTATCGATCTTGAGGTCGCCCTCGTTGATCTCAATCTCGATATTGTCGTCGATCACCGGATAGACCCAGACGCTCGAAAAGCTGGTGTGGCGGCGCGCCGAGCTGTCATAGGGCGAGATGCGGACGAGGCGGTGGACGCCGCTCTCGGTCTTCGCATAGCCATAGGCATTCTCGCCCTTCACCAGCATCGTCGCCGACTTGATGCCCGCCTGTTCGCCGGCCTGATATTCGACGAGTTCGACCTTCATTCCGCGCTTTTCGGCCCAGCGCATATACATGCGCTGGAGCATTTCGGCCCAGTCCTGGCTCTCGGTCCCGCCGGCGCCGGCATGGACTTCGATATAGGCGTCATTGCCATCGGCCTCACCCGCTAGCAGCGCCTTGATCTTGTCTTCCTCGGCGCGCGCCGCGAGCGCCGCGAGCGAAGCCACCGCCTCGTCGACCATCGCTTCGTCGCCTTCCATCTCGGCGAGTTCGATCAGCTCGGCGGTGTCGGCGCATTCGCTTTCGATCGCGCGCGTCGCCGTGATCGCCTCGTCGAGACGGCGGCGTTCGCGCATGACCTCTTGCGCCGCCTTCGCGTCGTTCCACAGCGTCGGGTCCTCGACCTTCGCATTGAGTTCGTCGAGCCGCCGCACCGCGCGGTCCCAGTCGAGAAAGCGGCGCAGCAACGCCAACGCGGCGCCAATCTTGTCGATATGATCCTGCGCTTCGGCGCGCATGTCCTTGCTCCTGAAATATGTTGGTCCCGCCCTTAGGGCTTCGCGCGCTCCATGAAAAGGCGGCGCGAAAGGAGATGTGCGGCGTCAGATGATGCCGCCGCGATCCTCCAGGAATTCGCTGTCGCTGCGCCGACCCGGACTTTGCTGAACGGGCGCGTCCTGACGCCGCGGTGTCCTGACGGGCTTGATTTCTTCTTCGCGGATCGTCCGCCGCGGCTCGCTTTCGGGCTTGAAGGCCTCCCAGATGATCGATGCCTTGGGATCGGTGCCCGGCCAGCTGCCATAGACGCGCCGGCCCGACTGGCGGTCGATGCGTACCATACGGACGCCCTTTGGCGCCGCGAAGGGAATCGGCTGGCGATCGGCGAGCGCCGCGAGCGCAAAATCCTTGAAGATCGGCGCGGCATAGCTGCCGCCCTGCGCATAGCCGCCCATGCTTCGCGGCTGGTCGAAGCCGATATACATGCCCGCGACCACATCGGGCGTGCCGCCGACGAACCAGACGTCGTTCGGCCCCGTCGTCGTCCCGGTCTTGCCGAATAGCGGCACGCCAAGGTCGCGCAGCCGCACTGCGGTGCCGCGCTGGACGACGCCTTCGAGCATATGGACGACCTGATAGGCGGTGATCGGGTCCATCAGCTGCTTGCCCGACTTGGCGAAGCGCGGCATCGGCCGCCCGTCCCAATCCTTTTTGTTGCAGCCTTCGCACGGTTTCCAGTTCGCCGGGAAGATCACCTTGCCGCGGCGATCCTGCGCATAATCGATCACGCGCGGCTTGAGTTCACGCCCGTGATTGGCGAGCATGGCAAAGGCGTTGGTCATCTTCTCGACCGTTGTCGATCCGGCGCCGAGCGCGGTCGATAGATAGGGTTCGTGCTTGCCGATGCCCATCCTGCCGATCATCTCGACGACCGGTTCCATGCCGACCTGACTCGCCGCGCGCACCGTCATCAGGTTGCGCGACTGTTCGAGACCCCAGCGCATCGTATGCTCGCCGCTGCCGCCCGAATTGCCGAAGTTGCGGAAGCATTTGTTGCCCAGCGCCGCGCCCTGATAGACGCAGAACGGCCCGTCGACGATCATCGTCGCCGGCGTCATGCCATTGTCGAGCGCGGCGGCGTAGACGAAGGGTTTGATCGTCGAGCCCGGCTGGCGTTCGGCCTGCGTCGCGCGGTTGAAGGGAGACAGGCGGACGTCGAAGCCGCCCTGCACCGCATAGATACGGCCCGAATGCGGGCTTTCGACGACCATGCCGCCCGATACTTCGGGAATGTTGCGCAGCGCGTAGCGGTCGGCTCCGGTCGATTTGACGGCGATCAGGTCGCCGGGGCGCATCGCAGAAAAGGCGCTGCCGCCCGTCTTGCGATAACGCAGGGTCGCGGCGCTCGCGGGCAGGCGTCCGCTATCGCCGTTCGCAAAGCCGATCCGCGCCTCACCGCCCGATTTAGAGAGCACCGCGGCAACGCGCCAATTGTCATAGTCGATGCCGATAAAGCTCGACGCAAGGCGGCTCTGCCACTGGTCGTCGGCCTCGATCGTCGCGATCGGCCCCGACCAGCCCTTGCCCGCATCATAACGCTGGAGCCCCTTGCGCAGCGCCATCGCCGCCGCCTGCTGCATCTTGCCGTCATAGGGCGTGCGCACCCAGAGGCCGCCGGCATAGACGCTGAGCGGGCCGTCCTCGGCGGTTTCGCCGAACTGCGCGATCAACTGGCGCCGCACCTCTTCCATATAATAACCGCCGACCTGCGCGATCGCGGTATTGCCACTGTTGGTCAGGCCGAGCGGCATCGCGCGCGCGGCGTCGCGCTGCGCCGCGCTGATCCAGCCATTATCCTCCATCGATCCGAGCACGAAATTGCGGCGCGCCAGCGCCTCGCGCTCGAAGCGCGCGCGGCCATATTTCTCGGGCGCCTTGGGCAGAATCGCGAGGAAGGCCATTTCGTGGAGCTGAAGCTGGTCGACATCCTTGTCGAAATAGGCGCGGCTCGCCGCCTGGACGCCGAAGCTGCGGCGGCCGAGCGGAATTTCGTTGAGATAAAGCTCGAGAATCTGTTCCTTGGTCAGCGCATTCTCGATGCGCATCGCGAGTATCGCCTCGCGCACCTTGCGGCGATAGCTGAGCTCGTTCGTGAGCAGGAGGTTCTTCGCGACCTGCTGCGTGATGGTCGAGGCGCCGATCGGACGGCCGCTGCTCGTCAGGTTGGTGATGATCGCCGAGGCGATGCCCGGATAATCGATGCCGCCGTGGCTGAAGAAGGTCTTGTCTTCGGCCGCGAGGAAGGAGCGCACCAAAAGCTGCGGATATTCGCTATATTCGAGCTGGACGCGGCGTTCACGGGCATAGCTGTGCACCGGCTTGCCCTCGCCATCGCGGACCATCGTCGGCAGCGGCGGCTCATAGTCGCGCAGCTGGTCGACCGAGGGCAGGTCGCGCGCGAAAACGGCCCAGATCAGCGCGATGCCGAGCAGGCCGGCAAGCACCAGATAGCCGAGCCAACGGAACCAGCGCCGCGTCCACATGTCGCGGAACCAGGCGATGACGGCATTGCCGTCGCGGCGGAGGCGAAGGCGGAAATCGGGCGGACTGTCGGCGGCCATATGCCCCGCCTCTAAAGCCTGTGTCGCCGAAAGGGAAGCATGGTTGCGGCGAGGCGGGCTATGAGGCGCTGTCGGCCAGATCGAGCAGCGTCCGGCGTAGCATCGAGGCGACTTCGGCGAAGACGGTGCCGGACGAAACGCGATCTTCTTCGTAAAGCATTTCGTCGACCGCAAAGCCGATCTCGACCGCGAGCCGCAGGGGCGTCCACAGGGTTTGGCGGTCGGCGCCGGGAAGATGCGGGCCACAGGCGTCCGTCAACCGGTCGGCAACATCGCGATGCGATTCGAGTCGGACGTGGACAAGTTGCGGCGACGCGTGGAGTGCGCGCAAAATCCACACCGCCCCCGGTTCGGCGCGCGTCACAGCCGCATTTTCGGCCAGCAGTTCGCCGATATGATCGGCCATGTCCGCGATTCCGGCCGGAGCATGGCGCGCCAGCCAGGCTTCGAGGACGGTGTTCTGGCGTTGCATCAGCCGCCGGCCGAGCGCTTCGAGCACCGCATATTTGTCACCGAAATAACGGTAAAGCGCGGGCGGGGTGAGCCCGGCGCGCGCCGCGATCATATTGGTCGAGATCCGTTCGATTCCGACCTCGGCAAGCAATTCGCCCGCGACGTCGAGCAGGCGTTCGCGCGTCTGGCGCGCGCGATCCTGCTGCGGCGGGCGGCGGGCGGCTACGCTCATCGCGCGCGGCCGCGCGCGCTGACCGGCCAGATGTCGATGAGCGCGTCGCCGGAAACGACATGGTAGAAATCATAGAGATTCACCGTCGGATCGCAGTGCGGAACGGTCAGGCTGACCGGATCGCCGGGGGCGAGTTCGGTCCCGATTTCGGGCGCGATGAGCGCGGCATGTTCGTCGCCCATGAAAGCGAAAAAGGCCGTTTCGGACGCGCCGCGCTGCACCACCGCGACACCGCCGTCGGTCGAGAGCGACTTGTAGCCGGCATCGATCGTGACGAGCCCGCTGTGGTTCGCGCTGACGACGCGCGCATCGACCGACAGCGACACCTCGAACGGCGACGCTTCACCACCCGTGATGTCGCAATCGAGATATTGCTTGTCCATGAAGACGTATGACCCGGCCTGCAACTCGGTGAAGACGCCGAGGTCGAGGTCTATCCGGTGCGTTCCCGTGCCCGATCCGGTGACGATGGCGGGCGCGAAGCCGGCATCGGTCAGCGCGGCGATGACCTCCTGCAGATAGGCGGTGCGCTCGACGATCGCGGCGCGGCGATCGGCATAGCTTTCGATATGCTGCTGCGACCCGCAATAATATTGGACGCCGCGATATCGAAGCTTGGATGACCGGTGGATCGCCTTGGCGAGTGCGACCGCCGCCTCGGCCGAGGCGACACCGGTGCGCGCGATCCCCGGGTCGATGTCGATGACGACGTCGAGCCGCGCGTCGGCAGCGGCGAGCGCGACCTGCACCCGTTCGGCGACGGCGGGATGGTCGACCACCGCCATCAGCCCTTCGGCCCGCGCGGCGAGCCCCGCCAGCCGCTCGACCGCGCGCGGCGCAGCGACGGGCGAGGTGATGAGGATGCCTGTCACGCCGCCATCGGCCAGCACCTCGGCCTCGCCGATCTTGGCGCAGCAGACACCGACCGCGCCCGCCGCGATCTGGCGCTTGGCGATATCGACGCTTTTATGCGTCTTCGCATGCGGGCGCAGCGCGACCCCCTTGCCCGCCGTCAGCGCGGCCATCGCCGCAATATTGCGGTCGAGCGCCTCGACGTCGAGCACCAGCACGGGCGTGTTGAGGTCAGCGCGCGATCCCTGGCGGCCGATCAGATGTTCGTGCAATTCGCGGTCGGTCGTCATGCGAAAAAGGCCTCCAGATGCGGATTGAGAAATTTTCCGCGCGGGTCGGCGGCGTGGCGCACGGCGCTGTAGCGCCCCGCCATCGGATAGAGCGCCGTGACGTCGGCACGGTTCAATGTGTGACGCTTGGCCCAGTGCGGTCGCCCGCCGGCGCTTCGGAAGATCGCCTCGGCCTCGGCGAACAGGGAAGCCCATGGCATCTTCGCATATTGGTGCATCGAGATCGCGGCGACCGGGCCCGCGTTCATCGGGCTCATCCATATATCGTCGGCGGCGACGGTGCGATATTCGAAGGGAAAGGCCACCGGCAGACGTTTCCTTCGGATCCAGCCGACGATCTCGTCCAGCGTGTCGAGCCCGACGGCACGCGGCATTTCATATTCCATCTCCTCGAAGCGGACCGTGCGGTCGGACGGAAAGATGTTGTGCGCGGGGCCGCGGCGGCGGCCCGAAATGCCGCTTTTCATCATCAATCGCTGGAGAAAGGGGGTCAGGAACGGCAGGCGCGCCGAGATATCGAGGATACGGCGAAAGGTCGCCTCCTCCATGTCGGTCGTCGTCGGCGGCGGGTCGCAGGGATCGCAGGGATCGAGCGTCTTCAGGATCACATGGTCGCTGTGCGGGAAGAACCAGAATTCGATATGGCGATGCCGCTGCGCCAGTTCGTCATGGCTTTCGCGGATTTCGGCCCAGCGTCGTTTTTCGATCCGTTCGGCGAGATGAAAGGCCGGGACGACAGCGACCTCGATTTCGGTCGCAACGCCGAACAGCCCGAGCGACAGGCGCTGCGCCTGATAGAGATCGGCGTTGGTCGTCGCATCGCACCAATGCACATCGCCCTCGGCATCGACGAGGCGGAAACCGCGCGCGAAGGTCGAAAGCGAACCAAGATCGACACCGGTGCCGTGGGTGCCGGTCGCCATTGCGCCGGCAAGCGATTGCGGATTGACGTCGCCCTGATTGGCGAGCGCCAGCCCCTCCTCCCACAAGGCCGCGGTGAGCCGGCGGATGCTCCAGCCGGCCGGAATACGCGCGGTCCGGCGGTCGGCGGCCACGCGGATCGCGCCCGCCATATCTTCGAGGCTGAGGATCAGCTCGCTCGATTCGCACAGCGGCATGAAGCTGTGCCCAGCGCCGGTGACGCGCAATTTGCTGGCGCTGCGGACGAGCGCCGCCAGCTCATCCTCGCTTTGCGGGCGCGCAAGGGCGGCGCTCGCGGTCACGCTGCCCGACCAGTTGCTCCACGCCATACGCCTCTCCCAACCCGCCGAGGCTGGCGGCGCACGAAAAGTTAGTCAAGACTATATATTGCCGGAAGGGCGGTTCATCGCTCCGCGATCCGGCGGGCGAAGTGGATCTGCACCGCTTCGCGAACGCCGCGTGCGACCTTCTTCTGGCCGGCGGACGAAGCGAGGAATTCGATATCGTCCTTGTTCGAGATGAAGCCGGTTTCGAAAAGCACCGATGGGGTGTCGGGCGCCTTCAGCACGATGAAGGAGGCGAAGCGGTGCGCGGTGGTGCGGAATTTGACCTCGTCGGACGCCTCGCGCTGAAGCAGCCGCGCGAAGTCGGAGGCGACGTTCATCGACTCGCGCTGGGTGAGGTCGAGCAGGATCGCCGACACGTCGCCGCTATGCGCGCCGAGATCGACGCCATTGATGATATTCGCCTTGTTCTCCCGCGCCGCCAGCCGCGCCGCCTCGCGGTCGGAAGCGACCTCTGACAGCGTATAGATCGACGCGCCGCTGGCCTCCTGGTTTTCGGCGGCGTCGGCGTGGACCGAGATGAACAGGTCGGCTTTCAGCCGCCGCGCGATGCCGTAACGTTCCTCGAGCACGAGGAAACGGTCGTCCGAGCGCGTAAGCGCGACGCGCACCCGGCCCAGCGCGAGCAGATCCTTTCGGATCGCGCGGGCCAGCGCCAGCGTGATGTCCTTTTCCCGGCTGCCGTCGTGCGGCGAGATCGCGCCGGGATCGTGCCCGCCGTGACCGGCGTCGATCACGACCAGCGGCAGCCGCGCATCGGCAGGGCCATCGATGCGCGGCAGCGTCACCGCGGGCTTGGGCTTTCCGATCGGGACGGTCACGCTGTAGCGCTTTTCCGGGCGCTTGGCGCGAAAGCCGGCGAATGATCGCGGTTCGCCGCGCGGAGCCCGCGAAGCAGGCCCAAATTCGCCCGTTATGAGGGGGCGCGGATCGCCATCGATCGCGCCCGCCTGCCCCGGCGATGCTGCCGGGAGGGCTCCGATCAGGCCAATCAGGACGAGCAGCGGACTCATGGCCTGTCTATGCCGTCCACGGCGGGCGATGGTCCAGCTTTATTCGGATTCGTCGGCGCCCGGCACGTCATCGCGGTGAATCCGCCCTTGACCATGGCGGGACAATGCCGCGCCGACCGGCGGGTCAGCCGCCGATTCCGCAAACGCAACCCGATGGTTTTCTTGCAACACCTCCACGCCATCCCATCTTTCTGCGGCGGTTGTGGTTGCCGTCGGTCCGTGCCGATGCTAGCACGCCATCACTGACGGTGTCGTTCCCGGTGCCGTCCGGCCTTTTGAGGGGAGGGCCTGTTCCGCGAATATGCGGATCATGGCCGCCTTGGCGCCGGACATATTGGGAAGGACAAGCCTGCCGCCAGTCCACCCGGTTGACCGGACAGTCGGGGCGTTCGCAAGGCGCCCGCCCTGCCCGCCCGCTCATCCCGTAACAGGTTGATGCCGTATGAGGCTTGCCATGCCCTCTTCATATCCCGACGCGGGCGCTTTCGCCCCGGCCGTCGCCGGATTTGAAGACCGCATGCGCGTCCAGGACCGGACGCAGGCTCCTTTCGGCAATAACGTCTTTTTTCCTTTCATCCGTATCCGCCGCGGCCTTCCGCAAGGAGGGTTAGCGGGATTTTTTGATGGCGCGCCGAGGCGCGCTTGGAGTGTAACTAATGACCACGCGCATGTTGATCGACGCGCGGCACCGGGAAGAAACCCGGGTCGCCGTCACCAAGGGAAACCGAATCGAGGAGTTTGATTTCGAGTCCGCCGAGCACAAGCAGCTCAAGGGCAATATCTATCTGGCCAAGGTGACCCGCGTCGAACCGTCGCTGCAGGCGGCGTTCGTCGAATATGGCGGCAATCGCCACGGCTTCCTCGCCTTCAGCGAAATCCACCCCGACTATTACCAGATTCCGAAAGAGGATCGCGAAGCACTGCTCCGCGAAGAGGCCGAGCACGCCGCCGCCGCCGCGCAGCGCGCCGAGGAGGACCTCGACGAGCTCGAAGGCGATGTCGCCGACGTCGAATATCATGACGAAGACGAAAATGGCGACGCCCCCGCCCCCGAAACCATCGGCGAAGACGCCGACGGCGACGAAGGCGACGCTGAAAACGGCGACGCCGAGGACGGGGAAGAAGGCGCCGAGGAAGGCTCAGAAGGAACCGGGGACGGTCGCGGCGACCGCAAGCGCCGTGGACGCGATGGCCGCAAGGGCGGCCGTGGCCGCGGGCGCGGGCGTCGGGGTGACGACGAGGACGGCGAGAGCCGCATGTCGCTGCGCCGCCGCTACAAGATCCAGGACGTCATCCGTCGCCGCCAGGTGATGCTGGTGCAGGTCGTCAAGGAAGAACGCGGCAACAAGGGCGCTGCGCTCACCACCTATCTGTCGCTCGCCGGCCGCTATTGCGTGCTGATGCCGAACACGATGCACGGTGGCGGGATCAGCCGGAAGATTTCGAACGGCGCCGATCGCCGCAAGCTGAAGGCGATGATCGACGAGCTCAATCTGCCGCCGACGATGGGCTGCATCGTGCGCACCGCAGGGATGAGCCGCACCAAGGTCGAGATCAAGCGCGACTTCGACTATCTCGCGCGCCTGTGGGACGAAATTCGCGAGAATACGCTGGGTTCGAGCGCGCCGGCGCTGATCCATTCGGACAGCGACCTCGTCAAGCGCGCGATCCGCGACATCTATCACAAGGACATCGAGGAAGTGCTCGTCGAGGGCGACGAGGGCTACAAGGCCGCCAAGCAGTTCATGAAGCTGTTGATGCCGAGCCACGCGCGGCGCGTGAAGCAATATGCCGATCCCGTGTCGCTCTATCAGCGTTACGGCGTCGAGGATCAGCTCGCCGGGATGCTCAATCCGGTCGTCCAGCTGAAATCGGGCGGCTATCTGGTGATCAACCCGACCGAAGCCTTGGTGTCGATCGACATCAATTCGGGCCGATCGACGCGCGAGCATAATATCGAGCAGACCGCGCTCAGCACCAACCTCGAGGCTGCGGCCGAAATCGCGCGCCAGCTGCGCCTGCGCGACATGGCCGGGCTGGTCGTGATCGACTTCATCGACATGGATCATGGCTCGAACGTCCGCAAGGTCGAGCGCGCGATGAAGGATGCGTTGAAGAACGACCGTGCGCGCATCCAAGTCGGCCGCATCTCGGGCTTTGGCCTGATGGAGATGAGCCGCCAGCGCTTGCGCACCGGCGTGCTCGAAGCCTCGACGCGTCCCTGCCCGCATTGCGAAGGCACCGGCCTCGTCCGCACCGCCTCGTCGGCGGGTCTCAGCGCACTGCGCCTGATCGAAGAGGAAGCCGCGCGCGGCAAGGGTAACAAGATCACCCTGCGCGCGAGCCAGGAGGCGACCTTCTACCTCCTCAACGAAAAGCGCCGCGAACTGCGCGAGATCGAGGAGCTTTATGGCGTCACGGTCGAGATCCTGCCCGATGGCGAGACCGAAGGTGCGCGCATGGCGGTCGAAGTGAGCGGTCCGCCGCCGATCGCCCGCCGCAGCTTCGCACCGATCACACCGATCGAGGACGATGACGACGACTATCCCGAGGACGAGGAAGAAGAAGCCGAAGAAGAGGCCGCCGAAGATCGTCCTGCGCGTTCGCGTGACCGCGAAGAAGGCGCGCGCGACCGCGAGGAAGGCGATGCCGACGGCGAAGGCCGCAAGCGCCGCCGCCGCCGCCGCCGCGGCCGCCGCGGGCGTCGCGACGAGGAAGGCAATGAGACCGCTGACACCGTCGAAAGCGGCGAGGAAGGCGAAGGCGATGCCGCCGGGGCCGGCGAAGACGAGGAGGCTCCCGCCGACGCAGCCGTGGCTTCCGAGGCGGAGGCCGAAGAGGCCGAAGCCAAGCCGCGGCGCCGCCGTGGTGGCCGGAGCCGCAAAAAGGCCGACGCCGAGGAAAACTCCGGTGAGGCCGTGGCCGAAGAAGCGGCACCGCTAGAAGTGGCCGAAGCGCCGCCCGAACCGGTTGTCGAGGAAGCGCCGGCCGCCGAGGAGAAGCCGAAACGCAAGCGCGCGCCGCGCAAGACCAAGGCCGCCGCGGCCGCCGAAGCCGAAGCTGCGGAAGCCGCTGCAGAGGCGCCGGTCCCCGAAGCGCCTGCCGTCGAAGCGCCGACCGAAGCCGAACCCGCCAAGCCCGCGCCAAAGAAGCGCGCAAGCCGGGCGAAGAAAGCCGTCGCCGCCGAAGCCGCCCCCGAAGCCACGCGCGAGGCCGAACCCGTCGCCGCCAATGGCGACGAGTCGGGCGAAGGCGCCGAGGGCGAACCGCGCCGCGGCTGGTGGCAGCGCACATTTGGCAACTGATTGACCAAGTCGATCGGGCGGAAACTGATCCGCGGCAACCGATCGCAGAATCTGCAAGCTGACCTTGCGTCCGCGCGTGCTGGCCCCCAATAAGCCTTTATGGCTTCACTCGGGGTTCAGGCGCGCGGCGCAAGAGAGGCGGGGATGACCGCTTTCCCGCCGCAACCCGCGTCCGGCGCGCAAAGGCTGCGCCCCATTTTCCATATCCTGCTGACTTTGCTCGCGATGGTCGCGATCGCGATGCGCCCGGCAGCGGCGCAGTCGATCCTGCGCGACGCCGAGACCGAGGCCTTGTTCCAGGACATGATGGACCCGCTGCTCGTCGCCGCGGGGCTCCGGCCCGGACAGGTGCGTGTCCACCTGCTCGGCGACCGCAGCATCAACGCCTTCGTCGCAGGCAGCCAGGATATTTACGTTTTCAGCGGGCTGATCGAGGCGGCCGACAGCGCCGAAGAGGTGCAGGGTGTGCTCGCGCACGAACTCGGCCATGTCATGGGCGGCCACGCGATCCGCGTCAACGAGGGCGCCAAGGCGGCGAGCGGCATTTCGCTGCTCAGCTTGTTGCTCGGCGCCGCGGCGATTGCCGCCGGCGGCGGGGAGGCCGGCATGGGAATCATGATGGCCGGCCAGCAGGCGGCGCTCGGCAAGTTCCTCGCGTTCAGCCGCGTTCAGGAATCGACCGCCGATGCCGCGGGCGCGCAATATCTGTCGAAAGCGGGGATCAGCGGCCGCGGCAGCCTCGCCTTCTTCAAGAAGCTCCAGAACCTCGAATTCCGCTATGCGGTGAAGCAGGACGACGACCAGGCCTATGGTCGCACTCACCCGATGTCGGGCGACCGTATCCAGACGTTACGCGAGGTCTATGTCATCGATCCCGCGTGGAACAAACCCGCCGATCCCGCGATCGAGAAACGGTTCCAGCGCATCAAGGCCAAGCTTTCGGGCTATATGTCCGACCCGGAGCGAACGTTGCGCCAGTTTCCGGAGAGCAACAGCAGCATCCCCGCGCGCTATGCTCGCGCCTATGCCTGGCACAAGAGCGCCTATCCGCAAAAGGCATTGGCGGAGGTTGAGGGATTGCTCGCGACGAACCCGAACGATCCCTATTTCCTCGAGCTCGAAGGGCAGGTGCTGCTCGAATCGGGGCGGCCCAAGGACGCCATCCCCCCGCTGCGCAAGGCGGTTTCGCAGTCGCGCTCGCAGCCGCTGATCAGCGCGACGCTGGGCCATGCACTGATCGCGACAGAGGATCCCGCCAATTACCCCGA
This sequence comes from Sphingopyxis chilensis, assembly GCF_035930445.1. Lineage (NCBI taxonomy): Bacteria > Pseudomonadati > Pseudomonadota > Alphaproteobacteria > Sphingomonadales > Sphingopyxidaceae > Sphingopyxis > Sphingopyxis chilensis. Next base: position 3,929,974 of record NZ_CP142394.1, on the reverse strand, counting down.
AGCCGAAGAGGTCCTGAAAACGGCGGTGGCACTCGACAATGAAAATCCTTTCGCCTGGTACCAGCTCGGTATCGTCTATGCGAGCAAGGGCGATCAGGCGCGCGCCGCGCTCGCCTCGGCCGAACGCTACAGCCTGGAGGGTGGACAGGCCGGGCTCGCGCTGCGTAATGCCGAAATGGCGATGCAGGGACTGCCCCAGGGCTCCCCCGACTGGATCCGTGCACAGGATATTTCGATGGTGGCTCGCGCCGAGGTGGAACGCGAGCGCAAACGGCGTTAGATTCAAGCAGGGCAAACGGGGACCGCATCGCCAATAATGATGCGCAAGGGCGTGAGGGTCAGCTCCTATGAATGGGACGGCTGAGGTTTGGGGCAAATTTGTTCAGTGCGAGGAAGAGCGGCGCAGGCATATGGGAATATTCCAAGGCGCTCTGACGCGGCAATGGACAAATTTGACCAAATCCCCGAGGGACGGAAAAATGGCTTCCCTCTCGGACCAAATGTCCCTTGGACATAGAACCACTATGACCGGCGGGCCATTCGGCCCGATATGTTCGCCATTTTTCCGCCTCAGCCGTCCCATTCATAGGACCTGACCCTTAGTGACTGACCGAAAAGACGATTATTACCAGCCGTGGCTGCGCGATCCCGCGCCGACGTCGGGCATGGGCGCGCCGACACCGGACGAAGGATTGGCGAAACCGAAGGAGGAGCCCCCCGTCGGCATCGACCTGACGCGCTATAACAAGCCCGAGAAGCCGCGCGGCGAGCCGCTGGTAAAGCCCGAGGCGATCAAGGCCGGTGCCGCGAACCTGTGGGACCGCATCCAGGGCGGCGCCGAGGCTTTTGCCGACTGGACGATCCGCGTCGGCGAGCGCGCCGATATTCCCGCACGCGTCGAGGCGATGGAAATCCCCCGCCGCTCGCGCGAACTGGCAGCGAGAACCGGCGCGGCGACCGCGCGCGCGGCGCGCGCCGCCGGACGCGGATCGGCGCAGGCCGGTCGCGCGGCGGCCAAGGCGGGCGGTGAAGCGTGGGAAAAAATGGCACTCGGCGACAAGGCGCGGAAGCTGTCGAGCGAGGCCGGGCGCGGGCTTGGCGAGGTCGCGGGCAAGACCAGGGCGGGGGTCGTCGATATTGCCAAGGCCGGAAGCGAAAGCCTGCGCGAGCAGCTGGGCGATGCGGCGACCAAGCTGCGTCCCGCGCCGCGCGAGGAGATGGCGCCGCCGCCGTCGGGGCTCGAACAATTGCTCGCGCGCGAAGAATCCGAAGCGAAAGCCGCAGCGACGGCGGCCGCCGCGCCCGACCTGCCACTCTTCGCGGGTGACACCGCAATCCCGGCCATGGCGAAGCCTGCTCCGGCGGACGCGGCGGCCATGGCGGAAGGCGACGACCGTTCGCCGATCGCCCCACCGGCGAAGAAGCCCGCGGGCGCCAAAGCCATGTCGGCGCAGCGCCTGCCGCAAATCAAGGGGACCGGGATGGAAGGCGTTGCCACGCGCGCATGGGGCCTTGCGCTCGGCGGCCTGTTGCTACTCGCGCTCGTCTTCTGGCTCGGCGGCCGTTTCGGCGGCGGAATGAGCAAGGCCGAGGTCGAAACCATCGTCGCCGACTATATCAAGGCGAACCCGCAGATCATTCCCGAGGCGCTCGAAGCGCAGCGCGACGGCGAAATCGCGAAGGCGATCGACGCGATCCGCCCGGCGCTCGAAAAGCCCTATGCCGGCGCGTGGGCAGGCAACGCCGACGGCGATGTCACGCTGGTCGTGTTCACCGACTATGCCTGCGGTTTCTGCCGCGCGAGCGTGCCCGACGTCGACCGGCTGATCCGCGAGGACAAGCGCCTGAAGGTCGTGTTCCGCGAGCTGCCGATCATCGCGCCGCAGAGCCGCGACGCCGCGATCATGGCGCTCGCCGCCGCGCGGCAGGGCAAATATGACGCCTTCCACCACGCGATGTTCCGGGCATCGTCGCTCGACCCCTCGGCGATCGCCGCGGCGGCGGAAAAGGCGGGCGTCGTGACCGACGGCAGCGCCGACGCGACCGCGAACGAGGCGCTGTTCCAGCGCGAACTCGACAGCAACCTCGCGATCGCGACCCAGCTCCAGCTCAACGCCACCCCAACGTGGGTCGTCGGCGACCAGCTGTTCCAGGGCCAGATCGGCTATGACGCGCTGCGGCAGGCGGTAGCCAAGGCCCGCGCGGCGAAAAGCTGAGGCGGGGGCATTTGGCGACCGTCACGCTCGATCAGGCGCTCGCCAACGCCCGCCAGCTCCTGAACGGCCAGCCCGGGGCGGCGCTGGCGCAGGCGCAGGCGATCATCGACGAAGTGCCGACATCGGCGGCGGCGCACCGCCTTGCCGCGCATGCGCTGCGCGCGCTGAACCGCGAAGAGGAAGCGCAGGCGGCGTCGCTCGCTGCGGTTTCGGCCGCCGTCCACGACGAGGCCATGGTCGATACGGCGCTCGCGCTTGCCGAAAACCGGTTGCCCGACGCCGAGGGCGCGCTGCGCCAGCGGCTGCGCGAGGATGCGACCGACGTCGCGGCGATCCGCATGCTCGCCGAGGTAGCGGGGCGGCTCGGGCGCTATGAGGACGCCGAAAAGCTGCTTTCGCGCGCGCTTGCGCTTGCGCCGGGTTTCGGTGCGGCGCGCGCCAATCTTGCGACCGTCTATTACAAGCAGAACCGCTTTGCCGAGGCGGCCGAAACGCTCGAGGCCGTGCTCGAAAGCGATCCGGGCAATCCCGCGCACGCGAACCTTCGCGCCGCCGCGCTCGGGCGCATCGGCGGGTATGACGAAGCGCTCGCGCTTTACGAGGAACTGACGCGCCGTTTTCCCGATCACGCCAAGCTGTGGATGAGCTATGGCCATATGCTGAAGACCGTCGGGCGGCAGGAGGACGGCATCGCCGCCTATCGTCGAGCGCTCGCCGCCGATCCCGGGCTCGGCGAAATCTGGTGGAGCCTCGCGAACCTCAAGACGATCCGCTTCGACGCCGCCGATCGCTCCGCGATGGAAGCGGCGCTGGTTGCCGCCGAACCCGAAAGCGACGCGCGCGCCGACGACCGCCTTCATCTCCATTTTGCGCTCGGCAAGGCGTATGACGACAGCGACGAGCACGAACCCGCCTTTCGCCATTATGCCGCAGGCAACGCGATCCGTTCCGCCCAGCTCGGCTATCGCGCCGCCGAGACGCGCGCGACGGTCGATGCGATCATCGCCGCCAGCACAGCCGAATTCTTCGCCGCGCGCGCCGGCGCGGGCGACCCGGCGCCCGATCCGATCTTCATCCTCGGCATGCCGCGCGCCGGGTCGACGCTGATCGAACAGATCCTGAGCTGCCACTCGGCGATCGAGGGCACGATGGAGCTGCCCGACATCCCTGCGCTCGCGCTCGGACTCGGTCGCGAGACAAAGCAGGACGGACGCCGATGGATCGAGGCGCTGGCCGAGGCGCCGCACGCCCAGCTCGCCGAACTGGGCGCGGCCTTCCTCGATCGCACCGCCGTGCAGCGCAAGACCGGCAAGCCCTTCTATATCGACAAGCTGCCGAACAACTGGCTCTATACCGTTTTCATCCGCCTGATCCTGCCCAATGCGAAGATCATCGACGCGCGGCGCGCGCCCCTCGATTGCTGTTTTTCGAACTTCCGGCAGCATTTCGCCAAGGGGCAGGCTTTCAGCTACGGCCTCGCCGATGTCGGCGCTTATTACCGCGATTATGTCCGGCTGATGGCCCATATCGACGCCGTGCAGCCGGGGCGCGTCCACCGCGTGGTCCACGAAGCGCTGCTCGACGAACCCGAGGCCGAAGTGCGCAAGATGATCGCCTATCTGGGCCAACCGTTCGAGGAGGCGTGCATGGCGTTCCACGCCAACGCGCGCGCGGTGCGCACCGCGTCGAGCGAACAGGTGCGCCGCCCGATCAATCGCGACGGCGTCGGGCAATGGCAGCCTTACGAAGAATGGCTCGGCCCGCTGAAGGACGCATTGGGGCCCGTGCTCACCGCCTATCCGGCCGTGCCCGCCGATTTCGGCTGAGCACGTCCACGACAAAACGTTGCCTTTCGGCAACAGCAGGCGACATTTTCGACCAACGACCGCTGCGCTGCACAACAATGCTTGCGCTTGCGCTGCGCCGCGTCATTCTCCGTCACAGGACTGTCATCTGAGGGGGATCTCATGCGGAAGCTACCGGCAGTATTTACCAAAAGCGGCGCCTTTCTGCTCGGCAGCACGATCCTGTGCACGTCGGGAACCGCGCTCGCGCAGGAGGCGAGCACCAACGACGACCGCGACATCGTGGTCACCGCGTCGAAGCGCGAACAGAATTTGCAGGATGTGCCGCTTGCGATCACCGCGATCGGGACCGAGCGGCTCGACGAGCTGCAGGTCAAGGAATTTCAGGATGTCGTCAAATTCCTGCCGTCGGTGACGATCCAGACCGCTGCGCCCGGGTTCAGCCAGGTCTATTTCCGCGGCGTCGCGTCGGGCGAGAACGCCAATCACTCGGCGTCGCTGCCGACCGTCGGCACCTATCTGGACGAAATGCCGATCACGACGATCCAGGGCGCGCTCGACATCCACGCCTATGACTTGGCGCGCGTCGAGGCGCTCGCCGGGCCGCAGGGCACGCTTTACGGTGCAAGCTCGATGGCGGGGACGATCAAGCTCGTCACCAACCAGCCCGACACCAGCGGCACCTATGGCGAGGTAGGAGTCGAGGTCAACAATGTCGCGCACGGCGATTTCGGCGGCGTGGTCGAGGGCTTCATCAACGCCCCGCTCGGCGAGCGGGCGGCGCTGCGCCTTGTCGGCTGGTATCGCCATGACGCGGGCTATATCGACAATATCCCGGGAAGCCGAACCTATCCGATCAAGCAATTTGTCGGCGATGACCTTGTCGACCTGCCCGGCGACGACATTGTCCAGACCAATGCGGGCCTTGCCGAAAAGAATTACAACGACGCCGACACCTATGGCGCGCGGCTCGCGCTCGGGATCGATCTTGACGACGACTGGACGCTGCGCCCGACGATCATGGGCCAGATCCAGAAGACGAACGGCAGCTTCGCCCAGGAACGGTCGAGCGCCGTCACCGACAAGCTGCAAACCGTCCAGTACAACCCCGAATCGTCGAAGGACAAATGGCTGCAGGCCGCGCTGACGATCGAGGGCAAGCTCGGCAATTGGGATCTGACCGTGACCGGCGGGCACCTGCGCCGCAAGACCGACGTCGAGAGCGACTATTCGGACTATGCCTATTTCTATGACGCGCTCTATGGATCGGCGGTCTATTTCTACGATAATGCGGGCGACCAGATCAGTCCGAACCAGTATATCCAGGGCATCGACCGCTATCGGCGTAATTTCTTCGAAGCGCGCGTCGCCTCGCCCGCCGATGCACGCATCCGCTTTATCGGCGGCGTGTTCTGGCAACGGCAGAAGCATAATATCGAACAGCATTACATCATCGACGACCTGTCCGACGATCTGCAGGTCCCCGGCACCGTCGACAATATCTGGCTGACCAAGCAGATCCGCGTCGACCGCGATTATGCCGCATTCGGCGAGATCAGCTTCGACATCACCGACCAGCTGACGCTGACCGGCGGCGGGCGGGTGTATAAATATGACAACAGCCTCGTCGGCTTCTTCGGTTACAACAACCCCGGCTTCAGCGGCAATCCGGTCTATGCCTGCCAGGGGCCGGCGGTGGTCGACGGGTCGCCCTGTACCAACCTCGACAAGCGGACGAAGAAGACCGACTTCATCCACAAGCTGAACCTCACCTACAAGTTCAGCGACGACGCGCTCGTCTATGCGACCTGGTCGCGGGGTTTCCGCCCCGGCGGGATCAACCGGCGCGGATCGTTGCCGCCCTATGGCTCGGACACGCTCGACAATTACGAGTTCGGGTGGAAGACGAGCTGGGGCCCGGTGCGTTTCAACGGCGCGATATACCAGCAGGACTGGAACGACATCCAGCTCTCCTTCCTCGGCCTCAACGGGCTCAGCGAAATCCGCAATGCGGGTGTCGCGCGGATTCGCGGGATCGAACTCGACCTCGGCTACCGCCAGGACGGCTTCTCGATCAACGCGGGCATGAGCTATAACGACGCCGAAATCCGCCGCGATTTCTGCGCCATTGCCAATGACGCCTTCGACTGCACGCTGCCGGGCGCCGACGGCGCCGACAACGCGCTGCTCGCGCCGAAGGGCACGAGCCTGCCGGTGACGCCGAAGTTCAAGGGCAACATCGTCGCGCGCTATGAATTCCCGGTCGGCGACCTCGGCGCGCACGTCCAGTTCGCGGTCAACCATATCGGCAAGCGTCGCAGCGACGTTCGCACGCTTGAAAATGGCATCAAGGGCATGTTCGACGCCTATACGACCGCCGACGTCAGCGTCGGGGTGAAGGGCGAGAGCTGGAAGGCCGAGCTGTTCGCGACGAACCTGTTCGACAGCAACGGGGTCATCAACGCCGGCGTCCAGTGCCTCGAAACCACTTGCGGCGATCCCGACGGGGTGACCGCGAACGGCGGCGTCTTCTATGACACGGTCATTCGCCCGCGCCTGATCGGCATCAAGGTCAGCAAGGAATTCTGATCGGGTGACCCAGTCACCGACCCGCAGCGAGGGGCCGGGCCGCAAGCTCGGCCTTTCGATGTGTATCGCGCTCGTGATGGGCAATATGATCGGGTCGGGGGTGTTCCTGCTTCCCGCCAGCCTCGCGCCCTTCGGCTGGAACGGCGTCGCGGGCTGGGCGATCACGATCGCCGGCGCGCTGGCGCTCGCAATGGTCCTCGCGCGGCTGACCGTCGCCTTTCCGCAAGCGAGCGGGCCGACCGCCTTCGTCCAGCTCGCCTTCGGGCGCATCCCCAGCTTCATGATCGGCTGGGCCTATTGGGTGTCGGTGTGGACCGCCAATGTGACGCTCGCGGTCGCAGCTGTCAGCTTCCTCAGCCTTTTCGCGCCCGCGCTCGGGCAGCATATGGCGATCTCGACGCTCGCGCTGATCTGGATCGTCACCGCGATTAACTGGCGCGGCGCGCGCGCCGCGGGCCGCTTCCAGGTCGTGACCTTGCTGATCAAGCTGATCCCGCTGCTGACGGTGATCGTCCTTATCCCCGTCGCGTTCGGCGGCGCGGTGCCAGTCGCAACCACCCCCTTTCCGGCCGAGGGGCTGTCGCTGACGGCGGTCAGCGGATCGGCGATCCTGACGCTGTGGGCGTTGCTCGGCTTCGAATCGGCGAGCATCGCGACCGACAAGGTCGAGGATCCGGTCGTCACCATCCCGCGCGCGACGATCATCGGCACGCTCGCGACGGGAATCCTCTACCTCATCGTCTGCTCGGCGGTCGCGCTGATGCTGCCCGCGGACGAGGTTGCGAAGTCCGACGCCCCCTTTGCGCTGTTCGCCGAAACCTATTGGGGGCATGGCCCGGCCTTGTTCATCGCCGCCTTTGCCGCGATCAGCGCGATCGGCGCGCTCAACGGCTTCACGCTGATCCAGGCCGAACTGCCTGCGACGCTCGCGCGCCAAGGCCTGTTCCCCGCGCGCTTCGCCGCAACCAACCGCCACGGGACGCCCATTGTCGCGCTGTTCAGCGCGAGCCTCCTCGCGACCGCCTGCGTCGTGCTGAACAGCAGCAAGTCGACCGCCGAGATGTTCACCTTCATGGCGATATTGTCGACCTCGGTGACGCTGTGGCTCTATCTGTCCTGCGCCGCCGCCGCGCTGCGGCTGCGTGTCGCCATCCCGGTCGCGCTGATCGGCCTCGCCTATTCCGGCTGGACGCTGTGGGGGGCCGGGCTGAATGTCAGCGCGATGAGCCTGATCCTGATGGCGGCGGGGCTGCCGCTTTATTGGTGGACGCGCGAAGCGGCGCCGACCTCAACGCCATCTGGGCGCGAAGAAACCCCGGTCGCGTAAAATCACCTGCGCCGCATTATGCCCCGGCGCGCCGGTCACGCCGCCGCCCGGATGCGTGCCCGCGCCGCACATATAGAGCCCCTTTACCGGTCCGCGATACCCGCCGTTGCCGAGCACGGGGCGCGCCGACCAGAGCTGGTCGAGGCTCATATTGCCGTGCATGATGTCGCCGCCGACGAGCCCGAACTTGCGTTCGAGACCCTTGGGCGAGAGGCGCGTCTGCGCGATGATGCTCGCGCGGAAACCCGGCGCATGCTTCTCGACGGTGTCGAGGATAGCGTCGGCAGCGGCTTCTTCCTCGTCGTCCCAGTCGCGGCCATCGGGCAGCACCGGCGCGAATTGCTGGCAGAACAGGCTGGCGACATGGCTCCCGGGCGGCGCGAGGCTGTCGTCGACGGTCGACGGGATCAGCATCTCGACGATCGGCGCCTTCGACCAGCCATGCTGTTTCGCGTCGAGGAAGGCGCGGTCCATATAATCGAGCGTCGGCGCGAGGATGATCCCCGACTGGTGATGTTCGCCCGGCTCGGGGAGGCAGGTAAAGCGCGGTAGTTCGGACAGCGCGACGTTCATGCGGAAGGTGCCGCTGCCCGCCTTGAAGCCCTTGATCCGGCGCTCGTACCCCGCGGGCAGGTCGCTGGGGTCCATCATGCGCTCGTAAAGCAATTTCGGCCCGACATTGGCGATCACGCGCGCCGCCGCGATTTCCTCGCCGCCGGCCAGCTTGACCCCGACCGCCTTGCCGGCGTCGACGAGCACCTTGTCGACCGGGCTTTCGAGGCTGATCTCGACCCCCAAGTCGCGGCAGACCTTGGCCATGATCTCGGTGATCCTGCCCATGCCGCCGATGCTGTGGCCCCAGGCGCCCTTCTTGCCGTTCACTTCGCCGAAGACGTGATGAAGAAGGACATAGGCGCTGCCCGGCGTGTCGGGGCTGGCATAATTGCCGACGACCGCGTCGAAGCCGAAGGCGGCCTTGACCGCTTCGCTCTCGAACCAGCTATCCAGCATCGTGCGCGCCGATTTCGTAAACAGGTCGAGCACGTCGCGCTGCTGTTCGAGGCTGAGGGTCGCGAAGCGCCGCCCCTGCCGCGCGCCGTCGATCAGCGTGCGAAAGCCATCACCGATGTTGGGCGGAACCTTCAACGCAAGGTCGCGGAGCAGTTCGGCGACATTTTCGAGCGCGTCATAATATTGCGGCAGCACCTCGGCATCACGGTGGCTGAACTTTCGGAACTCGGCCTGCGTGCGTTCGAGCCCGCCTCCGAGCTTGAGGTAGCCCCCATCTTCCTGCGGCAGGAAATTGCTGATCGGACGTTCGATGACGCGATAGCCATGATCGGCGAGCTTCATGTCGGCGATGACCTTCGGCTGGAGCAGGCTGACCGTGTAGCTCGCGACCGAGTTGCGGAATCCCGGCGCAAACTCCTCGGTCACCGCGGCGCCGCCGACGATGTCGCGCGCCTCGACGATCCGCACCTTCAGCCCCGCCTTGGCGAGATAGAAAGCGCAGACGAGGCCGTTGTGGCCGGCGCCGATAATCAGGGCGTCATAGGCTTTGGTCATGAAAATTCTTTCGCAAGCGGGGATTGGACATGCTGGCGGCCGAAGCCGAGGCCGAGGATACGGCCCGGGATGCGGCGGAGCAGCGGGATGCGGTCGAGCAGGCGAACGGCAAGCGGCACGCGGGTGATTTCGCCGCGAAGCATCGGTTCGATGATATTCTGATGCGCGAAGCGCTGGAGCCCCTGCATCCGCGTCGTCGGTTTCCAGCGGCGTTCCTGGACCTTGACGAGCAGCGGGTCGGGGTTTGCGCCCGCAGCCATCGGTGCGGCGAGGATATTGGCGGTGGCCACGGCATCCTGCACCGCGAGGTTTATGCCCACCCCGCCGACCGGCGACATCGCGTGCGCCGCGTCGCCGATCGCGAGCAGGCCCGGCCGCGACCAGCGCGTGAGGCGATCAAGCGCGACGGTGAGCAGTTTTACGTCGTCGAAGCTGGCGATCGTGTCGATCCCGGCGGAAAGACCAGGGACGAGCGCGGTGACATCGTCGCGGAAGGCGGCGATCCCGCGCGCTTCGATCGCCGGCAAGCCGCCCTTTTCGATAATCCGCGCGCATTGCCAATAATCGCCGCGCGGGATGGCGACGACCATGCCGCGCGCGTCGATGGTGCCGAGCGGCACGTCGGTCGGGGCGTCGGCGGGCATCGGGATACGGAACCACAGCACATCCATCGGCGCGCCAAGATCTTCGAGCGGCAGGTCGGCGGCGTCGCGCAGCACCGAGCGGCGGCCGTCGGCGGCGATGACAAGGCGCGCGGCCAATGTCTCGCCCGTGGTCAGGGTCACGCCGTTCACGCGGCCTGCGGCGTCGAAGGTCGGTCCGGCGGCTTCGGTCGACATGCGCAGGTCGAAGGTCGGATAGGCCTTCCCCTGCCGCGCGATGAAATCGAGCAGGTCCCATTGCGGCATCATCGCGACGTACGGCGCGGCGACGGGCAGGCTTTTGAGCGACGCGATCGTGTAGCGCCCGCCGAGCAGGTCGAGGGTCATCGTGTCGACCTTCGCATGCGGCAGGTTCAGCAGCTGATCGAGCCGCCCGATTTCGTGGAACAGGTCGAGCGTCGAGGGGTGCACCGTGTCGCCGCGGAAATCGCGGAGGAAATCGGCGTGTTTTTCAAGGATGGTGACGGGCACCCCGGCGCGCGCGAGCAGCAGGCCCGCGACCATACCGGCGGGGCCGCCGCCGACGATGATGACTGGATCGCTCATACTCCCCTCCCGCTTGCGGGAGGGGCCGGGGGAGGGCCTGTCCCGCTGACAATCGACCGGGAGGAAACAGGCCCTCCCCTAGCCCCTCCCGCAAGCGGGAGGGGAACTCTTACCGGCTCCACCCCGGCGGCGGCGCTGTCTCAAGCCGCGCTTCGGGGATCAGGTCGCGCATCCGCGAACAGAAATGCTTGAGGCACACTTCTTTGTCGCTGAGCGGTCCCATGGTGAAGCTCTTCGACGCCATCCCCTGCTGGACGCGGGTGATGAGCGCGGTGTCCTCGGCATTGACCTGGCGGTTGATGCGCCAGTTCAAATAGCGCGCGGCCTTCATCTCGCGGCGCTCATCGGGAAGGACATAGCTAATCTCGCGGATCAGGCAGGTGGTCGGCCCGGTGGGCAACCATTGCATGAAATCGACCTGGTCGGGATAGATGTCGAAGGCGACGTTCGGCCAGAGCTTGAAATAAAGCCAGTGGCGCTGGTTGGCTTCGGGCAGGTGTGGCACCGGGGGCAGCAGCCGCTGGTACATGCGTTCGGACCAGTTCACCGACGGCCGATCGATCAGATCGCCCCACATGCGGTCGACATTGTCCTCGGCCTCGACACCATAGCTTTTGCCGAACAGGCGCGTGAGGCCGGGGTGCGCGACGGGGATGTGGAGGCCGTCCGAATAATTGTCGCCGACATTCTTCCAGTTCACCTCGCGCGGACGCAGCGTGACGCGGCCGAGCGCACCGAGGGCCTCGAAGCGATAGGGCGCGACCTGCGCCTCATAGGGCGCCATCATTCTCGCCACCGACGGACCGCCGTCATCTTCGAGCCGCACGAACCAGAAGCCGCGCCATTGCTCGAGACCGACGGGAACGAGCCCGGCCCTGCCCTTGTCGAGTGTCGGATAGCTGGCCGAGTCGGGCACGCCGGTCAGCCGGCCGTCGAGTTCGTAGGTCCAGGCATGATAGGGGCAGACGAGCTTTTTCGCGCAGCCCGCCGCGCCGTCGAGCAGCCGCGAGCCGCGATGGCGGCAGACGTTGGCGAAGGCGCGAACGACATGGTCGGTGCCGCGCACGACAATCACGCTCTCGCCGCAATAATCGATGCTGTGCCAGTCGCCGGCGTTCGGAATGTCGCTGTCGTGACAGACGACCTGCCAGCTCGGGCGGAAGATGCGCTCCATCTCGGCGGCGTGGAAATCGGGATCGCTGTACGTCCAGGCGGGCAGCGACCAGCCATCGAGCGGGTCGCGATCGGGTGCGTGAAGCAGTGCAGTTGCCATGGCTCGTTCCTTGTTATACAAACGTATAACAGTATGCAGCCCGCTCGCCAAGCCTTTACGCGCGAAAGCGCCGATGCCCGCCGGGCGGACCTGATCGAGGCAACCGCGGCGTGCCTCGCCGAACACGGCCTTGCGGGGACGAATGTGCGCGCGATCTGCAGAAAAGCCGGGGTGTCGCCCGGGCTGCTGCGGCATTATTTCGGGGGTATCGACGATCTGGTCGCCGCGACCTATCAGGCGACGAGCGACCGGATGGACGCGATTTTCGCGGGCGCGGTCGAGGATGCGGACCATGATCCGCGCGCGCGGCTGACCGCCTATCTGACCGCAAGTTTCCGCCCGCCGGTAACCGATCCCGATCTGCTCGGCGCGTGGACCGCCTTCTGGGCGCTGGCGCGCAGTGACGCGCGCATGGCGGACATCCACGCGGAAAGTTACGCCGGCTATCGCGCGCGGCTGACCGAGTTGCTGACGGCGTGCGACGCGCGCGAGCCCGAGCGGCTCGCGATCATGCTCACCGCGATGGTCGACGGGCTGTGGCTCGAACTGTCGCTCGACGCCGCGAGCTTCGGCGCCGAAGCGGCGGTCGCTATGGTCGAGCGGGCGGTGGGGGCGTTGTTGCCATAGCTGTGCGCCTGCGAAGGCAGGGGCCCAGCCCCGGCCTTCTTCGCATGCGGCGGTTTATCACATAACCTCAGGTGATAGGCCCCTGCCTTCGCAGGGGCCCGGCCTCATTTCGACAAATCGCGAAGCAGGCTGTCCCAATGCGCGAGCGCGGGGGCAATGGCGTCGACGGGCACGCGCTCGTTGAGGCCGTGGGCGAAGCTGTCGCTTGCTTTCGAGAAGAGACCCGCGACGCCATAGCTCGGCACGCCCTGCGCGCGGAAATGATAGGAGTCGGTGGCGCCCGCGCTCATCGACGGAATGATCGGCAAGCCCGGGGCGCGAGCATGCACCGCCTTCTTCACCGCCGCCATCACGTCGGGCCGCAGGGGCGAAGCATCGCTGGCGCTGGCGTCGGGATCGGTGTTCACCTTGACCGCCGGATCGGCAATCACCTTTTCGAGTTCGGCGCGCACGGTTTCAACCGGCACGCCGGGAAAGATACGGCAGTTGATGTTCGCGGTCGCGCGCTGGGGAAGCGCGTTCTCGGCATGACCGCCCTTGACCAGCGTCGGCACGCAGGTCGTGCCGATCTGGCCGACATATTCCGGTTCGGCGCGAATCTTGGCGATCGCCGCGGCGTCGGCGGGATTGGCGGCGAACGCCCTCAATGCCGCGCCGATCTCGCCGCCGACCTGGTCGGCGACGATCGGCATACCGACCCTGGTCAGCTCATTCTGCTGCGGCGTGAAGCGATAGGCGCCGACCTTGGCGAGCGCGTTCGACAACTGGACGATCGCGTTGACGGGCGAAGGACGCGAGCTGTGGCCACCCGCGTTGGTGACTTCGAGCGTGAAGTCGGCATAGGTCTTCTCGCCCGCCTGCAGCCCATAATATTGCGGCTTGCCATCCTCCGCGATCAGCCCGCCACCGCCGTCGCCATTCAGCGCGAATTCGGCACCCTTATATTTGGCGGCCAGCGCGCGCGTCGTCGTCATCTGCGTTTCCTCATCGCCCGACAAGAGCAGGATGATCGAACGCTTCGGCTTGAAACCGTCCTTCTTGAGCTGCGCCATCGTCGCGACCATCATCGAAACGTCGAACTTGTTGTCCTCCGACCCGCGACCGAAGATATAGCCATCCTCCTCGACCGGCACGAAGGGATCGCGCGTCCAGTCCTTGGGATCGGCCTCGACGACGTCCATATGGCCGAGCAGCACGATCGGCTTCTGCTTCGTCGTGCCCGCGAGCGTCGCGGCGAAGGTCGCCGTTTCGCCCATCGGGGTGATCTCGATATCGCTGTCGGCATAGCCCGCCGCCTTGAGGACACTCGCATAATAGGCCGCCAGTTCGGGCACCTTGCCGCGCCCTTCGACGGTCGGGATCGCGATGCTGTCCTTCAATATCTTCTTCGCCGCCTCCGTGTCGGCGGGCTTGGCGTGGACGGGCGCGGCGGCGAGCAGGGCGGCGGCGAGGGCGAGCGGGGCGGTGAGGCGGTGCATGGCAGCGGACTATGCCGCGTCGGCCCGGCTTCGCAAGGGGGCATCGGCGCGCGAACCCGACGCGCCGTTCAGCCAGGCAGGATTTGCGCGACGGCGGCGCCGGCGATCCGCGCGCTGGCGAGGAGGCGGGGCAGGTCGTGTCCGGCGCGCGCTTTCGCCGAAAGCCCCAGCATGATCGTGCCGACATAGTCGGTCACGCTGTCGGCGGCTTCCGGATGGCGGACGGCGATATAGTCGCGAATCGCCTGCTCCGCTGCGCCACTCAGTGCCCGCGCGGCCTCGCGCGCGCCCTCGTCATTGCAGCGGGTCCCTTCGAGCACGAGGCATCCGCCAGCGTGGGTGCCGGACGCGTAATGGCGGGCGGCCTCCTCCAGCAAGGCGGCAAGCGCGTCGGAGACCGGGGTATCGGCGCGCAGGATGTCGGCGAGCGGGATCGCCGCGGTTTCGGTCCAATGGTCGAGCACGCGCGCGTAGAGGCCGGCCTTGCTGCCGAAAGCGGCGTAGAGGCTCGGCGGGTTGATACCGAGCGCATCGGTGACGTCGGCGACGCTGACCGCGTCATAGCCGCGCGCGTGAAAGAGGTGCTGCGCCGTCGCGACCGCCGCGTCGGGATCGAAGCGGCGCGGACGTCCACGGGATTTATTTGTAGTCACTATTACAAAATACCTTGACGTTGGCCTTGGGAGTTTTATGTAGTGCTCCCTACATTAATAAGCAAGGAGTCTTCCTGTGTCTGCATTCCAAGGAAAATCCGTTCTCGTCCTCGGCGGCAGCCGGGGCATCGGCGCGGCGATCGTGCGCCGCTTCGCCGCCGACGGCGCGAACGTCGTCTTCACTTACAACGGTTCGCGCGAGGCAGCCGAAACGCTGGCGGCCGAGACCGGGACGAGTGCGGTGCCGACGGACAGCGCCGATCGCGACGCGGTGATCGCGCGGGTGCGCGAGAGCGGCGCGCTCGACATATTGGTCGTGAACGCGGGCTACGCGATTTTCGGCGACGCGCTGGAACAGGATCCCGACGCCATCGACCGGCTGTTCCGCGTTAACGTCCACGCGCCCTACCATGCGTCGGTCGAGGCGGCGCGGCACATGCCCGACGGCGGGCGGATCATCGTGATCGGGTCGGTCAACGGCGACCGTATGCCCGTCCCCGGCATGGCCTCCTATGCGCTGAGCAAATCGGCGCTGCAGGGCATGGCGCGCGGACTGGCGCGCGATTTCGGGCCGCGCGGGATCACGATCAATGTCGTGCAACCGGGGCCGATCGATACCGATGCGAACCCGGAGGACGGCCCGATGCGCGAACTGATGCACGGCTTCATGGCGATCAAGCGCCACGGGCGGCCCGAAGAGGTCGCGGGCATGGTCGCCTGGCTGGCGGGCCCCGAAGCGGGCTTCGTCACCGGCGCGATGCACACGATCGACGGGGCGTTCGGCGCCTGATGCGGCTGGGGCGGCGCCCCCCGCCCCCCCCCCCAAGGGGGAGAGCGGCGGGATTCGACCGGAGTTAGCCGTACCCCGGCGAAAGCCGGGGTCCAGAATTCCCGCGCTGGCGTTGCGCTTTTACGCACTGGGCCCCGACATTCGCCGGGGTGCACAAGGGTCAGCTCCCCACCCCAAAGCCGGCGTCGTCGCGGCTAACGCCGCGCGGCGAAGAAGTCCCTCAGCAGCGCCGCCGCCTCGGCTTCGCCGATGCCGTCGTAGATTTCGGGGCGATGGTGGATCGTGGGCTGCGCGAAGGTCCGCGGACCGTGGACGACCGCTCCGCCCTTCGGGTCGTCGGCGCCATAATAGAGCCGCGCGATTCGCGCATGCGCGATCGCGCCCGCGCACATCGCGCAGGGTTCGAGCGTGACATAGAGATCGCACCCGTCGAGCCGTTCGTTGCCGAGCTTCGCCGCCGCGATGCGAATCGCGACGATTTCGGCGTGCGCGGTCGGATCGTGTGATTCGCGCGGGCGGTTGTGGCCCTCGGCGATGATCTCGCCATCCTTGACGATCACCGCGCCGACGGGCACTTCGCCCCATTCGGCGGCGATACGGGCGAGATCGAGCGCGCGGCGCATCGGTTCGGGCAACGGAAAACGGGACATGTTCCCCCGCTAATCGCTTGACGAATCTCCGGCAAGCCGATAAGCGCGCGCCTTTCCCGGCTCACTCCGGTTCTGCATTGCCCGTTTCTCGGGAAGTGCCCGGACGCCGATCCGAAATTTTTTGACGAGGACGAAGACGATGTCGCGCATCTGCGAACTGACCGGCAAGGGCCGCCAGGTTGGCCACAATGTCAGCCACGCCAACAACAAGACCAAGCGCACCTTCCTGCCCAACCTGCAGAATGTGACGCTGCTGTCGGACGCCCTCGGCAAGGGCGTAAAGCTGCGCGTGTCGACCCACGGCCTGCGCACGGTCGAGCATAATGGCGGCCTCGACAACTGGCTGCTCAAGGCCGGCGACGACCAGCTGTCGGCTTCGGCGCGCAAGGTGAAGAAGGAAGTCGCGAAGAAGCTGGCCGAAAAGGCCGCTTAGGCGCTTTGATCCGGCGCGGTTCCGGCCGGAACCGTTTCGGGGCACCAAGAACGCAATCAGGCCGCCGGGTTACTGCGCGGCCTTTTTGCTGTCCGGCATCCTTTTCGGCGGAAGGTCCACCAATTCGAACTGCAGCAGCAGGCTGCGCTGCCAGACGTTGAAATTATCGTCGGCGACGAGCCAGAGAAAGGTGCGGCCACCTTCGACCGACACGGCCGCACCCTCATAATTTTCGGCGAGCGGCCAGGGCACGCGGCCGATTGTCCGCGCGCGAAGGACGGCGTCTTCCTGGATATCGGCGGGATCGGCGATTGCGATGATCGTCGTGAACACCGGATCGAACCCAAGCCGCCGATGGACGAGCAGGATGCGCCCGTCGGGCAGCGGCGCGGCATCGCTGACCAGGCCGCGCCCGTCCGACGCATAGAAGAAGCGAAAGGGCTTCGGCCCCGGCGCCGCCGGATCGCCGGTAAAGACCAGCGCCTCGCGCCCGCGCGGATCGTCGGCGGCGTCCTCCGAAAAGACGAGCGTGCGCCCGTCGGCGAGCCGCACCATCGCTTCCGGCCCGCTGTTCGTGGGCCAGCGCGGCGGGGGGAGCTTGCGGCGCGCCTCGATGACCGCAAGGCCGCGATCGAGCCGCCAGATCTGGTTGATCCCTTCTAGCGCGATCCAGCTCTTTCCGCTGGCGCGATCGACGAACATCGCTTCGGCATCGACCGTCGATTTGCGCGCCGGGCGCCCGTCGGGGGTAGGAAGCGCGCGAATCCGGACGTCGGAAACCGCGCCGCGCGAACCGAGCGTGAACCGCGTCCAATAGCCATTGTCGCCGATCAGCTGGAAACCGCCCACCCCTCTCTCAGCCCCCGTCCGCGCGAGCGCAGAGAAGCCACCGAAGCGGCTGTGCGGGCTGACGAGGTGCCATCCGCGCACGAAGCGCATCGTGCCGCCCGCTTCCGCCGTGAAGCGTAGCGGGCGCGCGGCGGCGCTCTCGGTCAAGTCGACGCGCGGAAAGCGCAGGACGGTTCCGGGCATCGGCCCGAGCGCGGCGAAGGCCAGGGCGGCGTAAAGGAGGCGGCGCATCGCGGCGGGTTAGGGTGCCCGCATGGGAAAGGGAAGCGTTTCGGCGCGGAAAGCTGAACAACAGCCAACAATGATGTTCAGGCTTGGCTCAATGCGAATCGGGCAAAACCCCTTCATCGACCACAGCCCCAAAGGGCCAAACGACGAAAGAAGGAGAACGACGATGAAAAAGATGGTGACCCTCTCGATCGCCGCCCTGATGTCCACCGCGACGCTGGGCCTGGCAGCACCCGCCGCGGCGCAGAACGGCTATTACGACCGCGACGGCTATTCGAGCTATTACAGCGGTTATGACCGCGACGACCGTCGCTATGACCGCCGCGATTATCGCCGCGACAACCGCCGCGATTACCGCAACAACCGCAATTATTACCGCGGCGATCGTCGCAACTATCGCCAGTGCGACAAGGGCACCGGCGGGACGATCATCGGCGCGATCGCCGGCGGCCTAGCCGGTCATGAAATCGCCGGTCGCGGCGACCGCACGGTCGGCACGATCATCGGCGGCGCCGTCGGCGCCATCGCCGGCCGCGCGATCGACAAGGGGAACGACGGCTGCCGTTAAGAGGCAGGCCCGACCCCCAATAACTTCCTCTCCCACTTCCCCCGTCCGGCCCCGTGCCGGGCGGGGTTTTCCTTGTTCCCCGGCACCTGGACGGGGCCTTGCCATAATCGCGGGGGGAGCCTAGGTTCTGCGCCAAGTGCACGTTCGCGGTTTTGCGGACGCGTGAGCAGACAGGTAATAATAGCCATGCGGCAAATGGCAGCGCCATCGCGGCGACCGCCGCGGCCCGGCCCGGCGGCAAAAGGACGAAAAGCGGGCGGCGAATCGCGCCCCGTGCCGATCACGCGGTCGCGCAGCTATGCCGCGATCGACCTTGGCACCAACAATTGCAGACTCCTGATCGCGCGCCCGCAAAATGGCGAGCTCGTCGTCATCGACGCTTTTTCGCGCATCGTCCGGCTGGGCGAAGGTTTGCACGGCAGCGGCCGGATCAGCGACGCGGCGATGGACCGCACCGTCGCCGCGCTGGCGATCTGCGCCGACAAGCTGCGCCGCCGCCATGTCTCGCTGTCGCGCGCGGTGGCGACCGAGGCGTGCCGCCGCGCGAGCAACGGCGAAGAGCTGGCCGAACGCGTCCGCCGCGAGACGGGGATCGTCCTCGACATCATTTCGGCCGCCGAGGAAGCCCGGCTCGCGGTGCTGGGCTGCCACAATCTGATGGAGCCCGGCGAAGGCCCGGCGCTGATCTTCGACATCGGCGGCGGATCGACCGAGTTGATGCACGTCGATGTGTCCGACCATGACGTGCAGATCCACGACTGGATCAGCGTGCCGTGGGGCGTCGTGTCGCTGACCGAGCACGCCCCCCTGCCCGACGACAGCCTGGCGGGGCGCCAGGCGGCCTATGCGCATATGCGCGAGGTGACGCGCGAAGCCTTTGCCGGATTTGCGGCGCGCGCCGAACGCTTCACCGGCCAGCCGCTGCGCCTGCTCGGCACCAGCGGCACCGTGACGACGCTCGCGAGCGTCTTCCTGAACCTGCCGCGCTACGACCGGCGCGCGGTCGATGGCCTTGTCGTTCCCGCCGACGCGATGCGCGACATCAGCCGCCGCCTTGCCGACGCGAGCATCGCCGACCGCGCCGAAATCGCCTGCATCGGCCGCGAGCGCGCCGATCTGGTCGTCGCCGGCTGCGCGATCCTCGAAAGCATCATCGACCTGTGGCCCGCCGCGCGCGTCGGCGTCGCTGACCGCGGTATCCGCGAAGGCATTTTACGCTGTCTCGCGATGCAGGGGCGCGACATTCCCGTCACGCGCCGCGAGTATCGCAAATGAGCGGCGGAAAGGGGGGCGCCAAGGGATCGGGGGGGCGCGGTGGCCTGCACGTCCGCGTGAAGACCGCAAAGCGGCGCAGCGTGTCGTCGACGCGCTGGCTGCAACGCCAGCTCAACGATCCCTATGTGCGCCGCGCGCAGGCCGAAGGCTATCGCTCGCGCGCCGCGTACAAGCTGATCGAACTCGACGAGAAATTCGGCTTCCTCAAGAAATCGCGCGCGGTCGTCGACCTGGGCATCACGCCCGGCGGCTGGTCGCAGGTCGTGCGCAAGGCGAACCCGCGCGCGCGCGTCGCCGGGATCGACCTGCTCCATTGCGAGCCGATCGAAGGGGTCGAAATCCTCGAGATGGATTTCATGGACGATGCCGCCCCCGATGCGCTGATCGAGGCGCTCGGCTCCGCCCCCGACCTCGTGATTTCGGATATGGCGGCGAACACCGTCGGCCACCCGCAGACCGACCATCTGCGCACGATCGGCCTCGCCGAGACCGCCGCCGATTTCGCGGTGCAGAATTTGCTGCCCGGCGGCGTTTTCGTGGCGAAAGTGTTCGCGGGCGGCGCCGATCGCGAATTGTTGACTTTACTAAAGCGACACTTTTCAACGGTAAAGCACGCCAAGCCGCCCGCGAGCCGCAAGGGGTCGCCCGAACTTTATGTCATCGCCCAGGGGTTCAAGGGGCGCAGCGATGCCACGGAGACCGAGACGGATTAATCGGGGAATGGGTCGAACCGGGGGGAGAATTTTGATGGGCAAGACGAGGCAGTCGGTGGCGGCTGTAACGCTGGCGGCGCTGATGCTGGCATCGTGCGGCGGCGGCGACGGCGGGACATTGGGTAGCAATCCGGTCACGGTCACCCCGACGCCCAGCCCCACGCCGACCCCGACGCCGAATTGTGCGCTCGCCTCGCGCCAGAGCTTTGCCAAGGCAGTGATCGACGAATGGTATCTGTTCCCGGGCGACGTCGCGAGCGGCGTCAATCCCGGCAGCTACAGCGACGTCCAATCCTATATCGACGCGCTGGTTGCCCCAGCGCGGGCGCTGAACAAGGACCGTTTCTTCACCTACATCACCTCGATCGCCGAGGAGAACGCCTTCTTTTCCAGCGGATCGAGCGCGGGGTTCGGCGTGCTCATGGCCTATGACGCGGCGGGTCAGCGCGTCGTCATCGCCGAAGCCTATGAGGGCGCGCCGGCCTTTGCTGCGGGGATCGACCGCGGCACCGCGATCGTCGGGATCGGCACCAACAGCGGCAATGTGCGGAGCGTTGCGAGCATCGTCGCCGCCGAAGGGACGGCGGGACTGGCCGATGCGCTCGGCCCGAACGATCCGGGGGTGAGCCGCGTGCTGCGCATCACCGACGCGGCCGGCACGCGCGACGTCACCGTCGCCAAGGCCGATTATTCGCTCGACCCGGTTTCGGACCGCTATGGCGCCAAGGTCATCACCGAGGGCGGGCGGAGCTATGGCTATCTCAACCTGCGCAGCTTCATCTCGTCGGCCGACGGCCAGCTGACCAATGCCTTCGCCGATTTCCGCGCGCAGGGCGTCACCGACATCATCATCGATTTCCGCTATAATGGCGGCGGTCTGGTTTCGACGGCCAATCTTATGGGCGACCTGATGGGCGCGGGGCGCGCCGGCCAGCTCTTTTCGCAGACGCGCTTTCGCAGCAGTAAGTCGAGCGAGGACGACGAGCATCGCTTCGCGCCGGTCGCGCAATCGATCGCGCCGACGCGCATCGCCTTCATCGGAACCGGATCGACCGCCTCGGCCAGCGAGCTGGTGATCAATTCGATGCTGCCCTATCTCGGCGCCGACATGACGCTCGTCGGCAGCAACACCTATGGCAAGCCGGTCGGCCAGATCGCGCTCGACAAGGCCGAATGCGACGACCGCATGCGCGTGGTCGCATTCGCCACGGGCAATGCCGCAGGACAGAGCGATTATTATGACGGGCTCGCACCGAAGATCGCGAACAGCTGCGCCGCGAACGATGATCTGACGCTCCCGCTCGGCGACCCGCGCGAGGCGTCGATCCGCGCCGCGATCGACTTCCTCGCCGGCAACGCCTGCCCGACCCGGATCGCCGATGCGAGTGCCGGCGCGGCGGCGCGCAGCAGCCGGATGCTGGTGCCCGCGGCCCCCGCGATGCTGGTGCCCGAGCGCCCGAGCGCGGCGCAGCGGGAATTGCCAGGGCTGTTCTGACCGATCGCGCGCTCCCGTCGCGGCGATTGACCGCGGCCGCCAAAACCGGCTAACGGCCGCGGCAAGCGACAGGTTCCTCGGCGACGGGGACTAAGAGGGAACGGGAAAACCCCGGCTGCCCCTGCAACTGTACGCGGCGAGCCATCGGCCACATGCCATTGGGACTTTCAGTCCCGAGAAGGCGGCCGACCGGCGCTGACCCGCAAGCCAGGAGACCTGCCCGTCGCCGTCGTCTTTCGACCGGACAGGGTGTGCCGGGCGGACGGGGGTGAACCCGCATGACGACAAGCTTGGCCGCGTTCGCGCGCGGGCTCGATGTCGTGCGTCCCCAAAGGACAACCCATCGAGCCCGCGCGCGCGGGCGGCATTGTCGATGGGTTGATTATATGTTCAAATTTATTTTCCGAAGTTCGATCTGCCTTGCCGCCGTCGCGGCCTCCTCCGCCGCGGCCGCCGAGGACGCACCCTCCGCACACGCCGTCGCCGCCGACGGCGACAGCATCATCGTCACCGCGACGCGCGCGCCGCTGGCGCTCGACGAAGTGCCGTCGTCGATAACCGTGCTCGACAAGGAAGCGATCGACCGCGCGCAGGATATCGGCGTCACCGAATTGCTGCTCCGCACGCCGGGTATCAGCATCTCGCGCAACGGCGGCTATGGCACGTCGACCTCGCTGCGCATCCGCGGCGCCGAGTCCGAGCATAGCGTCGTCGTCATCGACGGGGTGAAGCTCAACGATCCATCATCGACCGGCGGCGGCTTCAACTTCACCAATTTGCTGGCGGGCGATATTTCGCGGATCGAGGTGCTGCGCGGGCCACAGTCGATCCTATGGGGCAGCCAGGCGATCGGCGGGGTCGTCAATATCGTCACCGCCTCGCCCGAAAAGGCGCTCGAAGGCAGCTTCGACCTCGAGGCTGGGTCGCGCCAGACCGTCAGCGCGCGCGCCGCGGTCGGCGGGCGAACGGGGCCACTCAGCTGGCGCCTCGGCGGCCAGCGTTTCACCACCGACGGCATTTCGTCGCACGCCGAGGCGTTCGGCGGCACCGAGCGCGACGGCTATCGCAACAGCAATGCCTCGGGCCGCGCCGAACTGGCGCTCGCCGACAATGTCAGCGCCGAAGTGCACGGCACTTATTCGAGCGGCCGGGTCGAATTCGACGGCTTCAACACCGATAGCAACGACTATGGGCTGAACAAGGAATTCGTCGGCTATGCGGGGCTGAATTTCGACCTTGCCGGCGGGCGATTCCGCAACCGGATCGCTTTTGCCTATACCGACACGAACCGCGACAATTTCAACCCTGACCGCGCGCGGCCGCGCAGTTTCGAGGCCGACGGCGCGAACAAGCGCTGGGAATATCAGGGTAGCTTCGACGTCAGCGCCCGCATCACCGCGATTTTCGGGGTCGAAAACGAACGCTCGGACTTTCGCAGCCGCTCGCCCTCGGCATCGCTTGGAACCCCGCTCCCCGATTTCGTGCGCGGCAAGGCCGAGATCACGAGCGTCTATGGCCAGCTCGGCGTCGAGCCGGTTGACGGGCTGACGCTCAACGGCGGCGTCCGTTACGACGATCATGATCGCTACGGCGGGCAGACGCTGTTCGCGGCGGGTGGCGTGTGGCGCCTTTCGACGGGCACGGTGCTGCGCGCGAGCTATGGCGAGGGGTTCAAGGCGCCGGGGCTTTACCAGCTGTTCAGCGAATATGGGAATGTCGGGCTCGACCCCGAGGAAGCGCACGGCTGGGAAGCCGGGATCGAACAGCATCTTCTGGGCCGCAAACTCGTCGTCGGCGCGATCTGGTTCGATCGCACGACGACGAACCAGATCATCTACAATGGCTGTTCGACGCCCTCGACCGATCCGCTCTGCACGGTTCCCGGCATCAACCCGCCCACCCCGCGCTTCGGATATTATCTCAACGTCGCGCGCAGCGAAGCGCATGGCGTCGAAGGCTCCGCGGCGCTCACCCTCGGCGCGCTGACGGTGGACGGCAATTATAGCTGGATAGCCTCCGAGGATCGTTCGGCGGGCGCCAATTTCGGCAATTGGCTGCCGCGCCGCCCGCGCTATACCGCCAATGCATCGGCAAGTTATGGCTTCGGCTTCGGGCTCGAACTCGGCGCGGCGCTGCGCTGGTCGGGCAAGAGCTATGACAATGCGAGCAACGCCCAGCGGCTGGGTGGCTATACGCTCGTCGACCTGCGCGCAGAAGTTGCACTGTCCGACGCGGTGAAGCTGTTCGCGCGTGCCGAAAATATCTTCGCCGAGCATTATATGACGGCCTACCGCTATGGCTCGCTCGGCCGCAGCATCTATGCCGGCATAAGGGGGCGTTTCTGATGCTGACACGCGTCGATCCCGGGCCCGCGGTGGTGGTGTGCAATAGCTGCCGCCACAGCCGCGCGGCCCAAGTCGATGCCGAAGGCGTGCGTGGCGGCGCGCGGCTGGTCGCGGCGCTGAAGCGTCTCAAGCTCGCCGAGCCGCGCTACGCCGGGATCGCGGTGCAGGACATGGCATGCCTCTTTGCCTGCCAGGATCATTGCACCGTCCATCTGCGCGCGCCGGGCAAGATCGGCTATGTGCTTGGGCGGTTCGGCGGCGACGAGGCCTCAGCGCGCGCGATTCTCGACTATGCCGTCCATTATGCGGCGAGCGCGCATGGTCGCGTCGCCTATTCGCTGTGGCCCGAGGGCGTCAAAGGCCATTTCATCGCTCGGACACCACCACCGGGATTTGTTGGCGAATGACCTGTTTTCTGTCGATCGAAGCCTTCGAGGCCGCTCTCGCCGAGCTGCGCGACCCCGATGCCCATGCCGCCGCCGATGCACGCGTGCGGCAGGCCGAGCTGACCAAACCCGCCGGATCGCTCGGGCGGCTCGAGGATCTGGCGATCTTCTTCGCCGGCTGGCAGGGCCGCGCGCGGCCACGGATCGCGCGCGCTCGCGCCGCGATCTTCGCGGGCAATCACGGCGTCACCATCCACGGCGTCAGCGCCTTTCCGCCGAGCGTAACCGCGCAGATGGTCGCCAATTTCGCGAACGGGGGCGCAGCGATCAACGCCTTGTCGGAGGCGGCGGGGGTCGAGCTGACGGTGGTCGCGCTCGACCTCGAGCGGCCGACCGCCGATTTCACGAACGCCCCCGCGATGGCCGAGGCCGAATGCCTCGACGCGCTGAACCGCGGCGCGGCGGTGGTCGAGGCCGATCTCGACCTGATCCTGCTCGGCGAGATGGGTATCGGCAATTCGACCGCCGCCGCCGCGCTCTGCGCGCGCAGCTTTGCCGGCGGCGTGACGGGATGGGTCGGCCCGGGGACCGGGGTCGACGGCCACGGCGTCGCGCGCAAGATCGAGGTGATTGAACGCGCACTCGCCTTCCATGGCGCTGCGCCGCGCTCGGCTTTCGAAACGCTGCGCCGCGTCGGCGGGCGCGAGATCGCGGCAATCGCGGGCGCCATCGTGCGCGCGCGCCAGCTGGGCGTTCCGGTGCTGCTCGACGGCTTTATCTGCACATCGGCAATCGCGCCGCTGGCGGCGGAGAATCCCGCGATCGTCGGCCATTGCATCGCGGGCCATTGCTCGGCGGAGCCGGGGCACAAGCGCCTGCTGGCATTGCTCGGACTCGACCCTTTGCTGTCGCTCGATATGCGGCTCGGCGAAGGCAGCGGCGCGGCGGTCGCGGCCAATATCGTCCGCAGCGCGCTCGCGGCGCACGACCGGATGGCGACCTTTGCCGAGGCGCAGGTTTCGGCGTCGCTGTGAGCGGCTTCGCGCTTCATTTGCTGCGCCACGGCGCGCCCGAAACGCCGGGGCTGCTGATGGGGCGCACCGACGGCTCGCCGACCGCGGCAGGCATCGCCGCTTGCGCCGCGCAAGCCGGAGGCCTCGGCATCGAACGCCTGATCGCGTCCGACCTTCGCCGCAGCCGCGACGCCGGCGAAGTCATCGGCGACGCGATCGGCGTGCCGCTCGCGATCGATCCGCGCTGGCGTGAACTCGATTTCGGCGACTGGGACGGCGGGCCAGCCAGCGCGGTCGACGCGCAGGCGCTCGGCCGTTTCTGGGACGATCCCGACACCAACCCGCCGCCGGGCGGCGAACGCTGGTCGGCGCTGGTTGCGCGGGTGTCCGCGGCAATAGCGGATCTGTCTCCGGTCCCGACGCTGGTCGTCACCCACGGCGGGGCGATGCGCGCGGCGCTGCACCATCTTTGCGGATTCGACCAGCGCCAGCTCTGGGCCTTCGACCTCCCCTATGCGGCACTGCTTTCGCTCCGCGTCTGGCCGGGTGAGCGGCGAAGTGCACAGATCGCAGGGCTTTACCCATGAAAGGGCTGATTATCGCGATCCAGTTCCTGACGCGGCTGCCGACCCCGCGCGTCGCGGTGTCGAGCGACGAATTCGCGGCGTCGATGCGCTGGTTTCCCGCTGTCGGGCTGATCGTCGGTATTCTCGTCGCCGGCGCGGGTTGGACCGGGGCGCGGATCGATCCATGGACCGGCGCGCTTGCGGCGCTGGTCGTATGGGGCGCCGTCACCGGCGCGCTGCACCTCGACGGGCTGGGTGACATCGCCGACGCGAGCGGTGCGGCGCACAAGCACCGCGACCGGCTGCTCGCGGTGCTGGGCGACCCGCATGCCGGGAGCTTCGCGGTGGTCGCGATCGCCCTGCAATTGATCGCCAAGCTGGTGCTGCTCCACGCATTGCTCGAGCGCGAGGCGTTCGTCGCCATCGCGCTCGTGCCTTTCGCGGCGCGGATCGGCCCGCTGATATGGTCGCGCGTGCTGCCCGACCTGCACGCGGGGCTCGGCTCGCGCTTCCGCAATGTGGTGCGTCCGGCCGATTTGCTGATCTGGGCCCTGCTGCTCGTCGCGGCGGCGTGGGTATCGCCGTCGCTGCTCGCCGCACCGCTGGTCTTCCTTTTCTGGGGCTGGTGGCTGATGCGCCGGATCGGCGGGATTTCGGGCGACGGGCATGGCGCGGGCATCGAGATCGGCGAAAGCCTGCTCCTCGCAGCCGCGCTGGTGCTGGCGCATTTCGCATGAACGATCGGTGGATCTGGCATGGCGGGGGCATCGAAGCCGCGAAGCGCCATTTCGGCGAAGGCGACTGGATCGACCTGTCGACGGGTCTCAACCCGCATCCCTGGCCAGGCGCCGCGAGCATGGTGTTCGACTGGCGGCGATTGCCCGAGCCCGAGGCCCTCGCACAGCTCGAAGCCAACGCCGCCGCCTGTTTCGGGGTCGATCCGCGTTACGTCTGCGCAGTGCCGGGCAGCGAGATCGGGTTGCGCCTTGTCGGCGCGCTGATCGGGGGCGCCGCACGCCATGTCGTTCCCGGATATCGCACGCATGGTGAGATGATTCCGGACAGCATAGCGACCGACCGCGACGACGCGCCGGGCGCCGCAGGGCATTTGATCCTCGCCAACCCCAACAATCCCGACGGGCGCACCATCGCCGCCGAAGCGATCCGCGAATTGCTCGACCCCCGCGACGGCTGGCTGCTCGTCGATGAGGCCTTTGCCGACGCCGACCCGACGCAGAGCGTCGCGGCGGCGGTCGATGACGCGCAAAGGCTGATCGTCTTTCGATCGTTCGGCAAATTCTTCGGCCTTGCGGGGGTGCGGCTCGGTTTCGTCCTCGCCCCGCAGGTGATCGTCGCGGCGCTGCGAGCGCGGCTCGGCGCATGGCCCTTGTCCCAAGCGGCCATCGCGATGGGCACCGCCGCCTATACCGATTCCGGGTGGATCGCCGCGACGCGGCGCCGCCTCCCCGATGACGCTGCGGCGCTCGATGCGATGCTGGCGCGACATGGTTATCGCCCGGCGGGCGCCTGTCCCCTCTTCCGCCTGATCGAGGCCGACGACGCGCGCGCGCTGTTCGAGCATCTCGCCCGGCGCGCGATCCTCACCCGCCCCTTTGCCGAGCAGCCGCGCTGGCTGCGCCTCGGCCTGCCCGCCGACGCCGCGGCGCTCGCGCGGCTCGACGCCGCGCTTGGCCGTGGCTGAGCCCGTCGCGCTCACCGCGCTCGCGCTCGACGCGGCGCTCGGCTGGCCGCGCGCGCTCTATCGACGCGTCGGCCATCCGGTCGGGCTGTTCGCGCGGATCATCGCCGGCTGCGAGGCGCGGTGGAACCGGGCCGAATATGGCTTTGCCAGGCGGCGCGCGCTGGGTGCTTTGGCGCTTGGCTTGCTGTTGTTCGGCACGAGCGGCGCCGGCCTCGCAGTCCAGACGCTGCTGCTCGCGCGCTTCGGGGCATGGGGCTGGATTACCGTCGCGATCCTCGTTTGGCCGGCGCTTGCGCAGCGCAGTCTGTTCGATCATGTCCGCGCGGTCGGCGAGCGGATCGATGCCGGCGACCTGCCCGGTGCCCGCGCGGCCGTCGGGATGATCGTCGGCCGCGACACCGCCGCGCTGGGCGAAGCCGGGGTCGCGCGCGCCGCGATCGAAAGCCTTGCCGAAAGCTTTTGCGACGGGGTCGCCGCGCCGCTTTTCTGGCTGCTGATCTTCGGCCTGCCGGGCGTATGGGCGTATAAGGCGGCGAACACCGCAGACAGCCTGATCGGCCATCGCGAGGACCGCTGGCGCGCCTTCGGCTGGGCGGCGGCCCGCACGGACGATCTCGCGAACTGGATTCCCGCGCGGCTGTCGGGGCTGCTTCTGTGTATCGTCGGCGGCGGATGGCGCATCATGTGGCGCGACGCGCGCAATCACGCCTCGCCCAACGCGGGCTGGCCCGAAGCGGCGATGGCGGGCGCGTTGGGGCTTCGGCTGGCGGGCCCGGTCGCCTATGACGGGGTGATGCACGACAAGCCATGGATCGGCGATGGGGCCAGCGACGCAGGCGGCGGTGATATCGACCGCGCGCTCGCCGTCTATTTGCGCGCCTGCCTGCTCCTGTGGCTGATCGCGGGGGGCGCGGCATGGCTGCGCTGATGTTGCAGGGTACGGGGTCCGATGTCGGCAAGTCGGTGCTCGTCGCGGCGCTGTGCCGCTGTCTGACCAATCGCGACCTTCGCGTACTTCCATTCAAGCCGCAGAATATGTCGAACAATGCCGCGGTCACCGCCGACGGCGGTGAGATCGGGCGCGCGCAGGCGCTGCAGGCGCTGGCGTGCCGCGCGGAGCCGCACAGCGACATGAACCCCGTGCTGCTGAAGCCGCAGGCCGACCGCACGTCGCAACTGATCGTCCACGGACGGGTGCGCGGCACATTGGGCAGCGGCAATTTCCGCGAGGCGCGGGGCGCGCTGATGGCCGAGGTGCTCGAAAGCCATGACAGGCTGCGGCGCCAGTGCGACATCATCATCGTCGAAGGCGCCGGATCGCCGGCCGAGATCAACCTGCGCGCGGGCGACATCGCCAACATGGGCTTCGCGCGCGCCGCCAACGTGCCCGTCGTGCTGATCGGCGACATCGACCGCGGCGGCGTGATCGCGTCGGTCGTCGGGACGCGCGCGGTGATCGAGCCCGACGACGCGGCTATGATCCGCGGTTTCCTGATCAACAAGTTTCGCGGCGACCCCACGCTGTTCGAGGACGGCTATCGCGCGATCGAGCGGCGGAGCGGCTGGCCGGGGCTGGGCGTCATTCCCTGGCTGAGCGCGGCGGCGCGCTTGCCAAGCGAGGACGCGGTGATCCTCGACCGCGCCGCCGACCCGCAGGAGGGGCGCAAGCTGATCGCCTGCCCGATCCTGCCGCGCATATCGAATTTCGACGACCTCGATCCGCTGAAGCTCGAACCAGGAGTCGAGGTCGTGATGGTACCGCCGGGGCGGCCGATCCCCGCCGAGGCGGCAATGATCGTGCTGCCGGGATCGAAAGCGACGATCGCCGACCTCGCCGCGCTGCGCGCCGAGGGCTGGGATATCGACATCCGGGCGCACCACCGGCGCGGCGGGCTGATCGTCGGGCTGTGCGGCGGATATCAGATGCTCGGGCGCCGGATCGCC
Source organism: Sphingopyxis chilensis (assembly GCF_035930445.1). Classification (NCBI taxonomy): domain Bacteria; kingdom Pseudomonadati; phylum Pseudomonadota; class Alphaproteobacteria; order Sphingomonadales; family Sphingopyxidaceae; genus Sphingopyxis; species Sphingopyxis chilensis. Next base: position 3,900,275 of record NZ_CP142394.1, on the reverse strand, counting down.
GATCCGCTGGGGATCGAAGGCGCACCTGCCGAGGTCGAGGGGCTGGGCCTGCTCGACGTCGAAACGACACTCTCGCCCGCGAAAATATTGCGCCGCGTGCGCGGCACCGCATTGGGTGCGCCGGTGGAAGGCTATGAAATGCACATGGGCGAAACGCGCGGCCCCGGTGCGGCGCGGCGCATGGCGATGCTCGAGGATGGCGCAGAGGACGGCGCGATCGATCCAGCGGGCCGCGTGATCGGCTCCTATCTGCATGGCCTGTTCGCGTCGGCCGACCTGCGCCGCGCGCTACTCGCGCGGATCGATGTCACGGCAAGCGGACGCGATTATGCCGCCGATGTCGACACCGCGCTCGACGATATCGCCGCCGAGTTCGCGCGCTACGCCGATGTTGACGCGATGCTGCGGATCGCGGGGATCGGCGGATGAGCGGGCCGTCGCTGTTCGTGCTCGGCGGCGCGCGGTCGGGCAAGAGCCGCTATGCGCAGGCGCGCGCCGAGGCGGCCGGGGCGAACCCCGTCTTCGTCGCGACCGCCGAAGCCTTCGACGACGAGATGCGCGAGCGCATCGCGCGCCATCGCGCCGACCGCGATATGCGCTGGACGACGGTCGAGGCGCCGCGCGAACTGCCCGCCGCAATCGATGCCGTGAATGGAGAAGGAGCCGTCGTGCTCGTCGACTGCCTGACGCTCTGGGTGTCGAACCTGCTGCTCGCCGACGCAAATATCGCGCGCGCCGGGCAGCAATTATGCGATGCGATCGGCCGTTTCGAGGGCACGCTGATCCTCGTCGCCAACGAGGTCGGCCTCGGCATCGTGCCCGACAACGCACTGGCGCGGGCGTTTCGCGACGCGGCCGGGCAGCTCAACCAGTCGGTCGCCGCCACCGCGGCGGAAGTCGTGCTGGTCACCGCCGGCCTCCCGCTCACGCTCAAACCGCGGCATTAGTCTCGACGCTGCGCCAATCATGGTGAACGCACTGTTTACCATGACCATGAAGCAGATTCTCACTTCGCCCCGGCAAAGCGGGCGGCATGAGCAAGTCTGCCCATCCTGTCTACGGCGAGTCGCGGTGGCTTCCTGTCGCCATCGTGATGGCGGCCGCGGCGATGACGCCAACCGCCGTCCATGCATCGCCCAAGCTGCTCAACGTGAAGACGTTGGCGGGCGGCAAGGCGGCGTGCCCCGTCGCCGCGAGCCATGCGGGGACGCAGGCTCCCGCCGATATTTCGCGCGCCATATTGGGCGGCGCGCCGAGCGCGCTCGACCGTATCCGGGCGGAGCAGGGGGCGGAAACGACCGCCGTGCCGGTTACCGCGGGCCTCGCCGGGACGCCCGTCCAGCGGGCGCTCGAACCCGCAAGTCAGCGCCCTATTTCCTTCGCGCTTCCCGCCACCGGCTGCAGCGCCCCCTCTATCCTTCCCTCCTTGGCCGAAGCCGACGCGGCGTCCGAACTCGGCACGCGCGCGATCCCCGTCAGGCGCACGCGCTTCGACGCCCGCTGGAACCGCGTCCGCCGCGCCGCGCCCGCGGCGCTGATGCAGGGCAAGCTTCGCAGCGCCAACGCCTCGCCGGGCCTCGCCGAGCCCGAGTTGCTCGCGCGCGTCAACCAGTGGGTCAACCGCGAGATCGCCTATGTCGGCGACGACCGCAATTACCGCCAGCGCGATTTCTGGGCGACCGCCGAGCAGACGATCGCGCGCGGCAAGGGCGACTGCGAGGATTTCGCGATCCTGAAGATGCAGATGCTGCGCGCCGCGGGAGTCGATGCCGAGCGGATGAAGCTGGTGCTGCTCCGCGATCTTGCCGCCAACGCCGACCATGCCTTCCTGCTCGTCCAGACCGATGCCGGCAAGCTGGTGCTCGATAATGTGACCGACCGGCTTTACGACGGGAGCCAGGCCAATGCGGTGCGCCCGGTGCTGTCGTTCAGCGGCAACCGCCGCTGGGTCCACGCCTATCGCGGCGCGCAGCCGTCGCCGGACCTTGCCGCCCTCCCCGCGTCGGAAAAGAGTTACACACTGGCGCTGAACGATCAGCGTTCGGTGAGCGCCGATCCGCTGACCTTCAAGACCGGTTTCAGCAAATAGCTCAGCACCGACTTTTTGCCGGTCACGATCTCGACATCGCATAGCATGCCCGGAGTGATCGGCAGGCGCCGGCCGTTCGAGGTCAGATAGCTGTTCGACGTTTCGACGACGACGGTGAAATAGGCCTGCCGCTCGACCTCGTCATAGATGCTGTCGGCCGACACGCGCACGACCTTGCCGTTGAGGCCGCCATAGATCGAGAAATCATAGGCCGTGACCTTGACGTTCGCGGGATCGCCGACCTTGATGAAGGCGATGTCGCGCGGCGTAACGCGCGTCTCGATCAGCAATTTGTCGCCCAAGGGCACAATCTGCATGATCTGTTCACCCGCGTTCACATAGCCGCCGAGTGTGTTGACGAGCAGGTCGTTGACGACGCCGCGCGCCGGCGAGCGGATTTCGGACCGCGCAAGCCGGCCCTCGGCGCCGCGGATCGTTTCCTCGTTGACCGCCATCTTCGTCGTCAGCTGGCTGCGTTCGTTGAGCGCCTCCTGCTGGAAATCGAAGCGTGCGCGCTGCACCTCGGCGCCGGCTTCGCGCACCGCCGCCTGCGAGCGCGAGATCGCCTGGCGCGCGGCGGCCAGCCGGCCCTGGATATCGACGACCTCGCGCTGCGCGGTCAACAGCTCGGTCTGCGGCACGACGCCCTTTGCCGCGAGCGGTTCGAGCATCGCGACCTGTTGGCGCGCGAGGCGCAGGCTGCTTTCGAGCGACGAGGCGGTGGCCTGCGCTTCGCCCATGTCGCGGCGGCGCTGTTCGACGCTGGCGGACAGCGCGGCGAGCTGGCTTTGCAGCGACGAACGCCGCACCTGGGCAAGGCGCGCTTCGTCGCCGCAATCGGCCCCGGCGCAAGCCGCGCCGCTGCCGCCTTCGCCCGCAAGGCGCGCGGCGCGCTGTGCGAGACGGGCGTTTTCGGTTTCGAGCTGGCCGAGTTCGGACTGCGATGTCGTATTGTCGAGGCGAACGAGCAATTGTCCCTTCTTCACCGTTTGCCCCGACCGGACGAGGATTTCGCGGATCGTCGAGGGTTCGGACGACTGGATGATCTGCACCTTCGACGAAGGGATTACGCGCCCCTGCCCGCGCGACACTTCGTCAACGCGCGCGATGCTCGCCCACAGCAGGAACAGGACGAAGCCGGCCGCAGCCGCGACCATGATCTGCTCGCTCCCACGAAGGCGCTGCCAGAATTTCGCGATTCCCATAGTTAGGTTCCGGGCTGGATTTCGGGCGCGGCGTCGGCGCCCTGCTGGCTGGTCAGGCTGTCGAAACGCGCCTTGCTCTGGGTCGGATCGGGAATGTTCGGCACCCAGCCCTTGGTGACATCGACGCGGCCGCCGACGTCGTTGTCGGCGCGGTGATCGGTGGGGTCGCGCGGCAGCGGCACGCCCTGGGTCGCGATCACTACGCCGGGCAACGCCTCGGCAGCCGCCGCACCGCCCGCATAGAGCTGGCTGAAGGCGGGAATATATTCGGCGCCGGTATAGGCGTCGGAAAAGGCCCCGGGCTTCCCCCACGATCCCGGCCAGCGATAGAAGATATGCGCGCCGATCTGCTCGATCTTGGTCAGCTTGGGCGCCCAGCGCGGCAGGACATAATTGGCGTGATAGTGCGTCGCCATGCCGACGCTGGTCTCGACATGGCCCGCCAGCGCGGCGCGCGCGATCTCGGCCGAACGGCGCCAAAGCGCGGGCACCGGCGGACGGCGCATCGAGCCGTCGCACGCGAAGCTGAACTGGCAGCCGGGGCGCGTGCTGCCCTGATAGATCACGCCGCAGACGGTGTTCGGATAGGCAGGGTGCTTCATGCGGTTGAGGATAACCTGCGCGACCGCGGCCTTGCCCGCGTCGGATTCGGTCGCGGCCTCATAATAGATCGCCTGCGTCAGGCAGCGCTGCGCGTTGGTCGCCTGCACCAGCGAAACCACCGGCATCATGAACGGCCGCGCCGCCTCGACGGGCAGCGTCGACACGGGAAGCAGCGCATTTCGCGCGACGGCATCGGCGCCCTCGGCGGCCGGAACGATCGAGTCGGTCTCGGTTTCGGTGATCAGCTTCGCGATCGCCTTTCGCTTCGCCGCTTTCGCGGTTTCGGCGGGATCGGCCGTCCAGCCGGCGACAACGCCCTCGACGAAGCGCGCGAGGCGATCGTTCGATGCGGCGAAAAGGATTGCCGCCGCAAACAGCGTGAGCCCCAGCAATATGAGCTTCAGGCTCTTCGACGGCCGCCGCGTATCGGTGTCCGCCCAGGGAACCTCGGCGCGGGCCGTACCGTCGCGCCCGATGTTGAGCTCTGGGATCATGATGCCGGTTCCTTGGGCGCTGCGTCTTTGCTCGACCGCGCGAGGATGTCGGCGCGCGGGCCGTCGGCGACGATCCGACCGCCGTCGATGACGATGATGCGGTCGCACATCTGGAGGATCGCTTCGCGGTGTGTCGCAATGATCAGCGTTTGCGATTTCGCGACGGCCTTATCGAGCGCCTCGATGAAAAGCCGTTCGCTCTGCGTGTCCATCGCGCCGGTCGGTTCGTCGAGGAACAGCAAGCGCGAGGGCGAGGCAAGCGCGCGCGCGATAGTCAGGAAGCCGCGCTGGCCGCCCGACAACTGGCCGCCGCGTTCACCGGTGCCGCGGTCCAGCCCCGTCTCGTCGCGGCCCATGAAGCGGTCGGCGCCGATCGACTGCAGGGTCGCAAGCAGTTCGGCGTCGGTCGCCGCCGGCGCGCAATATTGCATATTCTGCTTGATCGAACCGCTGAACAGCACGGCGTCCTGCCCGACGAAGCGGAATTGCGAGCGCAGATAGATCGGCGAGTGCTGGCGGCTGTCGAGCCCGTCGATGAAGATATTGCCCGCATCGGGCGCATAGAGGCCGCAAAGCAGCCGCCCGAGCGTCGATTTGCCCGACGCGACGCGGCCGACGATCGCGATCCGCTCCCCCGCCTCGATTCGGAGGTCGATGTCGGTGAGCGACGGCGCAGCGGCTCCGGGGTAAGTGAAGGACAGCCCTTCAACCGCGACGTCGCCCTTGTCGATCGTCAGGTTCAGCGCGCTGCTGCCCATGCGGCGTTCGTCGTCTGCGTCGATCATCTGCTGGATGCTCGCCATCGTCGTCAGCGCCTGCCGCCCGCGCGTCATCAGGAAAGCGAGTTGGCCGACAGGGGCCATCGAGCGTCCGGCGAGCATGACGATCGCGATGATCGCCCCCATCGAAATCTTGCCGGCGTCAAAGAGGTAGAAGCCGCCGATGATGAGCGCGAGGCTGGAAAATTGCTGGCCGAGCGTCGCGAGGTTGATCGCGGCGGCGCCGGTCCGGCGCAGCGTCGCCTGGGTCCGCGTGCTGGTATCGACCATCCGGCGCCACTGGCCGAGTACCTGCCCCTCGGCGGCACAGCTCTTGACCGTTTCGGCGCCGCCGATCGCCTCGACCAGCATCGCGTGCTGGATGCTCATGTCGGCCTGGTTATCGAGCGAGGCCTGCATCATCCGCCGCTGAAGGAAGAAACCCGCAATGCCCATCACCGCAATGATCGCGAGCGGGACGAGCGCAAGCCAGCCCGCGAGCACGGCGATCATGATCAGGAAGAGGAAGAGGAAGGCGAGGTCGACGATCAGCACGATCGTCGTCGAGGCGAAGAAATCGCGCACGCTTTCGAATTCGGACACGCGCCGCGCGAGCATCCCGGTGCTGCCGCGCCGGTCGGCGAGCGGCATGTTGAGCACCTTCGAGAAAATCTTCTCGGACAATTTGACGTCGAGGTCGCGGCCGAGATCGTCGAGCAAGGTCGAGCGCGCGAGGCGTAACGTGAATTCGACCGCAAAGGCGAGCAGCGCGCCGATCGCGAGGACCCACAGGCTCGACACCGCCTTGTTCGGTATGACGCGGTCATAGACGTTCATCGTGAACAGCGGCAGCGCGAAGCCGAGCAGGTTGATCATCAGCGCCGCGCCGAGCACGGGATAGAAGGACCGGCGCACCCGCCGCACCTCGCCCCAGAACCAGTGGCGCTTCGCCGGTTCGTCCCACGGCCGCTCCTCGGCGCGGATCGCGGTCGGATCGGCGGCGACGGCCACCGCCTGTCCGGCATAGCTGTCCTCGACCGCCGCCGCGTCGGCCCAGAAAGGCAGGGCAGCGCCGGGTTCCCAGACGAGATATTGCTCGTCCTTCGCCTCAAGCAGCACCGCGCATGTGCCATCGGTGCGGCGGACGATCGCGGGCAGGTCGCGCGCCAGGTTCCGTACCTTGCGCGCATAGAGCCGCTCATTGTTGATGAAGCAGAGGTCGAGCGCGGCTTCGGCCTGATGAAAGGGAAGGAAGCCGCGCTCGTCGCGCGCGAGCGCCGACAGCGCGCCGCGCTGGAAATTCTGCCCGAAATGCTGCGCGACAAAGAGGATGCAGGCGATAAGCGGATCGCCCGGCGCCTCCCTACCGATACGCGCAATCGTGGATTGATCCTGCAACATGTCTGGTTTTTCTACTTGGAATCAATCCACTGCTGATCATTGCGGATAACGGCGACGCTGAAGCTCGGCGGGCGCCGGCGGGCCGTAGCCGACCTCTTCGCGTGCATAGACACGGCGCGATTCGGGTGCGGCCAGATTGAACGCGTCGAGCAGATTGTTGGTCGAGGCGAGGATCTGATAGACCGCGAACATCTCCGAGAAGCGCGCGGTTTCGGCGCGGACCTGGACATTGAAGCGCGTGTTCTGCGCATCGAGCACGTCGAGCAGCGAACGGCGACCGACCCCGAACTGGTCGCGGTACGACAGAAGCAGCTCGTCGGTCGCCTTGCTCTGATCGACGAGGTCGCGGAACACCGCGGTCTGCGTCTCGCGCGCATTCCATGCGCGGCGCGTGTCGGCCTCGGCATTGCGTTCGGCCTCGTGCAAGCGGAAACGGCTCTCGCTCGCGCGGCGCACCATCTCCTGATATTTCGCGCGGTTGATCCCGCCGTCGAAAATATCCCAGCGCATCACGACGCGGCCGAGCAGGTCGTTCGTCTCGCCGCGGAAGGCGTCGATATCGTCGCCGATCCGGCCCGACAGCTCGAGCCCGATCGTCGGGGCGAAATCGCCCTTGGCCTTTTTGGCTTCGGCGTTCGACGCATCGACGTCGGCCTGTGCCTCGAGCACTTTCGGATGCCGCGCGCGGGTGAGACCGACGGCTTCGCTGAGGCTCGCGGGCAGCTTTTCGGCCATCGCCGGCGGCATCTGCACCTCGTCGACCTGAAGCCCGCTCAGCGCGAGCAGTTCGATCCTGGCATTTTGTAGCGCTTCCTTGGCTTCGCTGACGCGTACGCTCGCCGCCTTGGCACGCTCCTGCGCCTGTTGCAGATCGGCGATGCTGATCGAACCCGCGGTCACCCCGCTCGACAGGTCGGAGACGAGGCCGTTGTGGAAGGTCATATTGTCTTCGGCGGCAGCGACGACGCGCTGCTGGAGCAGGATGTCGAGATATTGCCGCGCGCTTTGCAGCGCGATGAATTCGGAGCGCTCGACGACGCGTAGCGCCGCCCCGTCGACGCGCGCCGCCTGGCGCAGCTTCTCGCCGCGGCGCCGCCCGAAGTCGATAAGCGTCTGTTCGGCGCGAATCCCGGCTTCGAGCGGATACAGCTCGTCGTTGGCGATGCCGAGCGCGCGACGGGTCGCATTTTCGAGCCGCCGGACGCCCGCCGACAATTCGAGCGTGACGCGCGGCAGATAAAGGCCCTTCGCCTGCTCGAGCTCGAACTCGATCGCCTGCTTGTTCATTTCGGCCTGATGGATCTGCGGGTTCGAATCGATCGCGACCGCCATGACATTCTGCATGCTGGTCGGCTCGGCCGAAGCCGAGGCCGCGAAGAAGGCCATAGCGAGTGCCGAGGCAAGGCCTGCGAGCTTGTGTTGCGGTCTCATCACTGTCCCCCCATCCCGTTCACTTCGACTTCGACGCGCCGGTTTTCTGGCGTCCGCTGGCCGTCGACGGTCTGGACGCGCGGCTGGCGCTCGCCCATTCCCGAAACGGTGATCGCGCCTGCGGGAATCCCCGCCCCGCCCATCATGTCGGCGATCGCGTGCGCGCGGCGCAGCGCGAGGCCGTCGTTATAGCTATCGGGCCCCGACCGGTCGGTGTGGCCGACGACGGTGAAATTCGCCCAGCCGCAGCGTGCGCGGTTTTCGGCCATGAAAGCCACCGACTGCGCCGCATCGGCGGGCGGGGTGGTCGAATCCCAGTCGAAATAAAAGGTCGACGCGACCTCGGGCGGGCAGTTTTCGGTCGCGGGCGGCGCGGGCGGCACCAGCGGCGCCTCGGGCGCGGGCTGCGGCGCGCGGGTCATCATGCCATAGGCGAAATCGCAGCGGCGCAGGCTTTCGGCGTCCTTGCTGTTCGATTTCAGGAACCCCATCGCGATGCCGCACTGGACCTTCGCCTCCGACGCCCAGGCGTAGCTGCCCGTGTCCGCCGCGGTGACAGCTGGATCGACCGACATCGCCAGCGCCGCATCGTAACGGCTCCGCACCTCGGTCTTGAGTTCGTCGATCGGCCGATCGGCCAGCGCTTGCGCCATCGCGACGCCCGGCTGAGCGAGTAGCAGCCCCGCCAGCGCCCCCGCCATCCATTGTCCCGGTTGATATGCCATGATCTAATCGCCCTCCCACTAGGTCTTTTTGGTCCTGAAATGCGGCGGTCAGGCCGTCGCCAATTGATGAAGATCCTGCTCGATCGCCGGATGCGGCATGATCGCCGCGCCGGGCGCCACGCTCTGGCCCAGGAAGTGTGCGAGGTCGAAAGCGGGCGTTTCACCGCCCGCGACCTGCGCCGCCCCGCCTTTCGCGACGGCGTCGATCAACTGATCGACCGCGTTGCGGCCCTCGATGACTTCCGCGAGCACCGCGGTCGCGGCCGGGTCATGCGCCGCCGCATCGGCGACGCCTGCGTCGGCCGGCAGCGCGGCGAGTGCGAACAGTCCGTCCATCAGGCCATGAGCCGGGGCAATATGGTCCGCGACCTGATCGAACAGAGCGTCCGCATCGCGCTCGGCGGGCGCGTCGGTCCCCGTATCGTTGCGCCAATCGCCCCGATCCTCGTCGATCGAAGCGGCCGCTGGGTCGTCGGGCGTCGCCGCGGTCGATAGCACGGACGGCGCATCCTCCACCGATTCGAGCGCCGTTTCGTTCGCGATAGGCGGCGTGGTCGCGCCGGAGATCCCGGTCGCCGCGACGGTGCCGCTTCCCTCCGCCGTATCGACGGCAATCGCATTTTCGCTCACCATCTTGTCCATGACCGGACCGTCCGGCTGCGCGTCATGGACCAGCGCGACCAGCGACGCCGCCACCAGCGAGCTCGTCAGCGCCTGGGTGCCCGCCGTCCGTTCGGCGTCGTTCGCCGCGCGGGGGGTGATGAACGACACGTCGCCGACCGCGCCGCTGCTGCCGTCGGTTCGCGTGAAGCTCGCCTCGCCATGGACGATCACCTCGCCCTCGCCGGCGACATAGGCATTGCCGTCGGACGTCAGCGCGATGCTGACGATGCCGAGGTCGGCGAGCGAGCGGAACTCGCCCGCGTCGGTGAGGCCGTCGCCATTCGCGTCCTGCCACACGCCGAAGCTGGCGAATTCGGCGTCCCCGGCGCTGAGCCGGCCGTCGCCATTGCTGTCATATTGCAGCCGCAACCCTTCGAGGTCGGTCGAGCCGGCGACCGAGAAGCTGATCTCGCCGCCATGATTGGCGATGCCGTCCCCGTTGGCGTCGCGAACTAGGATGCCGTCGCCGCGGCCCGCCCACGAGGTCGCCTCGCGCACACCGTCGCCGTCATGGTCGAAGGCGGCTCCCGCAGAAGACGGGACGAAATCGAGCCCGTCGCCGCCGAGGTCGAGCGTCACCGGCGTGACGCGGGTGCCGATCAGCGTCGTCAGATTGGTGATCGTGACGCCCTGCAACTCGATGAGGATATCGTTAGCCGGGTTCGCATCGGCCCCGACCTGCTGATAGACGAAGGTCCGCGTGCCCGCGACGAAAGCGACGGTGGTTCCCGCCGGGCCGAGGTCATTGCGCTGCAGATAATCGACCGCCGCCGCGACATGCGCGTCGCTCGACAAGGTGAGCGCGTTCGCGAAGCTGTTATTGTCGTCGAACGTAATCACGCCGTTGGTGACCGAATGCGAGCGGATCGCTTGTCCGCTGATCGTCAGAACCGAGTTTGTTCCGTCCACCGCACCATTCCCGTCGGGGACCGGCGTTCCGGGCAGGTTCAAAATATCGGCCGCGAGATTGAAATCAGTGATCACGTCGTGCCCTGTGATCGTCCCGCCATTCCCGCTGCCACCCAACGTCGGGCGGCTGTCGCCCGCGTTGAAGACGTAGGTGTCGCCCCCGGTCCCGCCGGTCATGACATCGCGGCCCGTGCCGCCCTGGATCAGGTCGTCACCACCCCCGGCGTTGATCGTGTCATTGCCTTCCTGACCAAGGATGATGTCGTTGCCGGCGCCGGCATTGATCGTGTCGTTGCCGCCCGTCCGGCCGCTTTCCTGCGCCAGCGCCGTATAATTGGCGCGGACATAGGCGATCGTGTCCTGACGATTCCAGTCGGCGCCATTGCCGGCGGGATCGATCGCTTCGGCGTTCACGCGGCCTTCCAGCGTCTGGAACACCGCCCAGCCCGACCCCGGCGACAGGTTCACGCCGAGCTGCGCCGCGAGGGCGTCGGTGTAAAGCACGTCGCCGAAAATGATGTCGGCGCCGTCGCCGCCGTTGATCGTGTCGTTCCCCGCCGCGGCAAGGTCGGTCGAGCCGCCAAGCACCTGAAGCACCGCCGCGAGCTGTTCGGCGGACGTCGCGTTGGTCGCGCTGCCGGTTCCACCCGAAGCATTGCCATCCTCGACATCGCTGAGCCGCGCCAACAGGCTCGCATTGACGTTGACCCCCACCGAATCGATCGAATAGCCGGTCGCGAGGATCTGCTGCGGTTCGTTCGTCCCATCCGAGCCCAGCACCTGGTTCATCGAATTCTGGACGTTGGTGGCGTCACCGTCGTCGCCGTTGCCGCCATTGTTCCAGACGGTCGGGTTGCCGTCGGACACGAATACGACCTTGTTCACGTCGGCGCCGGTGATCCCGTTACCGCCGTTGATCCAGCTCAGCGCATCCTGCAGGCCGTCCTCGTAATTGGTGCTGCCCGATGCCGTCATCCCGTTGACCGCAGCCTTCGCCGCCGTGACCTGCGCCGCCTGGACCACGCCGTTCACGATGAGGTTGAAGGTTCCGAGATTGTCGCCGTCGCTGTCGAAATCGATCACGGTGATGCGCACATCGAGGGCGCCCGATTGCGACAGGCTGTCGATCAGCGCGTTCACGCCGTTCTTGAGCGCCTGCATCCGCGAAATCGTGCCGCCGCCGAACGCGATCTGGGTCGTCATGCTGCCCGAGCTGTCGAGCACGAGCACGACATTCGCCTGCTGCCCCTCGGTGATCGTCACCGATCCGGGGTCGCCGACGAGCGTGTCGTCAAACGCGCCGCCCGCGATCGCTCCGTCGGGCAGACCCTGCGGATTGGCGACGACATGGTCGGTCGCCTCGCCGCCAACGTCGCCGGTCGCCGACCCGATGACGAGCAGCGGCGATGCGGTCGTGATCGACAGCGACCCCGGCGCGGTGTCGCCGTCGCCATCGACGATCGTCACGGGGACTTCGAAATTCACCGGATTTTCGGTCTGGACCACCGCGCCGAAGTCGCCGATCTTGAACGTGTCGCCGCCCGCGTGGTGGAATTCGATGCTGTTGTAACCGTCGGCGGTGAAGCCCGCGAGACGGGTGTCCGCGACGACCCCGTCGATCGTCGCTTCGCCGCCGCTGAAGCTGACCGTATAATTCTGCCCGCCGACATTATAGATGCCCGCGGTGGTCACGATCAGCGTCGAACCGTTGTAGCTGATCGCGACCCCGGTGATTATGTCCTGGACCCCGTCGCCGACGTCATTGTCGGTGTCGATGTCGTCGCGCGCGACGATGCGGACGCTGCTGCTGCTGTTGATGTTGGAGAAGAAGGCCGACGCGCCGTTGGCCGAATAATGCGAATCGAACGCGTGAGTCTGATTGGCGATCGGCGCGTAGTCGTTGTTGCCGGGCGTTCCGGTGAGATCGACGACGAAATCGATGCGGACCGCCTCGGTCGGACCGACGCTGTTACCGTCCGATACGCCGGTGTTGGTCGCGTTCGCGTTCATCTTGCCGCCGTCGACGCCGTTCGTCATCGGCGTGATGAGAATGTCGGGGCTGTTATTGTCGCCGGCCAGGGTAAAGCCGATCCACGCGGTGTTGCCGCCGACGATGTCATAGCCGCCGCTGTTGAAATCGATCGTCGCCGTCGAATCGAGCTTCTGGACCATCTCGACCTGATATTGGTCCGCATGGCCCGCGGGTTGCAGGCGGATGATGAAGACATCGTCGCCATTCGGCTTTTCAGCGGTCAGGACGGTGCCGTTCGCCGAAATGACATAGGTCAGCATCTGGCCGCCTGAGGTCAGTTCCTGCGCTTGCAGCGCCGCGATCGTCGCGGCGGTGAAAATCACGCTTCCGGGCCCGTCGCCGCCATAATTATTGTCAACGTCGCCGTCGCTATCGAGCGACTGATACACCGACGCGCCCGGCGCGTTGATCAGCGCGGCGGCGAGCGGCGCGATCGCAGCCGGCGCGTCATCCTCCAGCCCGATGGTCAGCGCGGCCGCATTGGTCACGGTCGTCGTGCCGTCGTTCGCGCTTACCGGCACCACAAGCGACAGCGCATCCTCGAGCGTCGTGTCGGGGTGATCGATCGGTCCCTGCAGCGATACGGTGAAATTGCCGCCATTGTCGATCGCGACGCTGATGATCGTTTCGGTCCCGACCTTGCCGAGCAAGAGCTGCGGGTTGGTCGTGTCCCACACGATCGGCTGGCCGCCCGAGAACAGGGCGGTCGCGGGCGCACCGAGCGACAGCGTCAGCGGATCGCCATCGGGGTCGCCGACCGCGATGGTTCCGGTGCGGAGCGTGAGGTTGGTGGTGTCGACAGTCCCGACGCTGTCGGGCAATCCGCCCGCGAGGCCCTCGTCCGACACGGCGGTCGTCGACGATCCGATCGTCGGCAGGTCGTTCGCGCCGTTGATCGTGATCGTCAGCGTGGTCGTCGACTGGTCGCCGTCGCCGTCGGTGATCGTATAGGTGAAGGTTTCGGTCAGCGTCTCGCCCACGCCGAGCGCCTGCACCGCCGCATTGCCGTTGTTCAGCGCATAGGTGTAGCCGCCGCCCGCGCCCAGCGTCAGCGAACCATAGCTGCCCCCCAGCGCCGCGCCGACATTGCCCGCCACCGCCGTCGCCGACGTCCCCACGGCAACGCCGGTCACGCTGGCGCCATCGGCGCCCTGTGTGTCGGCGCTGCCCGGCGCGTTGGTCGTGCCGATGCCGGTCATGACATTGCCCGTCGCCCCGCCCGGCGCGTCCTCGGTCACCGCATCACTGTCGGCGCGCGCCGTCGGCAGGTCGTCGGAGACGGTGACCGCCACGCTGCCCGTCGCGGTGTCGCCATCGGCGTCGGTCGCGACGACGCCTACCGAACCGAGGTTCGCCAGATCGTCGAGGTTCAGTCCCGGATGGCTGTCATAATTGTCATTGAGCGTCGCGGTGACCGACGCGCTGTTGCCGACGCGCACCAGGTCGAGCGTAACGACGAGCCGCGCGCCGTCCGAACCCGTGACCTGCGTATCCGACACGCGCACCCAGGTCAGCCCGCCGCCAAGGCCCGCAAGGCTGTTCGCGAAGACGATCGAGGCGATCGCGTCCGAGCCCGGCGTGAAGACGAGCGTGTCGTTCGCCGAATCCGGACCCGCCGGGGTCGATCCGTCGGACAGATTCTGGTCGTCGAGCGCGAGCGTGATCGAACCGCCGCCGAGCGGACCGGCGCCGTCGGTCAGGCTGATCGCCTGCGTCGCGGTCGCGATATCGCCGTCGCCGTCGGTGATCGTGTAGCTGAAGCCGGCATCGACCGCCGCCGCGTTGTTCACCGGATTGGGATCGAATGTCCAGACGCCGGTCGCGGTGAAACTGTAGATGCCGTTCGCGGTCGGGATCACGGTCGTTCCGGCCGCGGCGATCAGGGTCACATTGCCGCCGATCGTCACCGAGGTCAGCGTCGCGCCGTCGGCGCCCTGCGTGTCGTTGGCGAGCAGATTGCCGCCGACCGGAGCGGCGTCTTCGGCCACTACAATGTCCGCATCGGCCGCCGCCGTCGGGATATCGTCGACGATGTTGATCGACAGCAGGCTGTCGGTGTTGTCGCCGTCGGCGTCGGTCAGCTCGACGACGAAATCCTCGAACAGGCTGTTTTCGCCCTGCACAGCGCCATGGGTTTCGGCGGCGCCTAGCGTATAGCTGTAGCTGACCTCGCCGTTCGCCGGATCATAGGCGGTGATGTCGAGCGTGTTGCCGAGCGGCGTGACGATCGTCGCCGGCGTGAAAACGCCATTTGCGATGACCTGCACCCCGTGGACCGACAGGTCGGCAACGCCGTCGGGCGCCGAGATGGTGAAGCTGCCCGTCTGCGTGAGCGACTCCTTCATCGTGTCGGACCCGGCGGGCAGGTCGTCCTCGTCGACCACCGCGTCGCCGCCGTCGAGCTTGGGCGTCAGGTTGGTGATCGTCACGCCGTCGTCGGTGCCGGTCAGCGTGACCGTCAGCGTCGCGGGATCGCTGTCGCCGTCCTTGTCGGTGAGCGTGTAGGTGAATATATCCGTCAGCGTCGCCCCCGGCGCCAAGCCGTCGATCGCCGCCTGTCCGTCAGGGGTCAGCGTATAGGTCTGGGTGCCGTCGCCATTCAGGGTGATCGTCCCATAGCTGCCCGTCAGGCTGGTGAAGGTCCGGCTGCCCAACCCGTCGGCGCCATTATTGTCGTTGGTATCAACGTCGAAGGTGACAAAGCTCGGCCCGCCCTCAGTCAGTCCCGCGCTATCATCGTTCGCTACCGGCGCATCGTCCCGGAAAACGAGATTCTGGCCGATGTTCGCGGTGGCGCTCGCGGTATCGCCGTCCCCGTCGGTGACCGTCGCGGTCAGGGTGACCAGATTGTCGGCGACAAGACCCGCCGGCTGGTCGGGCCCGCTGTCGGGCGCGTGGACCACGGCGCGGATCTGGTCGAGCGTGACCGTCCCGTCCGCCGCGACGCCGATCGTGAAGACGAGCGCGTCCGAGGTCGCGGTCCGGCCCTGGACCACCCCGCCGACGACGCTGAGCACGACAGCTTCGTTGGTCGCGGTGTCGACAAGACCCGTCGCTCCCGCGTTGATGCCGAGCGCATAGGTCGTCGGGTTGGCGAGGGCCGCTCCGTCGGCGCCGAACACCGGCGTGAACACCGAAGCAAAGCTGGCCTGCGCATCGGTGCCCAGCGCCGTTTCATCGACCGTCAGCACCGGCTGCGTGCCGCCTGCGGTGACTGTCGGCGCGTCATCGTCAAAGGTGATTTCGAGCGTGCCGGGCGCGGTCGATCCGTCGCTGTCGCTGACGACGAAGCCGAGCGTCGCCGACGCGTCATTTTCATCGCCCTGTGCGGTGTGCAGCACATTGTCGAGCAGGGTGACCGTATAGGCCCCGGTCGCAGGGTCGGTGACTTCGACCGTGAACAGTGCGCCACGCGGCCCGGTGGCCGTCAGCGTGCCCGCGTTCCAGTCATAGGTCACCATTTCGGTGCCGACCATTGCCGTCTGGCCGTCCATCGCGGCAAAGCTCACCGACCCCGCGCCGTCACCGCCGAAATCGAGGTTGAGCGCGCCGCTGAACGTCGCCTGGTCATTGTCGCCGTCGCCGTTTGCGTCGGGAAGATCGCCCGTCATGCTCGCGGGATTGCCGCCGAGCAGCGCATCGTCGTCGACCGACGCCTGCGTCGTGCCCGCGGTGGGGACATTGGCATCGACGATCGTGAAGGTAATCGGCGCGGTCGATGTGTCGCCGTCGCCGTCGGTGACCGTATAGGTCGCCGACGCGCTGCCGGTGCCGGCGACGGCGGCATCGGCGGTGAAGCTGTAGCTGCCGTCGGCCTTCACCTTGATCGTGCCATCGCCGATGTCGATGCCCTGCGAATAGCCGTCCATGCCGAAGACCAGCGCCGTGCCGTTGATTTGGGTGACGCTCGCCCCGTCGGCGCCTTCGACGAAGTCGAGCGTGCCGGTGACGGTCGCGCCCTCGGCGACATTCTGGTTCGGCTCGGCCGCCGCGGCCGGCACGTCGTCGATGACGACGATGTCGAGGCTGGCGTTGGCACCCGACCCGTCGCTGTCGGTGACGGTGACCGGGAAACTCTCGGTCACATTGTCTTCGCCCGCTGCCGGATGGGTCAGCGTGTTGTCACCCAGAACATATTCATAGGTGAAGGTGCCGCCGATCACCGAGCCGTCGCTCGCGGTGACGGGAGTGAAACCGGTGATCGTCACCGTGCCGAGGGGGCTCGTGGTCGTCAGGCCGGGGGTGAAAACGCCGTTCACCATCACCGGCGCGGTGCCGATGGTGACGTCGTCGAGGCCGTCGGGCGCGGCGACGGTGAAGGAACCCGTCTGGGTCAGCGCCGCGGCATCGGGCGACGAGCCGTCGGCCAGGTCGTCCTCGTCGACGATCTCCTCGCCGCCGGGAACCGCCAGGCCATTGATCGTGACCCCGTCGTTGGCGCCGTCGATCGTGATGGTCAGCGTCGTGGTGGCGGGATCGCCATCGCCGTCGGTGATCGTGTAAGTGAAGGTCTCGGTCAGCGTCTGGCCGGCCGAGAGGCCCTGCACGGCCGTGTTGCTGTTATCGAGCACATAGGAATAGCTGCCGTCGGCGTTGAGCGTCAGCGTGCCATAGGTGCTGACGAGCGGCGCGCCGACCGTGCCGCCAACGAGCGCGGTGACGGCCGCACCGTCGGCGCCCTGCGTATCCGCGGCGCCATCGGTGGCGTTCGCGTCACTGCCGCCACTGCCGGTCAGGACGTTTCCGTCCGCGATCAGCGCGCCGTCTTCGGCGACGCTGTCCGCATCGGGGTTCGCCGCCGGAATATCGTCGATGACTTGCACGGTGACGACGCCGGTTGCGGGGTCGCCGTCGGTATCGGTCGCCTGCACGGTGACCGTTCCCAGCGCCTGCGTCTGCGCCGCATTGGCGAGCGCGTGCGGCAGGTTGTCGGCGAGGGTTACGGTGACGCTTGCGTTCGCGGTCGCGCCGAGCGCGATGCTCGCGGGTGCGGTCAGACCGATCGTGATCGCGGCGGGACCGCCCAGCGTCAGCGAGCCGGTGATCGTCTGCCCGTCGGGCGCCATCGACCAGAAGATGTCGGTACCGGCGCCGTCGAGATTGGCGACGAGGCCCGCGACCCCGGTAAAGACGAAGCCCGAGAGCGTGTCCGAACCCGCGGTGAAGCTGAGGTTGCCGCCAGCGGTTTCGGCATTGCTGGCCGGATCGCTGCCGATGGCATCGAGCGCCGCCTCGTTCACGGTCAGCGTGATCGGCGTCGCGTTGATCGGGTTCGCGCCGTCGGTGATCGCGATCGTCAGGCTGTCCGATGTCGGATCGCCGTCGCGATCGACCGCCGACAGGGTGAAGGTCGCGGACGGATTCGTGGCGTCATCCTGATCGGCCGCCGCCGCGAAGCTGAAGCTGCCATCGGCGCCCACCGTCAGCGTGCCGGTCGGCTGCGCGATCGACACGCTGCTCCCCGGCGTCAGCGCAAGCGTGGCGCTGCCGCTGCCGAAACTGACGAGCACCGACGCGACGCCGTCGGCGCCCGCATCGAGCGTCCATGTGCCGTTCGCGGTCGCGCCTTCGACGACGCTCGTCGGCGCATCGGACACGCTGAGCGTCGGAAGGTCATCGACGATGGTGACGCCGAACGCGCCTGACGACTGGGTGCCGTCGCTGTCGGTGACGGTGAAGCCGATGCCCGTCAGAAGATCGCTGTCCTCGACGCCGGGCAGCGCCTGATCGACCGCCTGCGACAGCGTGACCGTATAGCCATAGGTGACTTCGGTCGCGCCGGGACCGGCGGTCGCGCTCGTCAGGCCAATACGGATCACCTCATTGCCGCCGACCGAGCCGACAAGATCGTCGCCAACCTTGGCAAAGGTTACTGGCACGCCGCCAACGGTCAGCTGCGTATCGAGCGCGGCGGCATCGTTCAGGACGAGCGAACCCGCCAGCGTCGCGGGAACATCGCTGCCGAAATCGACAATGATCGTGCCGCTCGCGCTCGCGCTGCCCGTCGAGGTCACCTCGCCCGCGAGGCCGTTGTCGATGTTCGCGCCCGCAAGCCCGTCCTCGTCGACCGTCAAATCGGCCACCTTGCCGATCTGCGGCGCCGAATCGGCGACGAGGGTGATCGTCGCGGTGGCGACGTCGGTGTCGCCGTCGCCGTCGGTGATGCGATACTGGAAGCTGACGGTGCCGCTTTCCTGCGCCGCGGGGGTGTAGGTGAAGCTGCCGTCGCCATTGTTCACGAGCGTGCCGGCGCCGGTCAGCGAACCGGCGACAAGCGCGACCGCAGACGGCTGGACACTGTCGGCGCCCTGCCCGTCGTTGGCGAGCACGTCGATCGTGACGGGCGCATTCTCGACCGTCTGCGCCGTGCCGTCGTCGATCGCGTCGGGCACATCGTCGGTAATGCGGATGTCGATCGCCGCGCTGGCACTCGATCCGTCCGCGTCGGTGACGGTGACGCCGACGCTGTCGGTGCGGTCGTCCTGACCCGCGGCGGGATGGTCGGTGCGATTGTCGGTCAGCGTATAGCTATAGGTGAAGCTGCCGCCGATCACCGATCCGTCTGAACCGATAACCGGCGTGAAGCCGGTGACCGAAAGCGTGCCATAAGCGGTCGTGACCGATTGCGGCGTGAAGCTGCCGTCGGCGGTAACCAGCGTCAGCGGTGCCCCGAGCGGCACGCCGTTGAAGCTGTCGAGCACGACCGTGCCCATGCCGTCGGGGGTCGATACGGCGAAGCTGTCGCCGTCGGTCACGCCGTCGGGGGCCGTGTCCGACCCCGGCGCTTCGCCCGCGCGCGCCGGCAAATCATCTTCGTCGACGAACAGTTCGGCGCCTTCAGCGTCGAGGCCGGTGATCGTCACGCCGTCGTCGGCGCCGGTTATGGCGATTGTCAGGGTCGCGGTGGCCGTGTCGCCGTCGCCGTCGGTGATCGTGTAGGTAACGCTGTCGGTCAGCACCTCGCCCGCCGAAAGGCCCTGCACCGCCTGCGACGCATTGGCGAGAGCGTAGCTATAGCTGCCGTCGCCGTTCAGGGTCAGCACGCCATAGCTGGTTGCGAAGGCGGCGCCGATCGTGCCGCCGGTCACCGCCGTGACCGCCGCGCCGTCGGCGCCTTGAGTGTCGGCGACGCCGTCGGTCGCATTGGCGTCGCCGCCACCCAAGCCCGTGAGCACATTGCCGTCGGCGACCGCCGGACCGTCTTCGGTCACGTTGTCGCTATCGTCGCGCGCGGTCGGGACGTCGTCGACGATGCGGACATCGAGGCTGGCGTTCGCGGTCGATCCGTCGCTGTCGGTGACCACGACATCGAAGCTGTCGATGACGCTGTCCTCGCCGTCGGGACCATGCGTCAGCGTATTGTCGGCCAGCACATATTCATAAGTGAAGGTGCCGCCGATCACCGAACCGTCGGCGCCGGTGACGGGGGTGAAGCCGGTGATGTTGACCGTCCCGAGCGGACTGGGCACCGTCGCGGGCGCGAACACGCCGTTCGTCACGACCTGGACGCCGCCGATGGTCACATTGCCGAGCCCATCGGGGGTCGAAACGGTGAAACTGCCGTCCTGTGTCAGCGCGGCGGCATCGGGCGAGGAGCCATCGGCAAGATCGTCTTCGTCGACGGTCAGTTCGGCGCCCTCTCCATCGAGGCCATCGACCGTCACGCCGTCGTCGGCACCGTTGATGGTGATCGTCAGCGTGGTCGTCGAGATGTCGCCGTCGCCATCGGTGATCGTGTAGGTGAAGCTATCGGTCAGCACCTCGCCAGCCGACAGGCCCTGAACAGGCTGCGACGCATTGTCGAGGACATAGCTGTAGCTGCCGTCGCCGTTCAGCGTCAGCGAGCCATAGGCGCCCGCAAGCGGTTCGCCGACGCTGCCGCCCGCCACTCCGGTCACCGTCGCGCCGTCGGCGCCTTGAGTGTCGGCGACGCCGTCGGTCGCATTGGCGTCGCCGCCGCCCAAGCCCGTCAATACATTGCCGTCGGCGGTCGCCGGACCGTCTTCGGTTACGCTGTCGCTATCGGCGCGCGCGGTCGGCGCGTCATCGACGATGGCGATATCGAGCGTGTCTGTCGCCGCGTCGCCATCGACGTCGGTGATGGTAAGGTCGAAGCTGACCCTTGTGCCGTCGCCGTCGAGCGTGTTGTCGATCAGGGTATAGACATAGGTGACCGATCCCTCGCCGGTCGCTGGATCGTAACTATAGCCGGTGACGACGAGCGTTCCTGTTGCGTCGCTCGCGATCGTCTGCGGCAGTGCGCCGGGCGTCAGCGTTACGCCGCCGATCGACACGCTGCCGACGCCGTCGAGCGAAGTGAAGGTGATGGTGCCGCTGGTCGAAGCGCCACCACCTTCACCGCCCCCGAAGGCCGAACCCGGGGTCTCGCCATCGCGGCCCGCCAGGTCGGCTTCGTATACGATAGTCCCGTCATCACCTTCGCCCGGGACGAAAGTGATGACGGTCGGCGCATCGGCGATACGGATCGTCAGGGTCGCCGTCGACGTATCGCCGTCGCCATCGGTGATCTGGTATGTGAAAATATCGTCGACGCCGCCCGGCGTTCCCGGATCGCGGACATAGCTATAGCCACCGTCGGCACCGATGGTCAGCGTGCCATATTGGCCCTGCACCGTCCCCGGCTCGGAGAAACCGCCTTCGCCATCCGCGCCGCGGATGCCCGTCAGCACGGCGTCGTCGGCGCCCGGCGTGTCGGCGCCCGCCGCGCCACTCGTAGTCCCCGCGCCGGTGAGCACATTGCCCGCCTCGGGCGCGAAGCTGCCCGCCGCGACCGCGTCGGTATCGGCGCGCGCGGTCGGGACGTCGTCGACGACATCGATGGTGAGCGTCGCGGTCGCGGTGTCGCCGTCGCGATCGGTGACGACGACGGTGAAGATGTCGGTCGGATCGCCGTTCGCATCGCTGTTGTCGGCCAGCGTATAGCTGTATCCGACATTGCCTGGCGTCAGGCTGGTGATCGTCAGCTGGCCGAGCGGGGTCGTGATGACCTGGCCGACGGCGGTGACCGCGGTGCCGTTGATCGTGATCGCGTCGAGGCCGTCGGCCGCGTCATAGACGATCGATCCGGTGGTGGTTTCGCTGTTCGCTTCGCTCGCGCTGCCTGCGGGTTCGCCCTCACGCACCGGAAGCCCCGCCTCGTCGACGCTCGCGGTGGCGGCCGCAGCGCCGGCGGGCTGGTCGGGAGTGACGATGACGATCTCGGGTTCGTCGTCGGGCACGGCGGGCAGCAGTTCGCGGTCCTCGGGCTGCGAAAAGGCGAGTTCGGTGTACGGCAGGAGGTCGCCGAGCGCATAGGCGTCCTGGATCGGCCCTTCGGGGTCGGCGAAATTGCCGCCCGAGCTGCGGGTTCCGGCTTCCGGATTCAGTTCGCCCAGATTTTCGAGCAGCTGCGCGACCGTGCTCGCGGGCACCGTGTCGCCATCGATGACGATCGAGGGAATATCGACCGCGCCGTTCGGAATGATCAGTATCTGCCCGTTCGGCAGCGTGACGATCAGGTCGGCGCCCGACACGCTGATGTCATCGACCGATGCGCCTGCGGGCAGGACAATGCGTCCGCTCGCGTCGGGAACGAGGATCGCCTGGATGGCGAGCGGCAGCGCCGATGCGGCCGCGGTCACGTGCGCGGCGGCGACCAGAAATTCGCTATCCGAAACGGCCTGGCTCGACTCTCCCGTCGATCCGCCTCCGCGTTGAAGCCCCGCATTTCCGTTCCGTGCCGGATTGTCGAAAGCATCCATATCTATTTCCCTCGCCCGCACCTCGCCCTGCCGCAAAAACGGCACAGCAAAATTTCCACCAATGTCAGTGCGACCCACTGTCCGAGCGACTCGGACCTTCCCCACCCATCAGGAGAGCATGGATTCTCGAGACTCTGCAAGCGTGTTAACAATTTTTTAGGAAAAGCGGCCTCGCGCTTAACCGTCGCCCATCGGACGCAACATTATCAGCCGGAAGAATCTTACTATTCAATTAGATGAAACAACTTGATGAAGCCGTAGCCTGTTCGCCCGGCGGCCGATTGCGTCCCAATTCGACCCACAAGAAGCTTCGGCTCGTCGCAGTTTTTTTCCGGCCCACGGCAACATATCCGTTTAATTGTTAAGTGGCGAGCGTCGCTGCGGTTCTTCACCCCGCCCGATATTTTGCGCCTCCAGCCCCGGCGATCGGGTCGGCAACAAGGCAATTTTAAGCTTGTCGTGCGATATCCGGTCGCCAAAGGAGACGTCGGTGAGATCCTTGCTGGCCCATATCGCCGGACCGTCCGAAACGGCCGACCGCAGGCGGACGCAGCGGCGCACGCTGCGGCTCGACGTTGCGGCGCGATCGGCGACGGCCGAAGCCGCGGTCGTCATCCGCAACCTGTCGCGAACGGGGCTTTTGATCGAGACCGACGCCGCCTTTTCGCTCGGCGAAACCTTTCTGCTCGTCCTCCCCGAACTCGGCGCCGCCCCGGCACGCGTCGTGCGCGAGGACGGCCGGCGCTTCGGGTGCGAGTTTCTGACGCCTGTCCCGGCAAGCGCCATCAGCGCCGCGCTGCTCAAGGCGCCGCACGACGACGAGGATGAGGATGCCGGCGCCGCGGCCGTGCGCGGTTTCGGGGAGCTTTATACGCGGCGCGCACCCAGCGCGGTCCTGTTCACGGCGCTGACGGCGCTGTTCACCGCCGTGATCCTGCTCTTCATCGTCGCACTCGCCTCGCTGACCTTCGCCTAGGCCCGGTCAATCGCCCCCGCGTCGAGCAACGGCGCGGCGTCCATGTCGCCCGCGCCGAGCAGGTCGGCCAGCCGTTCGGCGCCCGCCAGCAGCATCGCCTGTTCCCATGCGGGAAGCGCCGAAAAGCGGTCCGCGAATATTTCCTGCAGCATATCGGGCGCCTCGGCGAGGCAGCGCCGCCCTTTCGCCGTTGCCTCCAACAGCACGCGGCGCTTGTCCTGATCGCTCCGCGACCGTGCCGCGAGATCAAGCGCGACAAGGCGGTCGACGATCGCGGTGATCGTCGCATGGCTGAACTGCAGCCGCCGCGCGATCAGCCCCGGGGTCACCTCCTCACCCACATCGATCTCGCGCAGCACCAGCAATTGCGACGGCGTCAGCCCCGTCGCCGCGGCCAGCCGGCGGGTGCCGCCGTCGGTCGCGCGCAGCACGCGCCGCAAGGCCTTCAACGTCGCGTTCGCAATTTCGGAGTCCATGCGCCCTGTTAGCCGTCCGGCCCGCGCGCGCCAACGCATTATCGCCGATTGCGCAGGCCTGACACAGCGATGTCATATATTTCGATATATGAAATAAAATTACGGCGACGGGTTGAACGCCCGGCTTCAATTCTTATATTTTGCGCGACTCGCGGCCTTTCGGCGCCGCATGAATCCGAAATTTATTTCAGGAGATGAAAGATATTAGATCGGCAAAAAGACGAAGAGTCATTGCCTCCAGGGAAAGATTGGGATGCGGTGCCGGCCTCGGCGAACGATGTGCGGTTCCGGCGCCCGCGCGCGGCCGACGGACCGGCGGTGACGGCGCTGATCGCCGCCTGCCCCCCGCTCGACCGCAACAGCCGCTATTGCAACCTGCTCCAGTGCGAGCATTTCGCCGATCAATGCGTCATCGCCGAAAAGGCGGGGCGGATCATCGGCTGGGTATCGGGCTATCGCCCGCCTTCGGATCCCGCGGCTTTTTTCGTCTGGCAGGTGGCGGTGTCCACCGAGGGACGCGGAAAGCAACTCGCGAGCCGCATGATCGCCGACCTGCTGGGCCGGCCCGCACAGGACGGCGTGACCCACATGATCACCACGATCACCGCCGACAATCAGGCATCGTGGGGATTGTTCCGCAGCCTTGCCCGCAAGTGGGACGCCGAACTCGAACGCAGCGCGCTGTTCGAACGCGAAGTCCATTTCGCGGGCGCCCACGCCACCGAATATCTGGCCCGGATCGGGCCGATCGACCGCACGAAGATAGACGCAGAACAGGGATAAGATGATGATTACGACACCCCAGCCGTCCGGCGCGATTCCGGACAGGAATATCTATGAGCGCCGCGAATCGGCGGTGCGCAGCTATGCCCGCTCGATGCCGCGCCAGTTCGGCAAGGCCGAAGGCGTGTGGATGCACGACGATCAGGGCGGGCGCTATCTCGACTTCCTGTCGGGCTGCTCGACGCTCAACTATGGCCATAACCACCCGATCCTGAAGCAGGCCTTGCTCGACTATATCGCCGCCGACGGCATCACGCACGGGCTCGACCTGCACACCGATGCCAAGCAGGATTTCCTCAACACCTTCGAGGAGCTGATCCTGAAGCCGCGCGGGCTCGACCATCGTGTGATGTTCACCGGTCCGACGGGCACCAACGCCGTCGAGGCCGCGATCAAGCTCGCGCGCAAGGTCACCGGCCGCGAAATGGTAATCGCCTTCACCAACGGCTTCCACGGGATGACGCTGGGGGCGCTCGCCTGCACCGGCAACGCCACCAAGCGCGGCGGCGCGGGCGTGCCGCTCAGCCACGTCGCGCACGAGCCCTTTTATGATTATTACGGCCCCGAGGTCGATACCGCCGAACTGCTCGAACAACGTCTCGCCGATCCGTCGAGCGGGCTCGACGCGCCCGCGGCGATCCTGGTCGAGACGGTGCAGGGCGAAGGCGGGCTTAACGCCGCGTCGCCCGAATGGCTGCGCCGGATCGCCGAGATCGCGAAGGCCCACGGCGCGCTGCTGATCGTCGATGACATCCAGGCCGGCTGCGGCCGCACCGGCGGCTTCTTCAGCTTCGAGGATATGGGTTTCACCCCCGATATCGTGACGCTGGCGAAATCGCTGTCGGGCATGGGGCTGCCCTTTGCACTGACCCTGCTGCGTCCCGAACTCGACCAATGGTCGCCGGGCGAGCATAACGGCACCTTCCGCGGCAACAACCATGCCTTTGTCACCGCGACTGCCGCGCTCCGCCATTTCTGGAGCACCGGCGATTTCCAGCGCGACGTCGAACGGCGCGGCGAGCTGCTCGCGATGCGGCTGGGCCGCATTGCCGCCGAACATGGATTCGAAACGCGCGGCCGCGGCATGATGCGCGGCGTCAATGTCGGATCGGGCGAGCTTGCCGGCGCCGTGACCGCCGCCTGCTTCGACGCTGGCCTCATCATCGAGACCAGCGGCGCGCATGACGAGGTGATCAAGGTCCTCGCCCCGCTCGTGATCGACGACGCCGTGCTCGGCGCCGGACTCGACATCCTCGAAACCAAGATCCGCGAGGCGATGGCCAGCGATTATGCCGTCGCCGCCGAATAATCACAGGAGATATCCACATGATCCTTCGCAACCTCAACGCCATCCGCAAATCCGACCGCAACGTCCGTTCGGACGGCTGGGCCAGCGCCCGTATGCTGCTCAAGGACGATGGTATGGGCTTTTCCTTCCATGTCACCACCATGTTCGCGGGCACCGAGCTCAAGATGCACTATCAGAACCATCTGGAGGCCGTCTTCGTGCTCAAGGGCACCGGCACCATCGAAGATCTGGGAACGGGCGAAATCCACCGGCTCGAACCCGGCGTGATGTACGCGCTCAACGACCATGACCGCCATATCGTGCGCCCCGAAACCGACATTCTGACGGCCTGTGCCTTCAACCCGCCGGTGACCGGCAAGGAAGTGCACGACGAAACGGGCGCTTATCCGGCCGACGCCGACCTCGTCGCCGCCGACTGACAATCAGAAAACAGAAAGGGAGACGTCCGATGCAAGACCTCTACCCCTCACGCCAAGCCGCCGAGGCCGAAATGCGGCCGCGGCAGGATCCCGTCGTCCATAGTCAATGGAGCAATGACGCGCCGATCAGCCCGGCCCAGGCCGCGCAGTTCGACCGCGACGGCTACATCGTGCTCGAGGACATCTTCTCGGCCGACGAAGTCGCCTTCCTGCAAAAGGCGGCGGGCAATCTGCTCGCCGATCCGGCGGCGCTCGACGGCGACACGATCGTCACCGAGCCGCAGGGCAACGAGATCCGCTCGATCTTCGAGATTCACGCGCAGAGCACCGCAATGGCGCGGCTCGCCGCTGACGCGCGGCTCGCCGACGTCGCGCGCTTCCTGCTCGGCGACGAGGTTTATATCCACCAGTCGCGCCTCAACTACAAACCCGGCTTCACGGGCAAGGAGTTCTATTGGCACAGCGATTTCGAGACGTGGCACGTCGAGGACGGCATGCCGCGGATGCGCGCGCTGTCGATGTCGGTGCTGCTCGCCGAGAACACCCCGCACAACGGGCCGCTGATGGTGATCCCGGGGTCGCACCGCACTTACCTCACCTGCGTCGGCGAAACCCCCGACGACCATTATCTGAGCTCGCTCAAGAAACAGGAATATGGCGTTCCCGATGAGGAAAGCCTCGCCGAGCTCGCGCACAAGCACGGCATCGTCGCGCCGACCGGCAAGCCCGGCACCGTCATCCTGTTCGACTGCAACCTGATGCACGGGTCGAATGGCAACATCACGCCCTTCCCGCGCGCCAACGCCTTCCTTGTCTATAATGCGGTCAGCAACCGGCTCGAAAAGCCGTTCGGCGTCGACAAACCGCGCCCCTGGTTCCTCGCGCATCGCGGCGAACCCGAACCGCTGACGATCGAACGCGGCCCGCTCGCCGAGACGGTGCCGGCATGACCTGGCATAGCGTCGAGAAAATCGGCGGCACATCGATGGCCGCGACGGCGACCCTGTTCGACAATGTGCTGATCGCAGGGCGCTCGGGCGCCGACCTCTATAACCGCATCTTCGTCGTCTCGGCCTATGCCGGGATGACCGACCTGCTGCTCGAGAACAAGAAGAGTGGGGCGCCGGGCGTCTACGGCCGCTTCGTCGCCGACGACGATGCCGACGGCTGGCGCGAGGCGATGGAAGCCGTCCGCCGCGCGATGCACGAACGCAACGCGGCCATGTTCGCGCGGCCCGAAAGCCGTGCCGAAGCCGATGCCTTCGTCGATACGCGCATCGCCACGGTCGCGGCGTGCCTCGACGATCTGGCCCGCCTGCGCGCGCACGGCCGCTTCTGCGTCAAGGAACAGCTGATGACGGTGCGCGAGCTGCTCGCCGGGATCGGCGAGGCGCACAGCGCGCACAGCACGGCACTGTTGCTGCGCGACCGCGACGTGAACGCGCGCTTCGTCGATCTGACCTTGTGGGACCAGGACGACCTCAGCAGCCTCGACGAACGGATCAGGGAGGCTTTCGCCGCGATCGACCTCGCCACGACGATGCCGATCGTCACCGGCTATGCCGGCTGCGAGGGCGGCATGGTGCGGCGCTATGCGCGCGGCTATACCGAAATGACCTTTTCGCGCCTCGCCGTCCTGACCGGCGCGCGCGAGGCGATCATCCACAAGGAATTTCACCTGTCGAGCGCCGACCCCAGGCTGGTCGGCGAGGACAGGGCGCGCAAGATCGGCCGCACCAATTACGACGTCGCCGACCAGCTTGCTAACCTGGGGATGGAGGCGATCCACCCCGGTGCCGGGCGCGGCCTGCGCCAGACCGACATCCCGCTGCGCGTGCGCAACACGTTCGACCGCGAGGATGGCGGCACGCTCGTCACCGGCGACTATGTCTCCGACGTCCCGCGCGTCGAGATCGTCACCGGCATCCGCCAGTTGCAGGCGCTGCAATTCTTCGAGCAGGATATGGTCGGGGTGAAGGGTTATGACGCCGCGATCCTCGACGCGCTGACGCGCCACCGCCTGTGGATCGTCAGCAAATCGTCGAATGCCAACACGATCACCCATTATCTGTCGGCGAGCGCCGACGCGGTGAAAAAGCTGATCGCCGACCTGCAGAAAGACTATCCCGAGGCCGCCATCTCGGCGCAGCCGGTGGCGATGATATCGGCGATCGGCAGCGATATTTCGCGCCCCGGCCTCGTCCCCGACGCGCTGCGCGCGCTCGACGATGCGGGCATCGCGATGATCGCGATGCAGCATCAGATCCGCAATGTCGATGTCCAGTTCATCGTCGAAAGCCGCGATTTCGATGCGGCGGTGCGTGTGCTACACAAGGCGCTGATCGAGGACGTCGACGCGAGCGCGGAGGGCCGGCGCGCCGCTTGACGCGGCGGCCGGGCGCGGCCGATGTTCGCAACGATCCTGCCCGTGCGGAGCCTGCTGGTCGCGATTTTCGTGATGATGGCGGGCAGCGGATTCCTCTCGACGCTGATCGGGCTCCGGCTCGAACGCGCGGGCAGCGGGACGATGGTGATCGGTGCGGTCGCGACCACCTATTTTGCCGGGCTTGTGCTGGGGGCCTTGCGGGCCGGCGACGTCGTGCGCCGCGTCGGCCATATCCGCGCCTTCGCCGCCTTCGTCGCGTTGCTGTCGGCGAGCACGCTCACCTATGCGCTGTTCCAGCACCCGCTGCTATGGGCGGCGCTGCGCTTCGTCGACGGGCTGTGCGTCGCGGGCGTATTCATCTGCGTCGAAAGCTGGCTCAACGACCGCGCCGAGGCGAACACGCGCGGCACGGTGCTCGCCTGGTACATGGTCGCGCTCTATTCGGGGCAGGCGCTCGGGCAGATGCTGCTGCGTTCGGGCAGCAGCGCGCCGCAAATCCCGTTCGAACTCGCCTCGATCCTGATTTCGCTCGCGATCATCCCCGTTTGCCTGACGCGCGCCGCCGCGCCGTCGCTCGAGGATGCGGCCTCGCTGCCGCTGCGGCGCCTGTTCGAAGCCTCGCCGCTCGGCGTCGCGGGCGCGGGGATCACCGGGCTGCTGCTCGGCGCCTTCTATGGCCTTGCCGCCATCTACGCGCGCCGGATCGGCCTCGGCCTCGGCGACACCGCGACCTTCATGATGACCGTGATCCTCGGCGGCGTGGCGCTGCAATGGCCGCTCGGCCGCCTGTCGGACCGCTACGACCGGCGGCGCGTCATCATCGCCTGCTTCGCCGCGACGCTTGGCGTCAGCATCGCGCTTGCCATGGCGCCGACCGGCGTCCTGCTGCTCGGCCTCGGCGCGCTGTTCGGCGGGCTCAGCTTCGCGCTCTACCCGCTGTGCGTCGCCTTTGTGAACGACCGGCTTTTGCCGTCGGAGCGCGTGACCGCGAGCGGCCAGCTCGTCCTTCTCTATTCGACCGGCGCCGCGCTCGGTCCGCTTGGCGCCGCGGCCTCTATGACGCTGGCGGGCGCGGGCGGGCTCTTCCTCTTCATCGCGCTCGCGGCGGGGATGATGCTCGCCTTCGGGCTGTGGCGCCTCGCGACCAGCGATCCGGTGCCCGGCGCCGCGCAGCAGGATTTCCAGATCCTGCCGCGCACGACGCCGGTCGCGGCGCTGCTCGACCCCGCCGGTCCCGATTCTCCCGCCAGTTCCGACTCCCATTCGCAAACAGGTGACCCATGGAAAAGCCCGTAACGACCCACGCCCCGGGGCATCCGCCCCCCTTTCGCAAGCCTTCGCCGCTGCATCGCGCGGTCGGCGCCTCGGCGCTCGGCAATGCGGTCGAGTGGTTCGACTATGGCATCTATGCCTATGGCGTCACCTATATCTCCGCAGCGCTCTTCCCCGGCGATACCGAGGAAGCGGTGCTGTTCGCGCTCGCGACCTTTGCCATCTCCTTCCTCGTCCGGCCGCTCGGCGGGCTGTTCTGGGGGCCGCTCGGCGACCGTATCGGTCGCAAGTCGGTGCTGGCGATGACCATCCTGCTGATGGCGGGCGCAACCTTCGCGGTCGGGCTGATTCCCTCCTACGACAGCATCGGTTTCTGGGCGCCCACCTTGCTGATCCTGCTCCGGATGCTCCAGGGCTTTTCGACCGGCGGCGAATATGGCGGCGCGGCGACCTTCATGGCCGAATATGCGCCCGACGACCGGCGCGGCTTCTATGGCAGCTTCCTCGAATTCGGGACGCTTGCGGGCTTTTCCTTCGGCGCCGCGCTGATGCTCGGCTATTCGCTGCACCTTGGCGACGCGGCGATGCACGAGTGGGGCTGGCGCATCCCCTTCCTGATCGCGGGGCCGATCGGGCTGATCGGCATGTATGTGCGCTCGAAGATGGAAGATACGCCGATTTTCCGCGAGGAAATGGCATCGGCCGAACGGCGCGAGCCGCCGGGGCTCGGGGTCCTTGTCCGCGACTATTGGCGCCCGCTGCTCGTCGTCGGCGGCCTCGTCGTCGCGCTCAACGTCGTCAACTATTCGCTGCTCAGCTATATGCCCACC
The DNA here is from genome assembly GCF_035930445.1 of Sphingopyxis chilensis. Classification (NCBI taxonomy): domain Bacteria; kingdom Pseudomonadati; phylum Pseudomonadota; class Alphaproteobacteria; order Sphingomonadales; family Sphingopyxidaceae; genus Sphingopyxis; species Sphingopyxis chilensis. Next base: position 3,869,753 of record NZ_CP142394.1, on the reverse strand, counting down.
TATCTGCAGCGACGCATCGGCCTGTCGAACGAAGAGGCGTTGCTCGTGCCGATCATCGGCATGCTCTTCATGATGCTCTTCCTGCCCTTCGCGGGGGCGCTATCCGATCGCGTCGGCCGCCGCGCGATGTGGCGCTGGTCGCTGGTCGGCCTGCTGCTGCTCGTCGTGCCGCTCTATATGCTGATCGGGACGGGGTTCGCCGGCGCGCTGATCGGCTTCATGGCGCTCGGCCTGCTCTATGTGCCGCAGCTCGCGACGATCTCCGCCACTTTCCCCGCGATGTTCCCGACCGCGGTACGCTTCGCGGGTTTCGCGATCGCCTATAATATCTCGACCTCGATCTTCGGCGGCACCGCGCCGATGATCGGCAGCGGTCTGATCAGCCTGACCGGCGATCCGCTGATGCCCGCCTATTATATGATGCTCGCCTGCCTCGTCGGCCTCGCCGCGCTGCGCTACATGCCCGAAACCGCTGGCCGTTCGATGCGCGAAGATCCGTTCAGGCCCGCGCCGGCCGCCGAAAATTGATCGGCGCGCGGCCGGTCGGCACCAGCGGAGGCCCGCGGGCATGGTGTTACCGCTATTCGGAAACTGGAGCGGGCGAAGGGATTCGAACCCTCGACCCCAACCTTGGCAAGGTTGTGCTCTACCCCTGAGCTACGCCCGCTCTGGCGGCTGGAAACCGGTCGGTTCCAGCGGGTGAGGCGGGCGATTAGCACCGGCCTTTTGACTCGGCAACCCCTGATTGCGCATTTTCTCCGAAGGGTTGGCATATCGTCCGCAAATCCCACATAAGCGGGACAAGCGTCCGATCCGCATCGGCGGTGGCGGCGCACATTCTGAACAGGAGCATGTTTTCGTGGCCACTCTCGGTCTGAATCCGCAGGAAAAGGAAGCCGTCGAAGCCTTCCGCCGCGACGTCGTCGAACCGTCGATGAGCAATCTCGTCATCCTCGATTTCTGGGCCGAATGGTGCGGCCCGTGCAAACAGCTCGGCCCCGTGCTCGAAAAGGTTGCCGAGGATTATGCCGACAAGGGCGTCCTGCTGGTCAAGGTCGACGTCGATGCGAATCGCTTCATCGCCGGCCAGTTCCAGGTCCAGTCGATCCCGACCGTCTATGCGATCTTTCAGGGCCAGCCGGTCGCGAACCTGACCAACGCACGCACCGAAAGCCAGCTCAAGGCGATTCTCGACCAGCTGCTCGCACAGCTGCCGATCGAAAGCGCGGCGAAGGACCTCGCGGTCGAGATCGCACCGCTGATCGACATGGGCGAAAGCGTGCTCGCCGAAGGCGACGGCGCGCGCGCCGCGAGCATCTTTGCGCAGATCCTCGAGATGGCGCCCGATAATGCCGCGGCGCACGGCGGGCTGATTCGCGCGTTCGTGCTGACCGGCGATGTCGAGGGCGCGCAGGCGGCGCTCGACGCGCTGCCCGCCGAGATCGCCGCGGATCCTGCCATCGCACAGGCGAAAAGCGCGCTGGCGCTCGCCGCCGACGCCCCCGACCCGGGCGAACTCGCGGCGTTCGAAGCGGCGGTCGCGGCGAACCCCGCCAATCATCAGGCGCGCTTCGACCTTGCGAGCGCGCAGATCGGCGCCGGCCAGCGCGATGCCGCCGCCGACAATCTGCTCCACATCGTCGCGGCCGACCGCGAATGGAACGACGATGCGGCGCGCGCTAAGCTGTTGTCGCTGTTCGAAGCCGTCGGGCTCGAAGACCCGTGGGTCGCCGCGCAGCGCCGCCGCCTGTCGCTGATCCTTTTCGGCTGATGGGCGAAACCGCGCCTTTGACGATCCAGCGGATCGCGATCTTTCCGCTCACCGGCGCGGTGCTGTTCCCGGGGCTGCACCTGCCGCTGCACATTTTCGAGCCGCGCTATTCGGCGATGGTGCAGGAGGTGCTGGCGCGCGACCGGCAAATCGGGATGATCCAGCCGCGCCAGCTTCCCGGCGAAGAGGATCGTGAACCGCCCGCGCTCTATGACGTCGGCTGCGTCGGACGCATCGTTGATGTCGAGGCGCTCGACGAAGGGCGCTTCAACCTCGTGCTCGAAGGCGTCGCGCGTTTTCGTGTCCGTCGCGAGCTCGACGTCACCACGCCGTTTCGGCAGGTCGAGGCGGAGCTCGAGCTTGAGGGTGAAGACGATGCCGTGCTGGCGAGCATCGAGCGCGCGAGCCTCGAACGCGAAGCCAAGCGTTTTGCGGCGCGGCAGGGTTATGTCGTCGATTGGGATTCGGTCGGCCAGCTCGACGACGCGACGCTGGTCAACGGCATCGCGCAGGTCGCCCCCTTCGATGCGGCCGCGAAACAGGCGCTGCTCGAAGCGAGCCCGATCGACGCGCGCGCCGAACTGGTCGTCCAGCTGATGCAATTCTTCGGCCGTTTCGACAGCGACGACGGGCGCGCGACGCTGCAGTAACTTTCAGTGAAGCTTGCGGACCGGCGCATGCCGCGCGATGTCGGCGAGCGCCCGGCGCACGATATGACGGTCGCTTTCGCGCAGACGTTCGGCGGCGTCGCTGACCGTCAGATGGCGGCGAACGAGATCCGTCTCGGTCGCAAGCCGCGCGTCCATCCGGGCGCCGTCCGCGCGCGATGCGCTTGATTTTGCGCGGCGACGGTCTGCCCAGTCCTCGACCAGCCGGTCGGCCAGAAGCGCGGCGAGATTGTCGGCCGCGCCTTTTTCGGTCCCGATTTCCGCCGCCGGATCGAGCAGCCACTCGTCGCCGTCTTCCGCCTGTAACGCGTCGATCGACAGCGTCGCGGTGACGTGGCGGCGGCCGGCGCAACGCTGGTCGCCGTGAAGGCGAAGCCGCAGCGCCTGCAACTCGGCACGGATTTGCCAGTTCACATAGGTGGTGAAGCGCGCCCGCGCGGGATCATAGCGTTCGGCGGCGCGGTGGATCGCGATCGCGCAGACCTGCGCCGCGTCCTCGGCGACGTCGGAAAGGCCATAGCTGCGCGTGAAATAGCGGATCCGCGGCGCCGCCAGCGCCGCGAGCCGCGCAAAGGCGCGATCGGCGAGCGCCCGTGCCCGCACGCCCGGCGCCGCGTCGAGCGCGGTGCGCGCCCGGATATAGTCTGTCACAGCCGTTTCGAGTGCATCGCTTTTTGCCGACATGGCCCCCTCCCCATCCTGCCGCGGCACGGTTGCCGCGCGGTTGAGGATAGGCGGGCATGCTTAGCGCCCGCCTGTCCGGGACCTAGGTAGTAATACCTAGATTTCGGCGCCCGCGAGCAGGCGCGGCAGGTCGCCCGCCTCACCGCGCGCTTCGTCCATGAAGAAGCGTTTGAGCATCGGCATGCGCTGCACCGCGCCGAGCCCGGTGCGGCGGACCGCTGCCGCCGTGCGTCCCGGAATGCCGAACAGCCGCGTCAGCCCGTCGGTCGCGAGGCTAACCATCATATTGTCGAGCCCGCGCCAACGCTGGTAGCGCGCGAGCAGCGCCGCATCGCCGAGGTCGAGCCCGAGCCGCGCGCCCTCGACGAGCACTTCGGTCAATGCCGCGACGTCGCGCAGGCCAAGGTTGAGCCCCTGCCCCGCGATCGGGTGAATGCCGTGCGCCGCGTCGCCGACGAGCGCGATCCGGTCGGCGACGATCGAGGCGCTGTGGTGGAAGCCGAGTGGATAGGTCATGCGCGGCGCGACAAGTTCCATCGCACCAAGAACGCCGCCCGCGCGTTTCTGCAGTTCGGCGACGAAGCCGCGCTCTCCGAGCTTGGCGAAGCCGGGACCGTCCTTCTCGGACACGGTCCAGACAAAAGCCGAGCGGTGGCGCCCCCGTTCATCGTCGACGAGCGGCAGCAGCGCGAAGGGCCCCGACGGATAGAAGATTTCGTGCGCGACATGGCCGTGCGGCTTTTCGTGCGCGACCGCGCCGATCATCGCGTGATGATGGTAGGACCAGTTCGCGATGCTGAATCCGGCGGCATCGCGCGTCGGCGAGCGGCGACCCTCGGCCACGACCAGCAGCGGCGCCGCGAGCTTCGTGCCGTCGGCGAGCGTCAGCGTGACGCCATGCCCGTCGATCTCGCGCGACACGACGGCGGCGGGCATCGCAAGTCGCACCAGCGGCGCATTGGCGAGCGCGGCAGCCAGCGCGAGGCGCAATTGACGATTTTCGACCATCGTGCCGAGCGGCGGATCGCCTTCGGCGGTGACGAAATCGAGTTCGCCGCCGCGTCCGCTATCGGGCGCACCGTCGCCCACCTTGATGGCGCGGATCGGACAGCCGTGCCCGGCGAGGCGGTCGGCGATCCCCAGCGCCTCGAACATCTGCCACGTCGCGCTCGCGATCGCCGAGGCGCGGCCGTCGAAGCCGAGCGCGATCGTCGCGACGGGATCGGCGGGATCGACGACCTGGACCGACAGGCCGTGGTGGGCCAGGGCAAGGGCGAGCGCCTGGCCGACGAGGCCGCCGCCCGAAATCAGGACATCGCTGCGCAGGAGTTCGGTCATGGTTTCGCCCTAGCGCGCGGTGGGACGGTTGGAAAGGCTGTGGGCGAGCGCGGGGCCCCGCTTGACGGCGAGTCCGCCCCATGCGCATATCGCCGGATCAACTGACAGGGACCGGAACAAGAGCATGGCTAGCCGCAAGGCCGCACCCGCAAAGGCCGATTGGCGTACGGTTTTCCGCCAAAGCATCGCGCGATCGCTCGTGATCGCGGCGGCGGTGGCGCTCGGGCTCTTCACGCTGTTCCTCACGCTCGCTCTCCTCACCTACGACAGCACCGACGCCGCGCTCAACACCGCGGCGCACGGCACCGCCGCCAACTGGATGGGCAGCGCGGGCGCCTGGTTCGCCGACCTCGGCCTGTCGATCGGCGGCATCGGCGTCGCGCTGCTGCTGCCGCTGCTCGGCATCATCGCATGGCGGCTCTGGACCGGCGAAGCCCAGCCTTATTGGCCGCGCCAGCTCGCCTACAGCTTCATCGGCATCCTGCTCGTCGGGCTAGGCGCCGAGCTCTGGTCGCCGGCGACGAATGCCCCGCTGCCCGCGGGCTGGGGCGGGATCATCGCGCTGCTGCTCGGCGGCGCCATCGCGCCCCTCTTCGCTCAGGCGGGCGAACCCGCCGCGGCGCTGATCCGCTTCGCTACGATCCTGCTGCTCGTGGGGCTGGGGTTGTGGCTCGCATGGCGCGCGCTCCGGCTCGAAAAGGGCTGGGCGTCACGGTTCAGGCTACCCGCCGCCCAAAACAGCCGCGTCGTCGAGCCCCCCCGCGTCGCGCGCGCCGACGACCGCGCGCCCGGCCCGATCGAGCCCACCGTGCGGCCGCGCGCCGTGGCCGAGCCGGTCGACCGCGCTCCGCCCGAAATCGCCGATCCCGCGCAGCGCACCGCGCCGTCGAAACCCCGGCCCAAGCCGCAAACCGAGCTGTTCACCAATTACCAGCTGCCCTCGATCGACCTGCTTGCCCCTGCGCCCGAGCGGCCGGCGGGACAGATCGACAAGGCGGCGCTCGAGCGCAACGCGCGGCTGCTCGAATCGGTGCTCGAGGACTTCCAGGTCAAGGGCGTCGTCACTGCGGTGCGCCCAGGACCGGTTGTCACCATGTACGAGCTCGAACCCGCACCGGGCACCAAGGCGAGCCGCGTGTCGAACCTCGCCGACGACATCGCCCGCAACATGTCGGCGCTGTCGGCGCGCATCGCGCCGATCCCCGGGCGCACGGTCATCGGCATCGAGCTGCCCAACGCGCAGCGCGAAGCGGTGGTGCTCCACGAAATCATCGGCAGCGCGCTGTTCCAGGACCAGACCGGGGCGCTGCCGATCATCCTCGGCAAGAATATCAGCGGCGACGCGATGATCGCCGACCTCGCACCGATGCCGCACCTGCTGATCGCGGGCACCACCGGCTCGGGCAAGTCCGTCGGCCTCAACGCGATGATCCTGTCTTTGCTCTACCGCCTCGGCCCCGACCAGGTGAAGATGATCATGATCGATCCAAAGATGCTGGAACTCAGCGTCTATGACGACATCCCGCACCTGCTCGCCCCCGTCGTCACCGAGCCCAAGAAGGCGATCCGCGCGCTTAAATGGGCGGTCGAGCAGATGGAGGACCGCTATCGCATGATGTCCTCGCTGTCGGTGCGCAACCTCGCCTCGTACAACGACAAGGTGCGCGGCGCGCTCGCCAAGGGCAAGTCGCTGGGGCGCCGCGTCCAGACGGGCTATGACCCCGACACCGGCCAGCCGGTCTATGAGGAAGAGACGCTCGACTATCAGCCGCTGCCGCAAATCGTCGTCGTCGTCGACGAACTCGCCGACCTGATGATGACCGCGGGCAAGGAGGTCGAATTCCTGATCCAGCGGCTCGCGCAAAAGGCGCGCGCGGCGGGCATCCACCTGATCCTCGCGACGCAGCGCCCGTCGGTCGACGTCATCACCGGCGTGATCAAGGCGAATTTGCCGACGCGCATCAGCTTCAACGTCACGTCGAAAATCGACAGCCGCACCATCTTGGGCGAGGCGGGCGCCGAGCAGCTGCTCGGCAAGGGCGACATGCTTTACGTGCCCGGCGGCAAGCAGATCACGCGCATCCACGGCCCCTTCGTCTCCGATGACGAGGTGCGCGCGGTCGCCGATCACTGGAAGGCGCAGGGACGCCCCGACTATGTCGAAAGCGTCACCGAGGATCCCGAGGATGGCGGCTTCGCGATGGAGGGCGCCCCTGCGGGCGGCGACAGTGCCGAGGACCGCATGTACGCCAAGGCCTGCCAGATCGTCGCCGAAAGCCAGAAAGCCTCGACGAGCTGGCTGCAGCGCCAACTCCGTATCGGTTACAACAGCGCGGCGCGCCTGATCGAGCGGATGGAGGAGGAAGGCATCGTCAGCCCGCCGAACCATGTCGGCCGCCGCGACGTACTCACCGACCAATATGGGCAGCCGCGCTGAGGAACCTTTTTCCCGGTTCGCGACTTGAACAGCGTCTAACGGTGGGGTTCAGCGCGGGTTCAATGCCCCGATGCGAGAAATCCTCCAATCAATCCGAAAAGATGAGAGCCCGATGATTTTCAAGACCACCCTCCCCCGCGCCCTTGCGTGGACGCTCGCTCCCGTCGCCGCCGCCGGTCTTGCCATCGGCGCGCCCGCGATCGCCCAGTCGGCGAACGCGCTGGCTTCGGTGCAGTCGCACCTCAAGTCCACCAGCTCGATGACCGCCAACTTCGTGCAGACCGACCGCAACGGCCAGCGGCTGGGCGGGCAGCTCACGCTGAAGCGCCCCGGCAAGATCCGTTTCCAGTATCAAAAGGACGTGCCCTTGCTGATCGTCGGCGATGGCAGCCGGCTCACCGTGATCGACTATGAGGTGAAGCAGGTACAGAGCTGGCCGGTGAAGAATTCGCCGCTCGGCGCGCTGCTCGATCCCGACCGCGACCTGACCAAATATGCCAAGGTCCTGCCGACCGGGAACAACGATGTGCTGAGCGTCGAGGTCAAGGATCCGAAGCGCCCCGAATATGGCACGATCACCATGGTGTTCGTCCGCGACGGCGCGGCACCCGGCGGACTGCGTCTGCGCGGCTGGGTTGCGCTCGATTCGCAGAACAACCGCACGCGGATCGACCTCAGCAACCAGAAATTCAACGTCGCGGTCGCCGATTCGGCTTTCCGCTGGACCGATCCCCGCCCGAAACGGCGCGGGCGTTAACCCTCGCGCCATCATCGCGTCGGTCCGGCGCCACGGCCGGCGCCGATTTTCCGGACCAACCGTCGCCCTGGATCGACGAACTGCACAGGCGACGCCGAAGCGGGATTTTTGTTCAGCTTGGCGACAGGGAAGGGCGGTTATTCCATCTCTCGAAGGCGCCAACACGGCCCCCGGATTTGGGTTTCCCCCTGTTGCCCCTCCCGGGCTGCCAGGCACCTTCATTCAAGAGCGTGACGAACGCTGACCTTGAACCCCCGTTCCACCGCCCCTGGGACGGGGGTTTAATTTGTCCGGTGTATTTTCTGCCGCCAACGCGGCGGGGCCGCAACAACGACCTCGTTGCGAACCGAACCGCGCGCCGATAGAGCCGACCCCATGACTCGCACCAGCATTGCTTCGTGGAACATCAACAGCGTTCGCGCCCGCATCGGCATCGTCGAGAAATTCCTGCGCGAAGAAGCCCCAGACATCCTCTGCCTTCAGGAAACCAAGGTCGAGTGCAGCTTGTTCCCGCCCGAGATGTTCCGGCGGCTGGGCTACGAGCATATCGTCACCCACGGCCAGCGCATCCACCACGGCGTCGCGATCGTCAGCAAGATGCCGCTGACCGACGTGCGCAAATATGACTGGCAGGCGAATGGCGAGGCGCGCCACGTCGGGGTGACGCTGCCGTGGGGCGTCCGCCTCGACAATGTCTATATCCCCGCGGGCGGCGATATTCCCGACCGCGATCTCAATCCCAAATTCGGGCAGAAGCTCGATTTCTTCGGCCGCATGACCGAATGGTCGGGCGCGCTGAACGGCACGCCGACGGTGCTGACGGGCGATTTCAACGTCGCGCCGCTCGAAAGCGACGTCTGGAACCACAAGGCGCTGCTCGACGTCGTCAGCCACACGCCGGTCGAGGTCGAAACGCTGGCAAGGCTGCAGGCGGCATCGAACTGGGTCGATCTCGGTCGCCACTTCATCGAAGCGCCGACGCCGCTCTACACCTGGTGGAGCTACCGCGCGAAGGACTGGGAGGCGTCGAACCGCGGCCGCCGGCTCGACCATATGTGGGTGACGCCCGACCTGACGGCGAAGGCGGTGTCGCATCGCATCGTCCGGCCGGCGCGCAGCTGGGAACGGCCGTCGGACCATATCCCGCTGATCACCGAGTTCGACTTTTGAGCGATATCGGAGCTCGCCGGGCAGCCCGCGCCATAGACGCGCTGCGGCGTGGCTGGCCGTTCCGCATCGCGGGCGGCGATGGCGCGCTCGACCTGCTCGCCGTCGAAAGCGCGCGCGATGGGGCGCTCGCCGACTTCGCCAGCCAGGATGTGCTGCTGTCGGGCGAACGCGCTGTTACGCTCAAGCTCACCAACCAGCGCGCCGCCGCGACGCCCGGACCGGTGCGGCTGGCCCATGCGGCCGATACGGTCGCGGCGGCGCTGGCGATTGCCGACCCGGCGCTCGACCTCGCGAATCCGCTTAAAGGGCCCTTCCGCACGGTCTCGACCGGGGGCGAAACCGCTGCCGCGGCCGCGATGACGATGGCCCGTCATGCCGGGCTGCTCCCGGCCTTTTTCGTGCGCGAAGCGACCGGCGATGCCGAGACCGAATGCGGCGTCGACGATGTCGCCGCGCTGCTCGATCCCGCCCGGCTCGAAATCGCGGCGCGCGCTCGCCTGCCCGTCGCGGCGAGCGAGAGCGCCGAAATCGTCGCCTTCCGTTCGCCCGAGGAGGCGTCGGACCATGTCGCGCTGGTCATCGGCAAGCGCGATGCGAATCCGCCCGTGGTGCGCCTGCACAGCGAATGCCTGACCGGCGACGTGCTCGGCAGCCTCAAGTGCGATTGCGGGCCGCAGCTCCACGCCGCGCTTCACGCGATGGCCGATGCCCCATGGGGCGTGCTGCTATACCTGCGGCAGGAAGGGCGCGGGATCGGCCTCGTCAACAAGCTGCGCGCCTATGCGCTGCAGGACCAGGGCTATGACACGGTCGATGCGAACCTGAGGCTCGGCTTCCCGGTCGAAGCGCGCGATTTCGCAATCGCAGGACGGATGCTCTATCTGCTGAATGTCCCCCGCATCCGGCTGATGACGAACAACCCCGAAAAGGTCGCGCGGCTGGAGAAGGAAGGGGTCGAGGTCGTCGAACGGCTGCCCCTCGCGCTGCCGACGAACAAATATAACGAGCAATATCTCGCGACGAAGCGCGATCGCACGGGGCACCAGCTTTAGGCGAACGTCATTGCGAGCGAAGCGAAGCGATCTCCAGCTATCGTCCTAAAAGACCGATGGCTGGAGATTGCTTCGTCGCTACGCTCCTCGCAATGACGAGGTGTTGGATTAATGCACGAAGCGCGCCACCACGTCGCGATAGCTGCGGCTGACCTTCACCTGCGCGCCCGATCCGAGCACCAAGAAGCATTCGCCGTTGGTGTGCGGCTTGACCTGCTTGACCTGGCTGAGGTTCACGATCGTCGAACGGTGGACGCGCTGGAAATTGCGCGGGTCGAGCCGCTTTTCGAGATCCTTCATCGTCTCGCGCAGGATCAGCGAATTGTCGGCGGTATAGATGCACATATAATCGCCCGCCGCATCAATGCGCTCGATGCTATCGACATCGACGCGAAAGATCTGGCCGCGATCCTTGATGTTGATCATCTTTTCATAACGGTCGGCGGCGTGCGCGTCGGGCTGCGTTTCGGCGTCATAATCCTCGACCGCTTCGGGCGCGACTTCGGCGAGCACGGTCTTCAGCCGCTCGACCTCGGCCGCACCGCGCTTTTCGGTAAGTCGCTGGCGGACGCGGTCGAGTGCGTCGGCCAGCCGCTCGGGCTCGACCGGCTTCACCAGATAATCGACCGCCTGCGCCTCGAAGGCGCGGATCGCATGGTCCGAATAGGCCGTGACAAAAACCACCAGCGGCGGTTCGACTTCCATCAGGCCCTGAATCACCGAAAAGCCATCGAACCCCGGCATCTGGATGTCGAGGAAAACAAGGTCGGGTTTGTGGGTCTTGATCTTTCTTATCGCCTCGCGGCCGTTCTGTGCGGTGTCGACAATTTCGACATCGGCATGCGCTTCGAGCCGCAATTGCAGGCCCTGGGTCGCCAATTTCTCATCATCCACCAGGATGGTTCTGATCGTCATGTGCGTTCGGTTCCAATCGTCATTTGCCCGTCGGGCTGGAACGGAAACTCGATGACCACCGTGAATCCGCCTTCACCGCCCATATGGACGTCGAACCGTTGCTGATCGCCAAAAGCCTGCGCCAGCCGGTCCCTGATGTTGGCTAAACCCACACCGGTCGATTCCGTTGCAACGCCAGTGGTGGGGTCGGTGGGGTCGGCTGACAATCCCGCGCCGGTGTCGGACACGGTGATCCGGACATTTTGACCGGCCAGCTGTGCGGAAATCGTGATATCGGCGCCTTCCTCCTGCGGCGTCACCGCATATTTGATCGCGTTTTCGATGAGCGGCTGAAGCAGAAGCGACGGCAGACGCGCGCGCGAAACCGCCGGATCGATCGCGAAATGCGGACGCAGTCGTTCCTCGAAGCGCATCTTTTCGATATCGAGGTAGAGCTTCAGCGTCTCGATCTCCTGCGCCAGCGTCACCTGCGCGGTCGGCTCGTTCGCGAGCGTGTAGCGCAGGAAGGCCGAGAGGCGCGACAGCATCGCGTTGGCGGGTTCGGCCTGCTTCAAGAGCACGAGCGTCGAAATGCTGTTGAGCGTGTTGAACAGGAAATGCGGGTTGAGCTGGTAGCGCAGCATCGCGAGTTGTGCCGACGCCGCCTGCGCCTCGAGCCGGATGACGCGATCATTCTGCTCCTCGAGTTGGAGGAAATAGTTGATCGCGAAATAGAGCGCCGACCAGGCCGCGAGCGACGTCGCGTCGATATACATCGCGCCGAGCAACAGGCTGGTGAAGCCCGCCTCGCTCGCCGGATTCTGGATCTGCGCCACCCATGCATCGATGAACGCCCAGAGCGCGGTCGCGACGCCGGCGAGGCCGAAGCTGACCCCCCACATGAGCAACGGGCGGCGGCTGATCAGCGCGCGGTAGCAGACCGACAGGATCAGCGTCAGCGAAAAGCCCGTGATCGCCGAAATCGTCTGTGGGATGAAAAAGGTGAAGGCCTGCCCATTGGCAAGCCCCGACACACCGCGCAGCCCAAGCCACGCCGCCCATCCCAATATCTGTAGATTCCAGAAGGCCCGGACCTTGTTATCGAAGAAGGGCCCGGGCGAAGTCAGTCGAAACAGCGGCATGAGGATCCGTCGTATGGCGATGTCAGTGGCCGCGCGCAGGGTAGCGAACGGCGGCGTGGCGGATCATTCCGCCGCGACCGTCGCCGCGGGATTGTCCGCGCGCACGCGCGCCTGCCCCAGCGGCTGCAGCTCCGAGCGATGCTTCCACAGCAATTCCTTGTATCCGATCACCCGGCCGTCGTGCGCGGTCAGCGTGACGGGGCCGATCGGCTGTTCGTCGCGCGCATCGACCAGCACCGGGGTCGAAGGCACGCCCGCGCCCCATTTCTCGCCCCATTGGCGCAGCGCGATCATCGCCGGCAGCAGTTCGATACCCTTTTCGGTGAGCTGGTAGCGGACCTTGCGCCGGTCCTCAGCCATGACCTCGCGCGCCATGATGCCATGGTCGACGAGCTTCGACAGCCGGTTCGACAGGATGTTGCGCGCGATGTTCAGTTCCTGCTGGAACTCCTCGAAATGATGGACGCCGTTGAACGCGGCGCGCAGGATCATAAACGACCATCGCTCGCCCATCGCCTCGAGCGCGAGCGGCAGGGCGCAATTGCCCCCATCGAGATCGTTCAATAATTCGCGTAATTTTCCCATGGCCAATGCCCTAACGTAAAATCGCCCCGTGCGCCAAAAAAATATAAGACCTTCGTTGCATTTCGCAACTCAATTGCTACGGCGCGTTTCGCGGCCCATCGGGCGCGCAAAACAGGAGGTCCAGATGCCCATATTCAAGCTTTCTCCCCTTTTCGGATCGCTGCCGCTGGCTGGCACGGCGCTGATCGGCGGCCTCGCGCTCGTCCCCGCCGCAGCGACGGCGGCGGGTGGAACCTATTACAGCGCCGAACTCGCGAGCCCCGCGCCCAAGGCCCGCTTCGTCGCGCGCGATGTCGTCTGGGCGTGCAAGGATGCCGGCTGCACAGCGGGTCAGGGCACGAGCCGTCCGCTGATTATGTGCGCGGCGCTTGCCAAGGCGGCTGGGCCGGTCGCGAGCTTCACCGCCGGGGGCAAGGCACTCGACGCCGACGAACTCGCGCGTTGCAACAGCGCCAAATAATCGGGAAAGCGAAAGGACCGCCGCATCATGGCGGCGCGGCGGTCCTTGCACGGCTCGGTGCGAGCCGATCAGCCCGCTATGCGGTTGCGCGCGACGACGAGCGACCAGCGTAGGATCGCGGGGGCCTTTGCCAAGACATGCGCGGGGTCTGCACGAAAGGCGCGGCCGACGAGGTCGAGCCGCCAGCGGCGGCGGCTGCGCAGCGCGAGCCCGAGCAGGATTTCACTGCGGCTGTGCGCCGGCAGTGTTTCGGGCAAGGCGCGCTCGACTATCTCGGCAGTCAGCGCCTGGATTCTTTCGGCACGCTGGCTCGTCAGGCTGCCGTCATGTTTGCGATAGAGATAGAGATCCTCGTGCAGGGCGACGAAGGCGAAGCGCTGCGCGGCGCGTAGCCAGAAGTCATAATCCTCGACACCGAACAGCGCGGTGTCATAGCCGCCGAGCGCCTCGGTCACGCGCGCGCGATAAAGGAAACAGGCACCGACATTATTGCCATAGAGCAGCCGATCGACCGGGCCGACGCGCGAGCGGCCGAGTTCGCCCCCAGCATCGTCGATCAGCATGAAATCGGCATGGACGATATCGGCGTCGGGCTTTGCGTCCAGCGTTGCGACGAGGCGGTCGAGCATCTGGGGTCGGAGGAGGTTGTCGTCCGAGGTCCAGCTGTGCAGTTCGCCGCACGCCACGGCAAAGCCGTGATTGAGCGCCGCGGGCAGCCCGACATTCGCATCGAGCCGCAGCAGCCGCACGCGCGTGTCGCGCGCCGCGGCGTCCGCCATGATCGCGGGCGAGGCGTCGCGCGAGGCATCATCGACGAGGATCAGCTCGAAATCGGCGAAATCCTGCGCCAGGACCGACTCGATAGCCTCGGCGAGCCAGCGCGCACCATTGTGCACGGGCATCACCATCGACACCCGCGGCGGCGCTGTCGAATCGAGCGTTTCGGTCCCCATCTCTGATCGTCCTACCCGCGACGAACGATGCTTCCAACGGGCTTTACCAAAGTTGCTAACGACTTCGGCCCCGCGCACACAAATTTCGCATTGCAATATATGCAACATGAACGACATTGGGGACTAAGGGTCAGGACCCACCTATTGCACGATCGAGGTTTGAAGCGATTTTGTTCAGGGCAAGGAAGCGAGGCGCAGGCATATGAGTATATTCCAAGGCTCGCTGACGCGGCCATGGACAAAATCGGTCAAATCCCGAAGGGACGTCGAAATGGCTTCGATCTCGTCCCCGCGCGGCCTCGCTGATGGAACCACCATCTGCGGCGACCACGCGAAGCCGATATCTTCGCCATTTCGACGCCTTGAACGTGCAATAGGTGGGTCCTGACCCTGTGCTGAGGCAATATGAACTTGTCGAGCGCGTGCGCGCTTATGATCCCGACGTCGACGAGGCGCTGCTGAACCGCGCCTATGTGTTCACGGTACAGAAGCATGGCAGCCAGAAACGCGCGTCGGGCGATCCCTATTTCAGCCATCCCGTCGAGGTCGCGGGCATCCTGACCGACCTGCATCTCGACAGCGAGACGATCGTCACCGCGCTGCTCCACGACACGCTCGAGGATACGCTCACGACGCCCGAGGAAATCGAGCGGCTGTTCGGCCCCGATGTCGGCCGGCTCGTCGATGGCGTGACCAAATTATCGAAGATCGAAGCGCAGACCGAGAATGAGCGCGCGGCGGAAAATCTGCGCAAATTCCTGCTCGCCATGTCGGACGATATTCGCGTGCTGCTGGTCAAGCTCGCCGACCGGCTGCACAATATGCGCACGCTGCATTTCATCAAGAATCCGGACAAAAGGCGGCGCATCGCCAAGGAGACGATGGACATCTATGCCCCGCTCGCCGAGCGGATCGGCATGTATGAATATATGCGCGAGATGCAGCTTCTCGCGTTCAGCGAGCTCGAACCCGAAGCCTATGCGACGATCACCGGCCGCCTCGCCAAGCTGACCGCGGGGGGTAAGGACAAGGTCGCGGGGATCAGCCGCGAGTTCAAGGAGCTACTCGCCGGGGCGGGGATCGAGGCCGAGGTATCGGGACGCGAAAAGCACCCCTATTCGATCTGGCGCAAGATGCAGGAACGTCACGTCAGCTTCGAGCAGGTGACCGACATCATCGCTTTCCGCATCGTCACCCCGACCGACGCCGACTGCTACGCGGCGCTGGGGCTGATCCATCGCAAATGGAAAATGGTCCCCGGCCGTTTCAAGGATTATATCTCGACGCCGAAGCGCAACGGCTACAAGTCGCTGCACACGACGATCATGCACCAGCAGAATATGCGGATCGAAATCCAGATCCGCAGCCTGGGCATGCACCAGCAGTCCGAATTCGGCCTCGCCGCGCACTGGGCGTACAAGCAGGGCGGCTCGGCGCCCGACGGTCAGGCGGGGTGGATTCGCGACCTCATCGAAATCCTCGAACAGACGCACGACCCCGAAGAGTTCCTCGAAAACACGCGTATCGCGATGTATCAGGACCGCATCTTCGCCTTCACCCCCAAAGGAAGTCTGCACCAGCTGCCCAAGGGCGCGACCCCGGTCGATTTCGCCTATGCCGTCCACACCGGGCTCGGCGACCGCACGGTGGGGGCAAAGGTCAACGGGCGGCTCGTCCCGCTGCGCACCCAGCTTTCGAACGGCGACACCGTCGAAATCCTGTCGTCGGACAAGCAGACGCCGCAGCCCACGTGGCTCGGATTTGCCGTCACCGGCAAGGCGCGCGCCGCGATCCGCCGCCACGTCCGGTCGAAGGAAAAAGTCGAACTCGCGGCTTTGGGCCGCAAAATGTATGACGAGATGGTCGCGCGGCTGCCGAACAAGGTCGGCGACAAGGCGCGCGCTGCCGCGCGCGAACGGCTGAAGCTCGACGACGATACGGCGCTCTATGTCGCGATCGCCAAGCAGCGGCTGACCGACAATGCGGTGCTCGAAGCGCTCGTGCCCGGCATCACCGCCGAGATGAAGACCAAGCCCGGAAAGCTGGTGCAGGGCGCGGCGGTATCGATCGCGGGGCTCACTCCCGGGGTCGCTTACCAGCTCGCCGATTGCTGCCATCCCGTTCCCGGCGACCGCATCGTCGGCCTGTCGCGCCCCGGCGAGGGCATCGAGGTGCATGTCATCGACTGCCCGAAGCTCGCCGACGGGATCGACGCCGACTGGATCGACCTGCGCTGGCAGGAGGACAGCGAGGGCGGCAACGCGCGGCTGTGCATCGTTATCCTCAACGAACCCGGCACGCTCGCCGAAATGTCGGGCATCCTCGCGGCCAATTCGGCGAACATCACCAATTTGCGGCTGTCGAACCGCGAGGGCGGTTTTCACACCTATGACGTCGTCGTCGAGGTGCGCGACGTCCAGCATGTGATGCGTATCCTGTCGGCGCTGCGTGCGTCGGACACGGTGGTGCAGGCCGAACGGCTTTAGGCAGGATTGGGACGCCCGCCTTGGGGTGGTGAGCTGCCGTTCCCTTGTTCGTCATCCCGGACTTGATCCGGGATCCACTGCGGCGCTGAAGTCATGGACCCCGGATCAAGTCCGGGGTGACGATGAAGGAGAACGCACTTCCAGTCGAAACCCGACGCTCCCCTCAATTCGCGTAAAGCAGCGGCGGCCTCCACGCGCTTTCATCGACCTCGTCGCGCACCTTGTAGACCATCCCCTTGCTGTTCAGGAACAGCTTCTCCATTTCGCCGCGCGTGAAGGGGCGCGAGCCGACACGCCCGAACACCGCCATCTGCCCGCCGGTTTCGTCGACCGCGCGGTCGCGGTCGAGACCCTTCGACAAAGCGAGCGCCGGCGACGGTGTCTTTGCCCACGCGATCAATTCGGGGGTCGGCTTGGGCGAGAAGCCATAGAGGCCTGGATTGTCGGGGCTGGTGAGCTGGAGCACCTTGATCCCGTTCCGGCCGTCGGCGACATAGCCGAAGAGCGACGCATTGGTCGATGCGACGATGACGTCCTCGGCATCATTGAGCGCGCCGCCAAAGGTCAGCCCCGGCCAGACGACCGGCGCCGCAGGACGCGTCACATCGACGATCACCAGCCCGTCCGCCTTCGCCGCAACATATATATAGGTGCGCGCGATATAGATTTTGCGCGCATTGGCGAGCCGCACCGTGCCCGCGGGGACCGCGACCGGCTGCGCGAGATTGGTGACGTCGAACAGCTTCACCCCCTCGGCATCGGTCACCCAGAGATAGCGGAACTGCACCGCGCTCGCGCGCGCGTCGGTCAGCGGCAGCTGCGCCGTGACCTTCGGCTGCAGCGGCGCCGTCAGGTCGAGCACGACCAGCCCGGCGTCGGTCGTCACATAGGCGATGCTGCCCGCAAGCGTGATGTGCCGCGCGCCCGCGAGTATATTGCCGTCATTCCACGTCAGCGCGCGCTTCAGCTTGTTGTTGCGGAACTCGCCGTCAGCCATCGTGTCGATGTCGACGAGGATCAGGCCTTCGACGCCGTCGGTGATCACCGCGTAACGATAGATGTCGTGCATCGCCTGTTCGTGGTTCTCGGGGAAATTCTTCACGATATTCTCGTTGCGCGACACGCTGATCGGCTGCGTCGTCGGAAGCGCCATGCAGGTCGCATTCTTCGTCTTCACATGCGTATCGTGCCCGAGCGGCGAGAAGGGCGCGCGAACGATGCGTTCGGAGAAGCCCTTGTTGCCGATCGAGGCGACGTCATAGACGCGGAACCCGCCCTTGCCCTCGGCGACGAACATATATTCGCCGCGCTGTTGCAGGCAGTTGACCCGCCCGCTCGTCCCCTGAACGATATTGGCAAACTCCTCGAGCGCGTGCGTTTCGCCCGATCCTTTTTTGTCGAAGGTCTTGCCGCGCACCCAGTTCTTGAGTTCGCGCCCATTCTGTTCGACGTGCAGCTTCCAATAGTCGGGATAGGCATATCTCTGAAGATAGCTGCCGATCACCGCCTGCGGTTCGTCCCATTCGGTGACCCGCGTCGCCTGAAAGCCGTCTTCCATCCCCGACCAGACGTTGAGGCCGACGAAATTGACGAAATTGGTGCCGAGCAACAGCAGCTGCGACATGACCGCATTATTATCGTCGGCGGCCGACAAATGGCAGTCCGAACATTGCTTGGTTTCCTGCCGGCGGACCGTGTGCGGGAAATGCGGCGCGAACGCCTGGCTCGAATAGCCCGCCGAAGAGATCGGCGGCTGCTGCACATAGATGCGCTCGCGGTTGATGTTCGTCGATGAGAGCACGAGCGCCGAAGTCGAACGCACGGGCGTGATGATGCCGCGCACCTCGCCATCGGGACCGGGTTCGCCGGGCTTGGTGAGCTGGTGCCGGCCGAGCTGGAACATCTCGTCGCGCGCGACCTGCGGGTTGTAGGTCGCGAAGTTGCGCGTCTCCTCGCCCTCGAAATGATGCGACGTCGTCTTCCAGTTCGCCTCGATCGGCAAATGGCAGCCCCCGCAGCTCGTCGTCCATGACAGGTGACAGGTGAAGCAGGTCATCCTGTCGTCGCCGTGCGCGCGGTCTTCCTTGGCGACCCCCGGACCCCATTCGAACTTGCCGTCCTCCGATCCGCTGCGCGCCATCAGCTTGGCGCGCGCCGCCTTGGCATTGAAATGCGGCCCCGGGGTCACTGCCTGCTTGACCAGGCTGACCTGCCATTCGAGCTTGGGGTCGACGATCGAGCGCTGGATCAGGCCGATCACCTCGGCATCGTCATTATACTGGAATTCGAAGCGCCGCCGCCCGTCGGGGTTGCGCAGCAGCGCAAGGTTGGTCCCCTGCGGCCGCGCCGCGACGTTCGACGTGAGCAGGTTCGGGAAGGCATCGGCGGTGCCGTGACAGTCCCTGCAACTGATCTCGACCGCGTTCGCGACTTCGCCCTGAATATAGCCGTTGCCGTGGCTGTCCTGCGCAAAGTGGCAGTCGGCGCACTGCATCCCTTTTTCGGCGTGGATGTCCATCATATGGACCGTTTTGCCGGGGTTGAGGCCCGGCGGCACGAACTTGCCCTCGACGCCGGGCTTGCCCGGATCGGCGCTCGACAGGCAGAGGTCGCGTTCCTTGGGATCGCTGTAATGGCTGCAGCTCTTGCGCCATTTTTCGGGATCCTTGGGGTCGATGATATTCGCCGCGTCGGTGCCCCAGGTCGCCATATTGCCGTCGGCGTTCAGCAGGTTCCCGTTGCGGTCGCGCTTGAAGATGCCGCGGAAGTTCCAGCCGTGACCGTGATAGTCGGCGAACTGCGTGTCCTTGTTGCTGTCGTTGACGTCATAGACGTCGCGCAGGAACTCGACGTCGGCCCACAGCCCGCGCGTCGCCGCGCCCTCGGGGTTGCGTTCGAGCACCTGATGCACTTCGGCGGCGGTCGGATAGCGCTGCTGCTTGTATGTCTTCTGATACTCCGCGTCGCTCATCCCCGGCGGGCGCGGCGCGCTATTCTCCGGGCCCGGCCACATCTGCGGC
The DNA here is from genome assembly GCF_035930445.1 of Sphingopyxis chilensis. Classification (NCBI taxonomy): domain Bacteria; kingdom Pseudomonadati; phylum Pseudomonadota; class Alphaproteobacteria; order Sphingomonadales; family Sphingopyxidaceae; genus Sphingopyxis; species Sphingopyxis chilensis. Next base: position 3,850,336 of record NZ_CP142394.1, on the reverse strand, counting down.
GCGTCCGATTCATAGTCCCACATCGTATAGCCGAGGTAGGAGTTCAGGAAGATGTTGGGCTGGTGCATGTGGCACGACATGCACTGCGAGGTCGGGATCGCGCGGGTGAAGGCGTGGCTGATCGGATGGCCCGATTCGCGCCGCTGCGGCGATCCGGGGCGCACCGGGACCTCCGGATCGGCGGGGTCGATCAACGTGCCATGCCCGCCGCCGCCATGGTCGCCGGCGTCGGCGCCATGCGCGTCGCCGCCCTTCGGCTTCTTTTCCGCGATCGTCGGGTCGATCGTCGCCGTCTCGCCGTCGCGGCCGAACTGCGCATAGGTCAGGCTGTGCCGCGGCTCGCGGTCGTTGGCATAGACGACGTGGCAGCCCGAACAGCCCGAATGGCGATAATCGCCGGGCTGGTCGTTCGTCCCCATGAACCATGACAACGGATCGTTGAGGCGCGTCTTGTGGATGTTGAGCACGGGGATCGAGACGCGCAGGCCGGTGCCGGGACCACGATTCGATTGTTTGAGGTCGGGGCGCCCCGGCTCCTCGAGCCGCTGGATGCTGCCGGTCGGGTTCGGCAAGCCGATTTCGGGGAATTGCGTGTTGATGTTGCGCCCGCCGCGTTCGAAGACACGGAAGACATCGCCCGGCGGGATAACGTTCCAGCGCGGCAGCGGATACATTTTGGCGAGCGCGCCGCGCTTTTTCTCGGCATCGGTCAATATCTTGTCGAAACCGAAGCTCGGCTTGCACGCTTCCTTATACTCCTCGGCCGTCAGCCGCGACGAGGGCGACAGGATGCACGCCGGCTCGCCGGTGCGCGTATAGGCCTCGCCGAAGACATAATTCTTATAGGGGACGATGCCGTTGTTATACGCCGCGCCGCCCCACAGCATCGCGCCGGTCGACATCAGCGAGCGCTCGGTCGCCTCGATCACCTCGAGGTGGCACGCCCCGCACGCCTCGCGCGCGATGCGATAGTCGCTGGGGTTCACGAAACGGATGAATTCGGGCGATTCCTTGTTAAGCAGGGTATAGCTGCGCTGCGGGTTCGCCGAGCTGTCGTGCCAGGCACCGGGCAGCGTCGGCTGTGGATGCGCGAGCTTCATCACCGCCTTGTTCGTGGCGTGCGCGTAACCAAGGCTCGGCGTGCCGCGCTGGCTCGCATCGCCGCCGTGGCAATCGGTGCAGCCGAGCTTCACCGCCGGGGTCGCGTGCATCGACGGCTGGTCGGTGCGCGTGTGGCAGCTGTAGCAGCCTTCCGACTTCGCGCTGACATCGGCGTCGCTCTGCTCGCGCGGCGCGGGCGGGGTGAAGCGATATTCGATCTTGAGCGGCTTCTCCTCTTCCGCCGCGCGCGTGACGCTGACGCCCAGGCTGATGCTCACCAGCAGGAAGGCGAACAGGGCGAAGAGTTTGCGCGCCATCATTCGCCCCAGGCCCGGTTCGCATCGAGCGAAGTCGAGATGCCGTGAAGGCAGGCGCGACCGATGGGCATCTCGACTTCGCTCGACGCGAACGGATTATGTGGGAACAGCGCCATCAGAAACTCACGATCACATTGGCGAGGATCGACACATAGGCGTCGTTCTTCTGCTTGTTGTCGAACAGATCCTTGAATCCCTTACCCGGCAGCAGCACCGCGGCGCTGAGGCGCCCGACGATATTCTGCGTCGCTTTCGGGCGCCAGATCGTCGCGACCGACAGGTCGAAGCCGATATCCTTCGGGATCGACCCTTCGCTGCGCAGCACCTGCAAGCTCGACGTGTCGGCAAACCACAGATGGTTGAAATTGGTGCTGACGCGAAACTCGGGGGTCAGGTCGAAATCGGCCCCCGCGCCGATGAAGACGGTGCCCGGATTGTTGAAGTTCGACTGCCCCTCTTCCTTCGACGAGCGCAGCGAGTTCAAAATGCCGTTGCGCCCGTTGATCGCAATCGCGCGCCCGCCGCCCGCGAAGGGGATCGTCTGGCGGATCCAGTAGCTCGTGTCGGCGCCGCCGAAGATCGGGTTTTCAAAGATCGCGTCGAACCCGCCCTCGGTGTTGTTGTACGGGTCGCCGTCGCCGGTCGCATAGAGGCCCGACAGGCGGAAGCGCATCCAGTCATGATCGTAGCTGAGTTCGACCGCGCCAAAGCCCGCGCGGATTTCGGCGGGCTTGCTGGTGAAGAAGCTGTTCCGGTCCTCGCCCAGCGCGGCATAGAAACTCGCGGTCAGGTTGATCCGCCCGATCCGCCCATCGGCGCTGTAGCCGAGGTAGACGACATCATATTCGCGCCCGCGCAGGTCGCCGAGCAGCGCCGGTCGCACCGGGAAACCATTATGGTCGATCTGCACGTCATTCTTTTCGCGGTTCATATTATAGGTGACGCTGATCTGGCTGGTCAGCCCGACGACCGGAAAATCCTGGCGATAAAGGTTGCCGATAAAGATGAAATCGTCGCGCGGCGTCTGGGTTATGTCGTTGAGGCCCGAATTGGTATCCTTTTCGAGCCGCCAGAACGCCGCGAGATTATATTGGAAGCGATTATTGTCGCGGTTGCCGAACAGGCGGATACCAAGCTGGCTGTCGTTGAACAGGAAGCCGCGAAAATCGCTCTGGAACGGCTGGATGCCGACGCGGATCGAATAGAAATCATAGCGGTCGGACGTGTTGCCGAGATGCTTGTCGACGAACAGCTCCTGCACGCCGAGGAAGCTGTCGTAACGATGGCTCGCCTTCGACGGGCGCACGTCGAGCACGCGCCGTTCGGGCACGTCGACATAATTTGCCTGATAGGCGAGCGTGACGCGATATTCGATGTCGGGCGGCTTGAACGCGGTCGAACCCTTGATCAGCGCCGCGCCGGCGATGAAGGTCTGCGCAAAAACGAAGCTGCGATCCTTGCCGAACACGTCGAGGCTGCCCGGCCGCTCGGTCGTCTGGACGCCGACGGGAATCGGGAAGGTGCGCGGTTCGAACACCGTATCGGACACCGCATTGGCGACAAAAAACCAGTCGTCGCCCTTGATCGGCAGCCATTTGACCTTGCTGCGGTCGATCGCGCGGTCGCCCTTGTACGTATTCTGGTGATAGGGATCGAACCAGCGTTCCTTAACCACGCCCAATGTCTCGATCAGGCGCCAGCGGTCTGGGACGGGCAGCTGATCCTCCATCCCCGGAAACGCCTGCGGCGGCGGCGGACGTAGCGCGCCGACATTGTCCTGGCTGAGCGCGTCGGGCAAGTCGGGGCGATAGCCGGGGCGGCGGCGGCCCTCGATAATCTCGGTGACCAGATCGTCCTTGACCATCTCCTGCCAATTGACGGGCGGCGGCGGCGGGATCAGCTCGTCGGCGGGCTGCTCGGCGGGCGCGGCATCGCCCGCGACCGGCGGGTCTTCGGGCGCGGGCGGCGGCGGCAACGCCTCAGCCTCCGGCGCGCCTTGCGCCGCGAGTGTCGCGATGACCGGCCAAAGGCTGCCCCCCGTCATCATCGCCTATAGCCCGTCGCAGACATTCTGCTGCGCCGTGTCGAGGAACGGCGCGAAGGGACAGCTGATGTAACGCAGGCGAACTCCCGCGCCGACATTGACGACGATCGTGTCCGCGCGAATCGCCTTGGGCGCATTACCGATGCCGCCGACGCGCGCGCCGCCATTATGCGTCCCCAAAAAGCTGATCATGTCGTCCTGGTCGATGCCGTCGCCCGAGACGCCGATCGCGCCCACCAGCTGGTTGCCGCGATAGATGGGGACCGAGCCGGGGAAGATCTGGATCCCGTTCTGCAGTCGGTTCTGCCCCGCCGCGACATCGGGCAGCGTCGTGCAGCGCGCCGGCGTATCGGTCGGGCTGGCGCCCGAAACAAAGCCCAGATGCGTGCCGAGATTGCCGATGATCAGCGCCGATTGCAGCCCGGTCGAGAAGGGATTGAACTGCGCGATCGGGCGCGACAGCGGCCCGTGCGGACGGCCCACCTCACCGTCGGGGAAATAGGGCCGCGACAGATTGCCCCCCGAGCGGTCGGCAAAGGCGATCGTGCCGGTCAGCGCCGCCGGATCGTTCAGGAAGCTTCGCACGGCGGGCACGAACTGGCGGACATCGGCGCTGGCATTGGCGCTGAGTTCGGTCCCCGCCTGTGCGCCCGAGAAGAAAGCCGCGGTGCGCGCTTTCTGCAACGATACGTCCGTGCCGAAGATCGGCGCATCGGGCGAACGCACGATGCCGAGCACCGCGCCGTGCGTGTCGACGATGCTGATCGTCACCTGCGCGCGGCTGTCGAGCGGGCGGCGGATCTGCGCGCGCGCGCGGCTCATCACCGCGAAGGTTTCCTCGAGCACCGCGCGCGCCTCGGCCTGCGTCAGCGGGGCGCTGTTCGTGGCGCCGTCGGTGCCGGCGCGCAGCGGGTAGCGGTTCGTGCCGCTGCCGTCGGTCAGCACGAACGCGTCGCGGTTGGAAAATTCGGCCGCCGTCGAGGCGCGGATGCCCGACGCTTCGGTGCCATAGGCGATCCCCGCGGTGACCGCGGCATTGGCATAGCCGGTCACTGCGACGAGATTGCCCGCAGTACCATTGAGGCTCGCAAAGCTCGCGCCGCCGCTGCTCATCACCCCTGCGAAGGTCGCATCCGAAAAGCGCAGGCTCGTCCCGTCGACGGTGATCTTGTCGGCGGTGATCGTCGACGGCGGCTCGAAGCCGCGCGTGCCCGCGAGTGCGATAAACTCTTCCGCGTCATTGTCGATATCGAGGATATTCGGATCGCTGCCATAAACGCCGTCGCCCATCACCCCGATACCGCCGACGAGCACGCCATTCTTGTAGAGCGGCAGCCCGCCCGGATCGGCAGCAAGGCCGAGCGGCGAGCGTTTGGGGCCGATCAGCGCCGCTGCGCCGGGTGCGCCGAAACGCGCCGACAGGTCGCTGCACGGCAGCTGGCTGAACTGCACGCCGAACAAGGGACCGCTTTCGAGGCCGACCGTCGTCGGCGCGGGCGGGAAATGTTCCTGGACGATCTGGCTCGCGGTGCGCGTCGAAAAGGCGTTGCCGCCGCTCGACAGATAGGCGCCGGTCACCGCTTTCGCGATCGCGCCGCCCTCGGCCGGAAAGGTAACGTTTTGCGCGTCGATATTGTCGCCATTGGGCGCGGGAGCGGTCGTCGCGGTCGCGCGCGCGCCGGTCATGCGGAAGACGCCGAGCACATTGCCGACGCGGTCGGTCACCGCGATCACCGACGGCAGACCCCGCGCCTGTGCTTCCGATATCGCCTGCGCGAGCACGCGCTCGACCTCGGTCGTGGTGAGCGCCTCGGCGGCGGGCGGGGTGTAGAGGCCGCCCGTCGACGTCGGGGTTGGTGTGGGCGTCGGCGTGGGTGTCGGGGCCGGCGTGCTGCCCCCGCCGCCGCCGCCGCACGATGTCAGCAACAAGGCGCCCATTGCAGCAAGGGCGGCCGAACGGAAAAGACGGGCTTTGCTTCGCATGGCTTACCGCAGCGCCCCGATCGCGCGCACCGCGCTGCCGAACGAAGCCTGGAATTCTGAGGGCTTATAGGCATTGGGGTCCTTCACCGCGGCATAGGCGCGGTCGATGTCGCCGCGGATTCCCGCCGCCGCGCCCACGGTGACGCGCCCCGACGACACCATCGCGTTGAGCAACGTATCGACCCCCATGACGGCCTGCTGCGACCCCGAATAGTCGGTGTAACGATCGCTGATCGCCTTCGCCGAGATCGCATCGACCATCGCGAACGCATCGGCGCCCGAGAAATTGCGCGAGGCGAAGGCGCTCTTGAGTGCCGCCACCGTCTGCGCCAACTGCGCCGCCGCCGCGACCGCACTCGCCCGATCGCTCGCCATGGCCTTGTGAAACGCCGCTGTGCGTGCCGCGAGCTGCTCGGCGAGCGCGGGCGACGCCATGCGTGCGGCAGCGGCGAGCATGATCAGATTCTCGTCATTATAGGGCGGCATGCCTTCGGGGATCGACCGGCCCGGATTGTCGAGCCCGGTGCGGACGGGCTTCGCCTGGTCGAAGATACGGCGGTGGCAGCTGTGACAGTCGAGGAAAGTGAATTCGGGGAATATCCCCTCGGTCCCGCGCCGCGTCTGAAACAGCGCGAGGCTGCGCTCGAGCGCGGTCGCCTGCCCCACCGCCCACATCTGGACATGATCGGTGCGCCGGCCCGCCGCGCCGAACTTGCGCCAGCCATAATCACCATCCTCCTGATGATGCGCCTGGAGCGAAGAGAAGAGGTCGAGCTCGAACGAGATACGCGGATGCCCCGCGGCCATGATGCGGTGGGTGACGAACTGGCCGTCGGCCGCCGAACCGAAGTGGCAATCGACGCACACGCCCGCGCGCACGACCGGATCCTCAAGCTTCTTCAGCCCCGCCGACAGGTTGGCGAGATGCTTGTCGCGCATTTCGCGGTCGGGATCGGCGTTGGTGCCGACCCCGGCATAATGGCTCGCGAGCCAGCCGCCCGCAGGTCCGTGGCACGATTCGCATCCGACGCCGTCCTCGGCGGGGACCGCGCGCGCCGTGCCCGTCGTGCTGTGGCACCCAAGGCACATCTGCGCCTTGGCGGGATCGCCGATACCAAGGTTGCGCGCGATGAACTGGCTGCGGTTATTGTTCAGCACCGCCCAGGCGCGGCTGTGCGCGCCGCCGGGGGTCGAGGGTTCCTGCCAGCGCATCAGCTCGTCCTGGCGGACGATTGTGCCATCGCCCTCCATCCGGCCATGACAGGTCGATCCCGCGCAGGATGCGACGCCCGTGTAGCGCGCGCCGCTTTCGCCCTGTGACCGCGCGGGCGGAGCAAAAATGAAGGCGGCAATCGCCAGCGCGCACAGCATCGCGACGAGGACGGCAAATGCCGTCCAAGGTCGATCGCCGCGCTCCTTCCCAGCGTGCGCCGTCATCCGCAATACCCCTTTTCCCCAACCCGGCGCTTTTACGCCTTGGGCCGAATTACACCACCCCGAAAGCCAACATCGCGTCGGCAACCTTCTTGAATCCCGCGATATTGGCGCCCTTCACATAATCAATATAGCCGTCGCCCTGGTCGCCATAGGTCAGGCAGCGCGCGTGGATGCCGTCCATGATGTCTTTCAGCATCTGTTGCAGTTCGCCCTCGCTCCAGCTGCGGCGGCCGCTGTTCTGACTCATCTCGAGTCCCGACACCGCGACGCCGCCGGCATTGGCGGCCTTGCCGGGCGCGAACATGATCTTCGCATCCTTGAAGACATGCACCCCGTCGAGGTTGGTCGGCATGTTGGCGCCTTCGCTGACCGCGATGCAGCCATTCTTGACCAGCGTCTTCGCATCCTCGCCGAGCAGCTCGTTCTGCGTCGCGCACGGCAGCGCGACATCGCACTTCACCCCCCACGGCGTCTTGCCGGGGGTAAAGGTCGCGCTTTTGAACTCCTCGCAATATTCCTCGATCCGCCCGCGGCGGTGCGTCTTGTGTGCCTTTACCCAGTCGATCTTGTCCTGCGTGATCCCGTCGGGGTCGTGGATGAAACCGCCCGAATCGGACAGCGTCAGCACCTTGCCGCCCAATTGCACGATCTTTTCGGCCGCATGCGTCGCGACATTGCCCGAACCCGAAATCACGGCGGTCTTGCCGACCAGATCCTGCCCCTTCGCCGCGAGCATGTTGGCGAGGAAATAGACCGCGCCATAACCCGTGGCCTCGGTGCGGATCAGCGAGCCGCCCCATTCGAGCCCCTTGCCGGTGAGCACCCCGGTAAATTCGTTGGTGATGCGCTTATACTGGCCGAACATGAAGCCGATCTCGCGCCCGCCGACGCCGATGTCGCCCGCCGGCACGTCGATGTCCGCGCCGATGTGGCGATACAGCTCGGTCATGAAGCTCTGGCAAAAGCGCATGATCTCGCGCACGCTCTTGCCCTTGGGATTGAAATTCGACCCGCCCTTGCCGCCGCCCATCGGCAGGCCGGTCAGCGCATTCTTGAACGTCTGTTCGAAGGCGAGGAATTTGAGCACGCTTTCGGTGACGCTCGGGTGGAAACGGATGCCGCCCTTGTACGGGCCGATCGCGTTGTTGTTCTGGACGCGCCAGCCGCGCTGGACGCGGATATTGCCGTTGTCATCCTCCCAGCAGACGCGGAAGGACACGACGCGATCGGGCTCGGCGATGCGGCGCAATATCTGCTGCGCGTGATATTCTTCCTTGTCGGCGATGAAATCGAAAATGTCCTCGGACACTTCCTGCACCGCCTGGACGAACTCGGGCTGGCCCGGGTTGCGCCTTTTCACGCCCTCCATGAACGTCGCGAAATCGACGTGATCCGAAATTGCCATGCACCCCTCCCCTGCTGACTGGGAAAGCCGGTGCGACCCCTGACGATTTTATCGTTGACCGACCTTGTATGCCAAAGGCTACACCATCGCCAAACAAAGGCAATATGACGGCGCGCACAGCCCGCATTTTTCACATCGCGTAAAAGAGGGGCAAAAATGAGCGAGGGCGACAAGATGGCCGAAGACGCGAAGCGCGGCATGACGCGTACCAATCGTGCGATACTGATCGCCGCCTTCGTGCTGCTCGCTGCGGCGGTCGGCTATGCGATCTGGCGCGATGCCGCGCCATCGGCCGCCGCTCCGGCCAGCGAAACCGCTGCCGCGCCCTCCGACCAGCTCGCCGCGCTCGAAACGCGAGCGCAGCGCGAACCGAACAGCGCCGATGCGTGGACCGCGCTCGGCGCGGCAAAATTCGACCTCGGCGATTTCGCGGGCGCCATCGCGGCGTATGACAAGGCCGTGGCCCTCTCACCCGAATCGGCGGGATTGTGGTCGGCGCTGGGCGAGGCGCGCGTGATGGCGAGCGACAGCGACCCGATGCCCGCCGCCGCTTCGCAAGCGTTCGACAAGGCGATCGCGCTCGACGCGAGGGATCCGCGCGCGCGCTATTTTCTCGCGGTCCGGAAAGACATCGGCGGTGACCACCAGGGCGCGATCGACGACTGGTTCGCGCTGCTCGCCGACACGCCGCGAGGCGCGCCGTGGGAAGCGGACCTGCGCCGCACGATCGAACAGGTCGGCGCGATCCACAAGATCGAGGTTGCCACGCGCCTTGCCAGCACCCGGCCGCGACCGCTCACCGCCGACGAAATGCCCGTCGCCGCGCGCGCGATTCCGGGGCCGAGCCGCGCCGACATGGAAGCCGCGTCGCAGCTCCCCAAAGGCCAGCAGGATGCGATGATCGAGGGCATGGTGAGCGGGCTTGAGGCCAAGCTCAAGGCCAATCCGGCCGACGTGGACCGCTGGATCATGCTGATGCGCAGCCGCATGACGCTGGGCGAGACGGCGAAGGCGGCGCAGGCGCTGAAGGACGGCGTCGCGGCCAACCCCGCGGCGGCAGGGCGGCTCCAGGCCCAGGCGCAATTGCTCGGCGTGCCGGGCGCATAGACTCGCTTGGCGAAAAGCTGCGAAAGGCGTATGGCGAAGCCGCTGCGGGGGGCAACCATAACAAAGGGTCGCCGCGGCACAATGCCGCGAGACGCTTTCGGACGTATTGCCTGGGACAGCCGTCCACTCTGTATCAGGCCTCGTGGTTGAAGCGTGCCGACGCGCGCCGGCCTTATCCCGCCAACAGCGCCGCATTGCCGCCCGCCGCGGTGATGTCGGTCGAGATCGACTTTTCCTCGGCGAAGCGGTGGAGATAATGCGGACCGCCGGCCTTGGGCCCGGTACCCGACAGGCCGCGCCCGCCAAAAGGCTGCGAGCCGACGATCGCGCCGATCTGGTTGCGGTTGACATAGACATTGCCGACCGCCGCGCGCGCCGCGATATGCGCCGCCACGCCGTCGATGCGCGTGTGGACGCCGAGCGTCAGGCCATAGCCCGAGGCATTGATCGCATCGATCAGCGCGTCGAGTTCGCCGCCCTTCCACGTCGCGACGTGCAGCACGGGACCGAAAATCTCGCGCTTCAAGTCGGTGACATGGTCGAGGCGGATCGCCACCGGCGGCACGAAATGGCCTTCGACGGGCAGGTTCGTCCGCCCCGCTTCGGCGATCACGCGCCCCGCGGCGCGCGCTTCGGCGACATAGGCGGCGATATTCGCGCGCGCCTCCTCGTCGATGATCGGGCCGACGTCGGTCGCGAGGATCGACGGATCCCCGACATTGAGTTCGGCCATCGCGCCCGCGACCATTTCGATCATCGTGTCGGCGACATCTTCCTGCACGCAAAGCAGACGCAGCGCCGAACAGCGCTGACCCGCCGACTGGAACGCCGAAGCGACCGCGTCGCGCGCGACCTGTTCGGGAAGCGCGGTCGAATCGACGATCATCGCATTCGCCCCGCCGGTTTCGGCGATCAAGGTCGCGATCGGTCCGTCGCGCCCCGCGAGGCTGCGATTGATCATCCGCGCGACCTCGGTCGACCCGGTGAAGGCGACACCGATGATGTCGTCATGGCTCGTCAGCGCCGCGCCGACGGTTTCGCCGCGGCCGGGAAGGTAATGCAGCACATTGCCTGGAATGCCGGCCTCGAGCAGCAGCTCGACCGCGGCGTGGGCGATGAGCGGCGTCTGCTCGGCGGGCTTCGCGAGCACGCTGTTGCCCGCGGCGAGCGCCGCCGACACCTGCCCCAGGAAGATCGCGAGCGGGAAGTTCCACGGGCTGATGCACACGAACACGCCTTTGCCTTCGAGCATCAGTTCGTTGCGCTCGCCGGTCGGGCCGAGAAGTGCAACCGGATAGGTGAAGTCGGCGCGCGCCTGCGCGGCATAATAGCGCAGGAAATCGACCGCCTCGCGCACTTCGGCGATCGCATCGACGAGCGTCTTGCCCGCCTCGTCGATCGCGAGGCCGAGGAAGAGCGCGTCATGCTCTTCGAGCAGGTCGGCGGCGCGTTCGAGCCGTTCGGCGCGGAAAGCGCCGCCGGCGAGGCTCCAGTCGCCCTGCGCCTTGCGCGCGGCAGCTACGGCATCGGCGACTGTCGCGGTATCGGCCTCGATCACCTGTCCGACGACCGCCCCCGTCGCGGGATTGCGCACCGGCTCGGCCTTGCCCTTTCGCGAAACACCGCCGACGATGGGCGCCGCGACGAGGTCGCTGCGCCGCGCCGCCCCGATCGCCGAAACCAGCGCTTCGGGCACGCCCGGATCGCCAAGGTCATAGCCGCGCGAATTGCGCCGCGCCGGGTCGAACAGGCCAAGGCCCGTCGCAATGGTCGAAGACGCCGCGCTTGCGACGCTGCGCGGATCGACCGCAAGCTGCTCGGCGGTGACGCCGGGGTCGGAGAATTGGTGCACGAAGCTCGAGTTCGCGCCATTTTCGAGCAGGCGGCGGACGAGATAGGCGAGCAGGTCGCGGTGCGTCCCCACCGGCGCATAGACGCGCACCGGGCGCGGCGGCGGGAAAAGCGCGACCAAGGCGTCGTGGGCGCCCTCGCCCATGCCGTGCAGCCGCTGCAGCTCGTAATCGGCGCCGTCGAACAGCTCCGAGACGAAGGCGAGCGTCATCGCATTATGGCTCGCGAAGGCCGGATAGATGCAATCCTGGCAGTCGCGCAGCAACTGCGCGCAGCGCATGTAATTGAGGTCGGTGTGCAGCTTCGCCGTGAACACGGGGAAGTCGCCGAGCCCCAGCGTCTGCGCGCGCTTGATCTCGGTATCCCAATAGGCGCCCTTGACGAGGCGCATCGACAGCTTGACCCCGCGCGTCCGCGCCCGGTTCGCGAGCCACTCGATCACCGCCGGCGCGCGCTTCTGATACGCCTGGACCACGATGCCAAGCCCGGTCCAGCCGTCGGCGATGCCCGCATCGATCAGCGCCGCGAACACGTCCATATGCGGTTCGAGCCGGTCGCTTTCCTCGGCGTCGATCATCAGCGGGATGTTGACCGCGCGCGCGGCCTTCGCGAGTTCGATGACGTTCGGGATCAGCTCGTCGCGGACACGCGCCGCCTGCAGATATTCGTATCGCGGGTGGAGCGCCGAGAGCTTGATCGAAATGCCGTGATTGGCGTGCGGATCGCCCGGCTTCGCCGCCTTGCCGATCCGCGCGATGGCATTGGCATAGCTGTCGTAGTAGCGCGCCGCATCTTCGGCGGTGCGCGCCGCCTCGCCGAGCATGTCGAAGCTTGCGAGTTCGGACTTTTCCTTGTCGGCGCGCCGACAAGCGGCGTCGATCGTCTCGCCCATCACGAACTGCTGGCCGAGCAGCTTCATTGCCGCGAGCGCCGCCTGGCGGATCACCGGCTCGCCCGAGCGTCGGATCATCGACTTGAGCAGGCCCAGCGGGTTCGCCTTGCTGCCCATCGCGTCGAGCATCAAGGTCGCCGATCCGAGCGACAGGCCGCGCGCCGACAGCGCGACGACCAGCGGGCTGTCGTCATCGTCGCCCTCGGCCCAGTGACGTCCGGCGATCTTGTCGCGGATCAGCGCGTTGGCGGTCGCATTGTCGGGCACGCGCAGCAGCGCCTCCGCAAGGCACATCAGCACGACGCCCTCTTCGGTCGACAGGCGATAGCGGTTCATCAACTGCGCGACGAGTGTCTCGCGCTCGCCCTCGGCCTTCGCCTTGCGGATCAGTTCAAGTCCGCGCCGCGTCACGGCATCGACGCTCGCCGAAGAGGTCGCAAGAGCGGAGCGCAGCTCGGCGACGAGGTCGGCTTCGCTGCGGCGGGCGAGGGCGCGGATGGGCGCGCGATCGGGGCTGTGAGTCATGGCATTCCGTTACCATATCGCCGAAAGTCGATCCGACTTGTTTATTGGCATATCATATATCAATTGACCATGTTTTGGATCAATCCTAGTCGATTTGCATGAAAAGGTCTTCTTCGACAGTCGAAATGGATGAGTTCGACCGCAAGATCCTCGCGATTCTGGGCCGCGACGGGCGGATCACCTTTACCGAGCTCGCCTTGCAGGTCGGCCTGTCGAAAACGCCCTGCCAGCAACGCGTGAAGCGCCTGGTCGACAGCGGGCTGATCGTCGGCTTCCGCGCGATCGTCGATCCGGCCAAGGTCGGGCTCGACCATGTCGCCTTCACCGAGGTCAAGCTGTCGGACACGCGCGAGGAGGCATTGAAGCAATTCAACAATGCGGTGCGGCGGATTCCCGAGGTCGAGGAGTGCCATATGATCGCGAGCAGCTTCGACTATCTGCTCAAGGTCCGCACCCCCGACATCCGGCGCTATCGCATCGTGCTCGGCGAGAAAATCTCGAGCCTGCCCCACGTCGCGAGCACGTCGACCTTCGTCGCGATGGAGACGATCCTCGAATCGGCGCGCTGACGCCAAGAGATTGACCGCCGCCCCGGCCTGTGCCAATCGCGCAGGCCACGCGGGTGTAGCTCAATGGCAGAGCAGAAGCTTCCCAAGCTTACGACGAGGGTTCGATTCCCTTCACCCGCTCCAGCTTTCGCGGCGATTGAGCTGAGCTGGATCGCGGCTAGCGAAAACTCGGCCAGACCCTTATGCGGGATGGCGGGGCTTTGCCACGCCGAGCTTATTTCCCTTCATAGGCCTCCACCCTCACCTCCTGCTCGACCAGCTGGATCTCGCGATAGGCGGTCAGGAAGGCGATGTCGGCGGCGTCGCGGCCGGCGCAGATGCGCGCGCATTGGGTGGGCCGGGTCATGCCCGTCGCGTCGGCCATATACCAGTCGCCGTCGAGATAGACTTCCGCGACCGCGTGGAAGTCCATGGGCTTGACGCCGAGCGCATAGACGCTCGCCATGCGCGCCGGGATATGCGCGGCGCGGGCGAGCGCGATCATCACATGCGCATAGTCGCGGCACACGCCGCGCCGCTCGACGAAACTGTCGAGCGCGCCGGTTTCAGCATCGCTCGAGCCCGAGACATAGGTAAAGCGGCTTTCGATCCAGTCGCGCATGCGCGCGACCTTCGCCCCGCCTTCCAGCTCTCCGAAGCGGCGGTCGACGAAGGCGTGGAATTTGTTCGACGGGCAATAGCGCGATTCGTTGAGATAGGGGACGGCCTCCGCAGGGAGCCGATGGAGCGGTACCTCGCCAAGCGACGAAAGGTCGACGTCGGGGCGGTCGATAGCGACGCGCGCACGATATTCGGCGCGGAGCCTGCCCTCGGCGCGCAGCCAGATCGGCTCGCAAATGCCGCCGACGGCGGGAACGCGCGAGATATATTCGGGTTTGCCGAGGTCGAGCGACGCGTCGAGGATGCGCTGGCCGCCGCCGTTCGCCGCCTCGATCTGCAGCATCAGATCGACCGGTTCGGGCAAGCGATAATTTAGGGAGGCGGTTATTTCGAGTTTCATCTATCGGCTACGCATGAGGGAGGCTTCGGTGGCGCTAGGATCGACAAGGACAAAGAGCAAGTGACGTCGTCGCGCACCATCCCGTTCATCGTCGCGACGATCTTCATGGACGCGGTCGGTTTCGGCATCATCATGCCGGTGCTCCCGCAGCTGGTGATGGAGGTCGGCGAGATCGATCTGCCCCACGCGATCGAGGTCGGGGCGTGGATCGGCCTCGTCATGGCGGTCGCGACCTTTCTTGCCTCGCCGGTGCTCGGCAATCTGTCGGATCATTTCGGGCGGCGGCGCGTGCTGCTGCTCGCGCTCGGCGGACTCGCGGTCGATTATGCGCTGCTGACGATCGTCGAAACCTTGCCCTGGCTGTTCGTCGCGCGCGCATTATCGGGGATTTTCGGCGGTAGCTATGCCGCGGCGCAGGCGGCGATCGCCGATATAACGGCGCCGGAAGAACGCGCGCGCAACTTCGGGTTCGTCGGCGCGGCCTTCGGGATCGGCTTCGTCGCGGGACCCGCGATCGGCGGCTTCCTCGGCGAGATCAGCCCGCGCGCGCCCTTCGTCGCCGCCGCGATCCTCGCCGCCGCGAACATGCTCTACGGCCTTTTCATCTTTCCCGAAACGTTGCCGCCCGAGCGACGACGCACCTTCGACTGGCGCCGCGCCAATCCGCTCGGCGCGTGGAATACGATGCGCGCACTCCCCGGCATGGACGGCGTCGCCGTGGTGCTGGTGCTGTGGCAGATCGCGAGCCTCGTCTATCCGATGACGTGGAGCTTCTATTGCATCGCGCAGCTTGGCTGGACACCGGCGATGATCGGCGCAAGCCTTGCCGCGGTCGGGGTGATGATCGCGCTGGGGCAGATGTTCGTCGTCGGCCCCGCGGTCGCGCGCTTCGGCGAGCGCGACGCGGCGACGCTCGGCATCCTCGTCGCGGTCGCCGTCTATATCGGCTATGCCTTCACCACCTCGACGGTCGGCGCCTTCCTGCTGCTGATCCCCGTAGCGCTGCAGGCGCCGGTGCAGCCGTCGCTGATGGCGATGATGTCGCGCCGCGCAACCGCCGAAACGCAGGGCGAGGTGCAGGGGATTTCGGCGATGGCGATGGGGCTGGGGCAACTCGTCGCGCCGCTATTGCTGACGGGGACGATGGCCTATTTTACCGCCGACAAGGCACCCGTGCATTTCCCCGGCGCGGCGTTCGTTGTCGCCGCGATCTTCGGCTTGCTCGCGATCCTGATGCTCCGCCGCCTGCCGCGCCCGGCGCAGGTCGCCGATCAGATGCCGCCGTCGGTCACCGTATAGCCGAGCGCCTCCAACCCCGCTGTCAGCATCGCGACGCACGCCGCGACCTCGGCGCCATCGACCGAACGGACGACGAAATTGGCCCCCACCTTGCCCTCGCGAAAGAAGGGATAGCTGCCGATCGCGACCCCTGGATGCTCCTTTTCGCCGAGGCGCAACAGGTCGGCGATCTCGCTTTCGGGCGCCCAGGCGCCGATCGTGTGCGCGGCGAGCGGCGTGCCGCCTTCGAGTTCGCCGGTCAGCGCGTCGAGCATGCCCGCGGTGATATGCGGAACGCCCGCCATCACGAACAGATTGCCGATGCGGATTCCGGGCGCGCCCGACATGCGGTTGGGGATCAGCTCGGCGCCCTCGGGGGTGCGCGCCATGCGCAGCCGCGCCTCGGTCAGCTCGCCGCCGCGCGCACTGTAATAGCGTTCGAGTATCGCGCGCGCATCGGGGTGAACGATCACGCCGACGCCCAGCGCCTTCGCCACCGCATCGACGGTGATGTCGTCGTGCGTCGGGCCGATACCGCCGGTGGTAAAGACATAGTCGTAGCGCGCGCGGATCGCGTTGAGCGCCTCGACGATCTCCTCTTCGACGTCGGGAACGATGCGCACCTCGCGCAGCCTTATCCCCTGCACGTCGAGCCATGTCGCGATCTGCGACACATTCTTGTCCTGCGTGCGGCCCGAGAGAATCTCGTCGCCGATGACCAGCACGGCGGCGGTCCAGATGCGTTCGTCGCTCATCGCTTTGCCTTAACCCCGAACGATGACAAAACAAGCCCGGTGGAACGGTGATTTCGTTCCTGATATGTTCGCATCCGAATCGAAATGCATGGGAGACGCGCGATGGCCGACGAACTGATTTTCTATACCAACCCGATGTCGCGCGGACAGATCGCGCGCTGGATGCTCGAAGAGGTCGGCGTCGCCTACGAACCGCGCATCCTCGATTATGGCACGACGATGAAGGATGCCGCCTATCTCGAGGTGAACCCGATGGGCAAGGTTCCGGCGATCGTACACAATGGCAAGGCCGTCACCGAATGCGCCGCGATCTGCGCCTATCTCGCCGACGCCTTTCCGGAAGCGGGCCTCGCGCCCGACCCCGCAGACCGCGCCGATTATTATCGCTGGCTCTTCTTCACCGCGGGCCCCGTCGAGCAGGCAATCACCGCCAAGCATTTCGGGATCGAACCCGATACCGACCAACAGCGCATGGCGGGCTTCGGATCACTGGCCGCCGCGCTCGACGCGCTCGAAAGCGCGGTCGCGGGCAAGGCGTTCGTCGCGGGCGATCGTTTCAGCGCCGCCGACGTCTATGTCGGCAGCCAGATCGATTGGGGGCTGCAGTTCGGCACCATCGCGCCGCGCCCGGCGTTCGAGGCTTATGCCGCCGGGCTTCGCGAACGCGCCGCCTACAAGCGCGCGAAGGACATCGACAACGGCCTGATCGCCGAAATGCAGGCGGCGGGCGCCGCGAGGTAGGCGCGGAACTCGAAAACGACACAGCCCTCCCGCCTGGGTCGCAGGGGCGGGAGGACTGTGGTTCCGGACCGGCGTGGTGGGCCGGCCCGGAGACGAAATCGGGATGCGGGCCTAGCGCGCCGCGGCTTCGCGAACCTTCTGCACCGCGGGGAGCAGCAGACCGACGAGGATCTGGATCGGGTTCGAGGTCACCGTCATCCCACCCTGCGCGGGCTGCGCCGACTGCGCCATCGCCGGGGTTGCCGACAGGAGGACTGTGAGGGCAAGCGCGGGCGCGAGAATCATCTTCCTGGTCATCGTCATTTCCTTTCCGGATCGGTTCAAGTCGTCGAATTGGGCTCGGGTCGTTCCCGATGACCTGAGTTATGCCGCGCGGCGCCGTGCCCGGCGGTGATCGCCGTCACTCGGCCGAATAAATTTCTCAAGCAACTGAAAGAAAACTGAAAAATATTTTAGCGCGTTTTTTCGGGTGAAATCGTCATCCCGGCGAAGGCCGGGATGACGGGATGAGGCGTTCGGCCTAACCGATCAGCCCCTAACCGCGCTTGAGCCGAACGAGTGCGGTGTCGAGCGCCTGGAGGAATTGCGAGCGATCGGCCTTCGAGAAGGGCGGCGGCCCGCCCACCCGGCCGTCCATGCCCGCGCGCAGGTCGGCCATGATCGCGCGCGTCGCGATCGCGGGGCCGATCGATGCCGTCGTAAAGGGTTTGCCGTTGGGCGCGAGCACGCTCGCCCCGGCTTTGAGCGCGCGGTCGGCGAGCAAGATGTCGGCGGTGATCACGACGCTCTTCGCATCCGCCGTCTCGGCGATCCAGTCGTCGGCGGCATCGAAGCCGTCCGAGACGACCACCCGCTCGACCAGCGGGTGCTCGGGCACGCGCAGCCGGCTGTTGCTCACGACCTTCACCTGCGCCTCGTGCCGCCACGCGACACGATAGATTTCGTCCTTCACCGGACAGGCGTCGGCATCGACGAGAATCTGGATGGCGGCAGACATGCAGGAAAGGCTCAGCCGACCTCGACGCCTTTCCAGAAGGCGATGCGGTCCGCAATCGCGGCAGCGGCCTCCTTGGGGTCGGGATAATACCAGGCGGCGTCCGCGTTCACCCGTCCGTCGATGGTGACATGATGATAATGCGCGATGCCTTTCCACGGACACAGGCTCGTCGTCGCGCTATCGGACAAGGCTGCGGCATCGACCGCCGCGCGCGGGAAATAATGATTGCCCTCGATCACGACCGTGTCGTCGCTGTCGGCGATCACCGCGCCGTTCCACCGTGCCTGAACCATGACCGCCTCCTTGCGCGCGATTATTTCTTCATATTGTCGAGCCCCGCGACGACCCCCACCTTGGTCGAAGGATTGCTCGCATTGGGCTTTTTCGGCTTTTCGGCCTTGGGCTTGCGGGTTTCGCGGTTCGATTTTTTCTGGCCCTTGGCCATGGTCAATACCTTGAAAAAGGCGGGCGCCTGTGCCCGCCGGCGACGAGCCTACGCGCTTTCGCGGCGCCCGTCGCCCCTTATCCGGCCAGCCCGTCCCACAGCAGCTTGGCGCCGAGCAGCACCATCAGCATATAGATGAGCACATAAAAGCGTTCGGGGTTCATCCGCTTCATCCAGCGCACGGTCAAAAGGGTCGATACGATCGCGAGCGGCATCAGCAGCAGCGCGGCGACGACCACCTCGTGCGGAAAGGCGCCGAGCGCGAGATAGGCGGGCACCTTCATCCAGTTGATCAGCGCGAAGAGGATCGAACTCGTCCCGATGAAGGCGAGGTGCGGCAGGCGGCGCGGCGTGACCCACATCTGGAACGGCGGCCCGCCGGCGTGCGCGATCTGGCTCGTCAGCCCGGTCGCGAAACCGAACAGGCTGCCGACCCAGCCCGACGACTGCGACGCGGCGACGATCCGCCCGCCGCGCTCGACCCACAGGCGATAGAGGCCGAAGGCGAGCGTGATCGCACCCAAGGCCGCCATCAGCTGCGCTTCGTTCACCCGTTCGGCATAATACCAGCCCGCGAGGATGCCGAGCGCGGCGCCGGGGAGCATCCAGCCAATGATCCAGCCGTCCCATGTCTTGCGGAACGACCAGACGCTGATCACGTCCTGCACGATCAGCACGGGCAGCAACAGCGCCGCCGCGGTCGCGGGCGGCAACACCAATGCAGCCAACGGCGTCGCCAGCGCGCCGACCCCGGCGAGCCCGCCCTTCGCCATGCCGAGCAGCACCACCGCGACGATCAGAATCGCCAGCGTCGCCGGATCGGCCAGGATGCTCATGCCGCGCGGTTCATGCTTCAGGATTGTCCGGCAGGCGCCAGTCGATCGTGCCGCGCCCGTGGCCTTCGAGAAACGCGTTCGCCTGACTGAACGGCCGCGACCCGAAAAAGCCGTTATGCGCCGACAGCGGCGAGGGGTGCGGCGCGCGCAGGATCAGGTGCGGGCTTCCCGAGCCCAGACCCGGCACGTTCGCCGCCTTTTTCTGTGCGTGGCTGCCCCACAGGATGAAGACCTTGGGCGCCGGATCGGCCGCGACTGCGGCGACCGCGGCGTCGGTGAACTTCTCCCACCCCTTGCCCTGATGCGACGCCGCCATCCCCGCCTCGACCGTCAGGCAATTGTTGAGCAACAGCACGCCCTGTTCGGCCCAATGTTTGAGATAACCGTGCGAAGCGGGCGCGATACCGAGGTCACTCCGCATTTCCTTATAGATGTTGACGAGGCTCGGCGGCGTGCGCACGCCGGGCTGGACCGAAAAGCAGAGCCCGTGCGCCTGCCCCGGCCCGTGATAGGGATCCTGCCCCAATATCACGACCCGCACATCCTGCGGCGGCGTCGCGTCGAGCGCCGCGAACCAGTCGCGCGGGCGCGGAAAGATCGCCTTCCCCTTCGCGCGCTCGTCGGCGAGGAATTGCCTCAGCGTCGCCATATAGGGCTGCTCGAACTCGCCGCCGATGCGGGTGAGCCAGTCGGGATGCAGTTTGACCTCGGCCATGCCGCGCGCTTCACCAGAGCGGCGCGGGCTTGTCCAGCCCCTGTTCCCCGTCCTCCTCGATGGCGCGATTATCCACGTCGCAAATTTGGACGTCCGCTAGCGAGCGGTTGCGACCGTAAAGCCTCTCTCCTTGGGAGAGAGCTTATGTCCGCTTCCTACCCCAAAAGCCGACCTGCCCGAACTCTAAATCTTCCCGCGCACGCCCAGGAAGAAGCGCCGCCCGAGGTAGTCGTACTGCGTCCCGAACGCCGGCGCCTGGCCGATCACCGGCGGCGTCGCGGTCACCACCGTCGACACGCGCGGCGGCGGCGTGTCGAACAGGTTGGCGACCCCCAGCGTGATGCGGAAACGGTCGGCCACATCGCGGCTCAGCGACAGCGAATGATAGAAGGTCGCGGGCACGCTGACGTCGGGGCAGAAACGCCCGCCCGGACGAAAGCTCGACGTGCGGCACGCATCGCCGCCCTGCGCGCGGAGCAGGTCCCTCCTGTTCGATGCCGCGCCGATGACGTCGAGCCCATAGAAAAGCGTCCACGCGTCCTTCGTCCAGCCGAGGTTGAAATCGCCGACCCATTTCGGATTGCCGATCGTGCCATTGTCATCGATCTCGGTGCCGGGGAACAGTTCGACCTTGTCCTCGACCTGCCACGTCATCTGCGCGCGAAAGGCAAGCGATCCCATATTGCCGAGGTCCTGATCGATCGCGAGCGAGAGGTCGACGCCGCGGTTGCGCTGGCGGCTGATGTTGACATAGCGGTCGGTGACGCTCGCGACGCTCTGCGCGTCGGGGCCGGCTGCGGTGCGCGTGAACAGGCCGCAGAAGGCTTCGCTCGTGAAATCGTCCGAATCATAGCAGCCGGCGAGGATGTTGGACGCGCCGAGCAGCGTAATCTCTTGCCTGACCTTGAGGTCGAAATAATCGACGGCGAGGCGCGCCTTGAGCCCGCCCCACAACGCACCCGACAGATCGGGGGTCAGGATGACCGACACCGTCTTCGCGGTCGAGGTTTCGGGCTCGAGCCGGCCAAGCCCGCCGCCCGACACGATCGTCGCCGGGGCGATCCCGCCGGCATAGTCCGGCGCGATGCCGTCGGCGGCGCAATTGTCGAAGACGCGCTGGCTGATCGCGCCCGCCGCGAGCCGCGCTGCGGTCTGGATGCACGGATCGATGTCCTGCTGGCCGAGGAAACCCGTCTGGTCCTGCAGGAACAATTCGAACAGCGCGGGGGCACGGAAAGAGGTGCCCCAGGTGCCGCGGAAACGCAGCCAGTCGGTGACCGCCCAGTCGGCGCCGACCTTCCACGTCGTGTCGCCGAAACCGTCCTGCGCGCCGGTACGCGATGTCGCCTCGACATGCGTATAGCGCGCCGCGCCCGACAGCGTCAGCCGCTCGATCATAGGCACGCCTTCGAGCAACGGCACTTCGACCTCGCCGAAGACTTCCTTCGACACGGTATGCCCCGCGGTGATACCCGAGGTCGTGAAATTGGCGACATTGCCGGCGAGCGTCGCTTCGCCCGGCGTGTCGTCGATCTCGTCACGGCGGATATTCGCGCCGAACGCGACGCCAACGGATCCCGCGGGCAGGGTGAACAGCTTGCCGGTGAGCAGCGCTTCGGCCGAAGTCTGCTTGAACAAGGTGCGGCCCGTCTCGCGGCCCATCAGGAAGACACGTTCGGCAGGCGTGAAATCGCCGCGCAGCACGCGCGGATCGGTGAAGTCGATGTCGATGCACTCCGCGCCGCGAATCGCCGTGGTCGTCCCCGCGCACGATCGCGTGCGCAAGGTCTGCGAAGCGATCGCGTCCTGATAGATGACATCCTGCGTATAGCTCGCGTCCGACCGGCTGTGCTGGCCGTGGACATCCCATTTCCACCCCGCCCCGAAATCGCCGCGCAGCCCGAGAACGCCGCGATAATAATCGACATCGGCTTGGCTTTCAGACTTCACAAGCACGCGCGGGCGCAGGATGAGGTTGCCGCCGAATTCGGCGTTGAGCGGATCGCCGAGGTCGCCCGGGTCGCAGTTGAACTGCGTCGGATCGCACAGGAAAAAGGGCAGCATTGACGCGCCGGTGAACTGCTGAAGTTCGATCCGCTGGACGCCGTTGTTATGCGACTTGCGGTTGCTGAACAGGAATTCGCCATAGGCGGTGATGCTGTCGGTGACGTCGTAGGCGCCCTCGGCGAACGCGCTGACGCGGCGCACGCCGGAGAATACGTCCGAATCCTGCTCGGCGGGTTCGAACTGGTTGAGCGCGCCGGTCGACGGGCCGTCGAAATTGACCCCGAAGAAATCGGCGGGACCGAACACCCCGATCGGATTATAGGCGTTGATAGGGATGCCGACCCCCGCATATTCATTGCCATATTGGCCCGCGAAAATCGCCTGCCCGTTCGGCGCGATCAGCCCGGGGCCGAAGGTCGGAAAACCGTTTTCATCGACCCCCGAAAAATCGCTGAAGACGATCATATTGGCCTGCGTGCTGCTGCACGCCGGATGCCCGGTGCGGAAATCGACGATATCGGCGCGGCTGCCATCGGCCTCGCGCTTCAGATATTCTTCCGAACAAAAGAGGAAACCGCGGTCGTGGCGCGTCAGATTCTGCTGGCGGAAGACATCGACCGTCGCAAAGATATGCCCCCGGTCGAACTTTTTGCCGAAGCTGGCGTCCGCGCCATAGCTCTCGCCGCCGCCATGCTCGGTGATCGATGAGAAACCGCCCGCCTCGAAACCGTCGAGGTCGTCGCGGGTCAGGATATTGACCACCCCCGCCACGGCGTCCGAGCCATAGATCGACGAGGCGCCGGTCTTGAGCACCTGGACCTCTCGCACCACTGACAGCGGCAGCACATTGAGGTCGAAGGGCGCGACCGCGCCGCGGATGCCCGCGGGCCCCGCACGGCGGCCGTTGATCAGTACCAGCGTGCGCTCGGCGCCGAGCCCGCGCAGCGACACTGTCTGCACATCGTTGCCGCCATTGGCGACGAACCGGTTCGAGATCGCCGAATTGATCTGGATCGACCCTTGCGCCGCCGGGGTGGATCGCAGCACGTCGACGAGCTGGACCTGCCCCTGCAGTTTCGCCGTTTCGGGGTCGATGATCTGGATCGGGTCGGCGCTGGTGAATTCGCTCTTCGCGATGCGCGATCCGGTGACGATAATCTCGTCGCCCTCGGTCTGCGCCGCCGCGGGCGATGCCGCGAGCGCAATCGGCGAGGCCGTTGCGGCCAGAAACACCTGGGCCAAAAACACCTGGGAGCGGGTGCCCATTTCCATCATCCTTGTCCGAATAGAAGTTGATCTCGCCCCCCGGCGCGACGGAAACTAAGCCAAAAGGCGTTTCGATATGGTTTACGCCGCGGTAAGTTTTCGCGGGGCCCCCTTCGTCGCTTGTCGGGGGCGGCGCCCGCCGCTACGCACGCGTCCGAAAGGATCGCGCAATGACCAAGGCAATGGGCGAAACGCTGGAACGGCTGCAGGCGGTTATCGACGACCGGCTCGCGGCGGGCGACGCCGGCGCATCCTATGTCGCGAACCTCGCCGCGAAGGGAAGGGGCAAGATCGCGCAAAAGCTTGGCGAGGAAGCCGTCGAAACGGTGATCGCCGCGGTCAGCGAAGACGATACCGCGCTGGTCGGCGAGGCGAGCGACCTTATCTTCCACCTCGCGATCCTGCTCGCCGCGCGCGGCCTCGGCTGGGACATGATCGCCGCCGAGCTCGACCGCCGCCACGGCACCTCGGGCCACGCCGAAAAGGCCAGCCGTCCCCAATAGGAGCTTTCCCCATGCCGATCGACGCGACGCTTCCTTATGACGACAGCAACATCTTCGCCCGCATCCTGCGCGGCGAGCTGCCCGCGAAGACCATTTATGAGGACGAGTATGCGCTCGCCTTCCACGACATCAACCCGCAGGCGCCCTTGCACATCCTCGTGATCCCCAAAGGGCCCTATGTCAGCTGGGACGACTTCTCCGAACGCGGGAGCGACGCCGAAATCGCGGGCTTTATCCGCGCGGTGGGCAAGGTCGCGCGCGAGCAGGGCCTCGTCGCGCCGGGCTACCGCCTGCTCGCGAACGTCGGTCTCGACAGCCATCAGGAAGTCCCCCACCTCCACGTCCATATTTTTGCCGGACGTCCGCTCGGGCCGATGCTCGCGCGCTGAATTTCGCCGCTGTCGGTGACAGCGGTCACAGCCCATTTCCGAAGTGCGTCTAACCGTGCCCGACGCACGGCGACGGGTGGACTCTTGCCCCTGTTTCCAGCAGGATAAAGATCCGGGCCAAAAGGGGGAGACGAAGCGATGCAGCGGGGATGGCGCAAGCTGGCTACATGGCTGGGCGGCAAGGCAAAGCTGGCGCTGATCCCACCCCTTGCGCTTGCGATGGCGGCGACGGCCACCGCCGACACGGTGCCGCAGGTCACGCTCGCGACCCCCGGCAGTTCGGGCACCGGCGACGGCACGATAACCCGTTTCACGCTGCGCTTTTCCGAAGACATGGTCCCACTCGGCGATCCCCGCGCGCCGGCGCCCGCGACCAACGACTGCAAGCTCGCTTCGTCGGGCCGCTGGGTCGATACGCGCACCTGGGTGCTCGAGTTCGACAAACCGCTCCCCGGCGGTCTCGCCTGTCACGTCGAGCTGCGCGACGGCCTCAAGACCGCGCGCGGCGTTGCGGTCGCGGGCAACAGCCGCTTCGCGCTCGACACCGGCGGCCCCTCGGCGCGCGCCGTGCTCGCGGGAGGTCTCGGCGGCGATATCGAGGAGGAGCAGGTCTTCCTCGTCGCGACCAACGTCGCCGCCGACCGCGCCTCGGTCGGCCGTTTCGGCTATTGCGCGGTCGACGGCATCGGCGAGAAAATCCCGCTCGACGTGCTGCCGCGCGAAACCGCGACCGAAATCCTGACCGGGCTGGGCGACAACAACTGGTCGCGCCAGTCCTTCACCGCCGACGCCGGCCTGCCGCAGCGCTTCCCCGCTGTAGGCGCCGACCGCGACGCCGCGCTCGACCGCATCGTGCCCGTCAAATGCCGCCGCCCGCTGCCACCGGGGCGCGAGATGGCGCTCGTCTGGGATGCGCGGATTTCACAAGCTGGCGTTCCCGGACGCACTGCGGGACGCGACCAGCGTTTCGATTATGATGTCCGCCCCGCCTTCACCGCCAAAATGTCGTGCAGCCGCGTCAATCCGCAGGCGGGGTGCAATCCGATCAAGGACGTCGTGCTGAGCTTCGCCTCACCCGTGCCGCGCGACACGATCCTCGCCGCGACGCTCGACACCGCCGACGGCAAGCGCCTGACGCCGAGGATCGACGATGATGACAAAAACGACGACTGGCTGACCACCGTCCGCTTCACCGGCCCGCTGCCGCAGAATGTCGACGCGACGCTCGTCCTGCCCGCCGACGTCACCGACCAGAGCGGCCGTAAGCTGCAGAACCAGTCGAATTTCCCGCTGAAATTCCACATCGACCGCGCCCCGCCTTTGGTCAAATTCGCCGCCGAATTCGGCATCCTCGAAGCCGGCGAAGGCGGCGTGCTGCCCGTCACCGTGCGCGGCGTCGAAAGCGCGCTCGTTCAGGCGAACCTCAAAATGCCCGCGATCGCGCTTCGGGTGAGCGACGACGATGCCGCGATCGCGCGCTGGCTTCGCCGCGTCGACGACGCCGACGACACCGACTATCGCGAGGAAAAGGACCGCAGCGGCAAAGAGGTCACGGTCAACTACACCGGCACCAAATCGGTGTTCGCGGGTGCTCCATCGGGCGGCGAACGCCGCGACCTGCAACTCTCGCCCCCCGCCGGCGGCAAGGAATTCGAGGTAGTCGGCATCCCGCTCACCGAAAAGGGATTCCATGTCGTCGAGATCGCCAGCCCCGAACTCGGCGCCGCCCTGCTCGGCCGCAAGACGACGCGCTATGTCGCGACCGCCGCGCTCGTCACCAATATGGCGGTGCATTTCAAATGGGGCCGCGAAGGCTCGCTCGCGTGGGTGACCTCGCTCGACACCGGCCTTCCCGTTTCGGGCGCCGAAATCCGCGTCTCGGACAGCTGCACCGGCCGCCTGCTCGCACGCGGCACCGCCGACAAGGCCGGCCGCCTCGCCTTCGCGGGCGGCTTGCCGCAGCCCGAAACCTATTCGAGCTGCGAGGAAACCCCCGATCCGACCAAGAGCGAGGGCCATGCGCTGATGGTCAGCGCCCGCGCGGGCGACGATTTCAGCTTCACCCTCACCGACTGGGGCGATGGCATCCGCCCCTATGACTTCGACCTCCCCTATGGCTGGTCGGAACGCGAGGACATCCTCCACACAATCTTCGACCGCGCGCTGGTGAAAGCGGGCGAGGCCGTCCATATGAAGCATCTACTCCGCCGCCCGATCGGCCTCGGCTTTCGCACCCCCGATGCGCTCGCGGGCAAGCTCCGCCTCGTCCACCGCGGTTCCGACACCGAGTTCGAAATGCCCTTCGCGATTGCCGCGACCGGCAGCGGGGAGACGACATGGAACGTCCCCGCCTCGGCGCCGATGGGCGATTATGAACTCGTCTTCGTGACGAAAGACAAGGATGGCGAGGACAAGACGATATGGACGAACCAGTCGGTCAGGGTCGACGAATATCGCCTGCCGACGATGAAGGCGACGATCACCGGGCCGAAGAATGCGCTCGTGCGCCCGGCTGCGGTCCCGCTCAACCTGTTCGTCGGCTATCTCTCGGGCGGCCCCGCCCCCAATATCCCGGTCGAACTGCGCAGCAATTTCCGCGCGAGCTGGTCGCCGCCGGAAGATTATCGCGACTGGGATTTCGACGGCCAGCCGGTGAAGGAAGGCGTGGTTCAGCTCGACGACAGCGGCGATACGCCGTCGGCCGAACTGCCGCTCGCGCGCTCGGTCCCGCTCACGCTCGACGCGAGCGGCACTGCGACGACGAGTATAACGGTCGACCAGCCGATCACCGAACCGACGCTGATGGCCGCCGAAATGGATTATGAAGACGCGAATGGCGAGACGCTGACGTCGAGCCGCCGCATTACTCTCTATCCGTCCGCCGTTCGGCTGGGCCTTAAGACCGACGGCTGGTTGATGCGCGACAACGACCTCCGCCTCAATTTCATCGCGCTCGACCTCGATGGCAAGCCGATCCGCGGCCAGCGTGTCGCGGTCGCGCTCTATAATCGCGAGATCATCACCGCGCGCCGGCGCCTGATCGGCGGCTTCTACGCCTATGACAACCAGATGCGTACGACGCGCCTCGATGCGACGTGCAGCGCGACGACCGACCGGCTCGGCCGCGCGAGCTGCGCGATGGCGCCTGGCATTTCGGGCGAAGTGACGGTCGTTGCGACGACGGTCGATGCCGACGGCAACGAAGCGCGCGCGGTGCGCTCGGTCTGGCTCGCGGGCGACGACGACTGGTGGTTCGGCGGCGACAACGGCGATCGTATGGACGTGATCGCCGAACAGCCGCGCTATGCGGCGGGCGACACCGCGAAATTCCAGGTCCGCATGCCCTTCCGCGAAGCGACTGCGCTCGTCACCGTCGAGCGCGAGGGCGTCTTGTCGAGCTTTGTCGTGCCGCTGAAAGGCACCAACCCCGTCGTCAAGGTCAAGCTGCCCGCGACCTACGCCCCCGACGTCTATGTCTCGGTGATGGCGGTGCGTGGCCGCGTCACCGGCGGCGAAAGCTGGTTCCGCAAGCTGAAGCGCGCGGCCGGCTTTAGAATCGAGAATAGCGAAGGCGCCCCGCCGACCGCGCTGGTCGACCTTGCCAAGCCCGCCTACCGCATGGGCATCGCGCGCATCAAGGTCGGCTGGGAGGGCCATCAGCTCGGCGTCAAGGTGAAAGCCGACAAGGAAAAATATTCGGTCCGCGAAACCGCGAAGGTCGCGATCGAGGTCAAGACGCCCGGCGGCAAGGCGCCGAAGAACGCCGACGTCGCCTTCGCCGCGGTCGACGAGGCCTTGCTCCAGCTCGCCCCCAACGAAAGCTGGGAAGTGCTGAACGCGATGATGGGCGAACGCACGCTCGACGTGCTCACCTCGACCGCGCAGATGCAGGTGGTGGGCAAACGCCATTATGGCCGCAAGGCGCTCGAACCCGGCGGCGGCGGCGGCGGTGACCTGTCGGGTCTGACCCGCGAAGATTTCCGTCCGGTCCTGCTGTGGAAGGGTAACGTCCCGCTCGATGCGAAGGGCCGCGCGACGGTCGACGTGCCGCTCAGCGACAATCTCTCGGGCTTCCGCCTCGTCGCGATCGCGACCGACGGATCGCAATTTTTCGGCACCGGCGAAACGACCGTCCGCACCGTGCAGGATCTCGGCGTCTTTGCCGGCATGCCCGAACTGGTCCGCACCGGCGACACCTATGACGCGCGCTTCACGCTGCGCAACGGCACCGACAAGCCAATGGAGGTCACCGCGACCCCGACGCTGTCGCCCGCCGTCGCGACCGCGCCGCCGCTCACCGTCACGATCCCCGCGGGCGGCGCGGTGCCGATCAGCTGGTCGATGACCGCGCCCGAACAAACTGGCCCGATCGAATGGACGGTCGAGGCGGTCACCAAGGGCGGCAAGCAGCGCGACCGGCTCGTCTTCCAGCAGCAGGTCGAACCCGCGATCCCGGTCGAAACCTGGGCCGCCAGTCTGTTCCGCGTCGGCCCGAACACGACGCTGCCGATCGCGATCCCGGCGGGCGCGCTGCCCGGCGGCTATGTCGACGTCGCGCTCGCGGGCACGCTCGCGCCGCCCTTGTCGGGGGTGCGCGATTATATGAGCGCCTATCCGTATAATTGCTTCGAACAATCGACCTCGCGCGCGATCGCGCTCGGCGATCTCGGGGGCTGGCAGGCGCTCGCGGGCGCGATGCCGACCTATCTCGATAGTGACGGGCTGCTCCGCTATTGGCCCAATGAGCGGATGGAAGGGTCGATCGAGCTTACCGCCTATGTGCTGAGCGTGACCGCGGCAAACGGCTTCGCGATCCCCGAGGCGTCGAAAGCGAAGATGGTCAAGGCGTTGCAGGCGGTCGTCGAAGGACGGCTAACGCGCAAAGGCTATGGCCCCTGGGATATCCGCCCCGTCCGCATCGCGGCGCTCGCGGCGCTCGCGCGCAACAATGCGTCGAGCGCGCAGCTGGTGTCGGCGATCGACGTCGCCCCGATCGACATGGCGACCGGCACGCTCGCCGACTGGCTCGTCGCGATCGAACGCACGCCGAATGTCCGGGGTGCCCCCGCGCTGCGCACAGCGGCCGAGGCCGAGCTGCGCAAGCGCCTCGTCTACGAAGGCACGCGCCTCGACCTTGTCGACGATGCGAAAGCGCCATGGTGGATGATGACCAGCGGCGACGAAATGGCGATCAAGGCGTTGGAAGCCGTGCTCGGCCGCAAGGGCTGGGAAGATGACGCGGGCAAGCTGATGGTCGGCGTCGCGCAGCGCCAGCGCCGCGGCCATTGGGACACCACCCCCGCCAACGCATGGGGCGCGGTGACCGTCCGCCGCTTCGCCGAGCTGTATCCGGCGAACGCGATCACCGGCGTCACTACCATCGGCCTTGCCGGCGCCACCGCCTCGCAAAGCTGGCCGCTTCCCACCGAACCCGTCTCGCCGCTTCGTGTCGCGCTGAACGCTGCAACGATGAGCCTGAAGCATGAAGGCACCGGCACGCCATGGGCGACCGTCAGCGTCAAGGCCGCGGTCCCGCTCAAGGAACCTCTCAACGCCGGCTACAGGATCAAGCGCTCGGTCAGCATCGTCAAGGCGGCGAACAAGGACCGGCTGACGCGCGGCGACGTGATCAAGATACGGATCGAGGTCGTCGCGGCCGCCGGCCGGACGTGGGTCGTGATCAACGACCCGATCGCCCCCGGCGCGACGATCGTCGGCAACCTTGGCGGCCAGTCCGAAATGCTCGCCGACCAAGCGAGCGGATCGGGCGCGCAGCCAAGCTATGTCGAACGCGGCAAGGACAGCTGGCGCGGCTATTTCGGCTGGATGCCCGCGGGCACCCACGCGGTCGAATATGTCGTGCGATTGAACGGCTCGGGCCGCTTCACCCTGCCGCCGACGCGCGTCGAGGCGATGTATTCGCCCGCGATCCGCGGCCAATGGCCGAACGCCCCGCTGACGGTGGCGAGTGTCGGGCAGTGATGACGAGCTGCGGACGAACCAGATCCTCCCCGTCGCGAAGCGATGGGGAGGTGGCAGCGCGAAGCGCTGACGGAGGGGTTATGGCGCCACCGCCGCAACCCCTCCACCATCCTGCGGATGGTCCCCCTCCCCATGCCTTCGGCACGGGGAGGATCGTTTAGGCATCACGATCAATGACTCTCCGCAAATCCCGCTGGCGCGACATTCTCGCCTGGCTCGCCCTCACCCTGCTCATCCTCGTCACCATCGCCCACCTTCTCACCCGCCCACCGGCGATGCCCGACTACGCCACCGTCCGCGCCGAATGGCAGCCAAGCGAAGCCTGGCTCACCGATCGCGACGGCCAGCTGCTCGACAGCGAACGCGTCAATTTCGAACGCCGCCGCCTCGCCTGGGTGCCGCTCAACGACATCAGCCCCGCCGTCCGCACCGCCGTCGTGCAAAGCGAGGACCGGCGTTTCTGGTCGCACGGCGGGGTCGACTGGCTCGCGGTCGCCAGCGCGATCCGCGCGCGCCTGACGATGGGGCGGACCGGCGACCGTTCGCGCGGCGCCTCGACGCTGCCGATGCAGCTCGCCGCCTTCCTCGACCCCGGCCTCGCGCAGCCGGGAAAACGCGACTGGCGCACCAAGCTCCGCCAGATGCGCGCCGGACAGGCGCTCGCGGCAAACTGGTCGCACGACGAAATGCTCGAGGCCTATTTCAACCTCCTCCCGCTACGCGGGGAGGCGCAGGGCATCGGCGCGGGCGCGCAAAGCCTGTTCGGCAAGAAGCCCGCCGAAATGACCCGCACCGACGCCGCGCTCTTCGCCGGCCTGCTCCCCAACCCCGCCGCCAGCGCCGAAGTGCTCGGCCGCCGTGCCTGCCGCATCGCCCAAACCAAGGATTGCGCCGCGATCCGCGCCGCCGCCGCGACGCTCGTTTCGGGCGAACATGCCGCGCGCTTCGATCCCGCGCTCGCCCCCCACCTCGCCGTCCGCCTGCTCGACAAGCCGGGCAAGCGCGTCACCACCACCATCGACCGCCGTATCCAGACTGCGGCGATCGTCGCGCTGCGCCGCCAACTCGCCGGGCTCGGCGCCGACCGCGTCCGCGACGGCGCGGTCGTCGTGCTCGACAATGCCACCGGTGAGGTGCTCGCCTATGTCGGCGGGGTCGGCCTCAAATCGACCGCCGCGTCGGTCGACGGCGCCAACGCCCGGCGGCAGGCGGGATCGACGCTGAAACCGCATCTCTATGCGCAAGTGATCGAACATGGCTGGCTCACCGCCGCCTCGATCCTCGACGACAGCCCGGTCCAGCTCGACACCGCCTCGGGACTGTACGTGCCCAAAAACTACGACCACAGCTTCAAGGGCCCGGTCAGCGTCCGCCACGCACTTGCCAGCTCGCTCAACGTCCCCGCCGTCCGCGCCCTCGTCATCGACGACGTCCAGCAATTCCGCGACCGCCTCTGGGCGCTCGGCTACCACGGCCTCGTCGAGGACGGCGAATATTACGGATTCTCGCTGGCGCTGGGCTCCGCCGAAGTTTCGCTCGTAGAACAAGCCAACGCCTTCAGAACATTAGCGAATATGGGCAAGTGGTCACAAGTCCACTTCCTCGATGTGCGCAACGATCGAGAAGTTGCGCGCCAGATCGTCAACCCCGCTGCCGCCTTCATCGTCGGCGACATCCTCGCCGACGCCTCGGCCCGCGCCGACGCCTTCGGCGCCGACAGCGCGCTCCGCCTCCCCTTTTGGGCGGCCGCCAAGACCGGCACCTCGAAAGGCATGCGCGACAATTGGTGCGTCGGCTTCACCGACCGCTTCACCGTCGCGGTGTGGGTCGGTAATCTCGAGGGCGATTCGATGCGCGCCGTCTCGGGCACCTCGGGCGCCGCTCCCGTGTGGCGCGACGTGATGCTCGCCCTCCACGCCGGCCATCCCGGCAAGCCGCCGACGATGCCCGAAGGCGTCGAAGCGCGCCAGATCACCCTTCCAGGCACTCGCGAACCGCCACGCCGCGAATATTTTCTCGCCGGCACTGCGCAAACCGAAATGGCCGCGGCGCCCCACGTCGCGCGCCGTCCACGCATCACCAGCCCGGTCAGCGGCAGTGTCTATGCGCTTGACCCCGACATTCCATTGAACCGCCAGCGGCTCGCGGTCGCGGTCAGCGGCGACGTTGCGGGCTACCGGTTGATTCTCGACAAGACATTGCTGGGCGATGCCGATGCGGGACAGCAGATATTGCCGCGTCCCGGCATCCATATGCTCGCGCTCGTCGACCCGGGCGGGCGGATGATCGATCGGGTCCGCTTCACCGTGCGATAAAGTGCGTGTCACATGTCTGAAATTAAGTTGCGCTGACGTGTAGAGCGGCTAGTCTGCCCCGCCAGGAGACGGGCCCGCACCGGGCCCCAAAGGGGACATCTACATGATATTTGGCCGCGTCAAATCACTCGACGCCATCTTGGCCACTGCCGAGAAAAAGTCGCTTCATCGAACACTCGGTGCCTTCCAGCTCACCATGCTGGGCATCGGCGCCATCATCGGCACCGGCATCTTCGTCCTGACCGCCGAAGCTGCTCAAAAGGCAGGCCCGGGCATGATGTGGAGCTTCGTGATCGCGGGGCTCGTCTGCGTCGTCGCGGCGCTCTGCTATTCGGAGCTGGCCTCGATGGTGCCGGTTTCGGGTAGCGCCTATACTTATACCTATGCCGTGATGGGTGAATTGCTCGCCTGGACGGTCGGCTGGGCGTTGATCCTCGAATATGCGGTCGCCGCTTCGGCGGTGTCGGTCGGCTGGTCGGGCTATTTCGTCGGATTGCTCGCGAACGCAGGTATTGACTTGCCGATGGAGTTGACCGTCGGGCCCTATGCGGGCGGCATAGTCAACCTGCCGGCGCTGGTCATCGCGTTGCTGGTTACCTGGCTGCTGATGATCGGTACGACCGAAAGCGCCCGCGTGAATGCGGTTCTCGTGGTCATCAAGGTCACCGCGCTGACCTTGTTCATCGTCCTGACGCTGCCCATGATGAAGGGCCAGAATTTCGATCCTTTCATGCCCAATGGCTGGTTCGGCCAGACGGCGGGACTCGGCGCGGTCGGCGCGGCCGCCTCGATCTTTTTCGCTTACGTCGGCTTTGACGCGGTTTCGACCGCCGCCGAAGAAACCAAGAATCCGCAACGCAACGTGCCGATCGGGCTCATCGCCTCGCTCGGTATCTGCACCATCTTCTATCTCCTCGTCGCCGCCGGCGCGATCGGTACGATGGGCGCCCAGCCGGTAAACGGAGCCGCCGGCGAGATCCTCTCGCCCGGTTCGACGGCGCTCGCGGAACGCTGCGCCTCGCTCGCCGCCATGGGTCAGGAGCCCCTGGTCTGTTCGCGTGAAGCCTTGGCGCACGTGCTGCGCCAAGTCGGCTATCCCGCGATCGGCAATGCGATCGGCATTGCCGCCTTCCTGGCGCTGCCGTCGGTGATCCTGATCATGCTGTTCGGTCAGACGCGCATCTTCTTCGTGATGGCGCGCGACGGTTTGCTGCCCGAAAAGCTCGCGACGATCCATCCGAAGTGGAAGACTCCGCACATCGTGACGATGATCACCGGCGTTGCCGTCGCTTGTTTCGCCGCCTTCCTGCCCGTCGGCAAGCTTGCCGACATTTCGAACTCGGGGACGCTCTTCGCCTTCTTCATGGTGGCGATCGCGGTGCTGATCCTGCGCATCAAGGATCCGGGTCGCCATCGGCCGTTCCGTACGCCGCTCATCTGGGTCGTCGCACCGCTCGCCGTCCTCGGCACGCTCGGCCTTTACATGAATCTGCCCTTCGACGCGAAGATGGTTCTGCCGGTATGGGGCGCCATCGGCCTCGTGCTCTATTTCCTCTATGGCTATCGCAAGAGCCACGTCGGTCGCGGCATCATCGAGGTTCACGAGGACGACAGCGACGCGCCGCCGCCGCCGGTTCCGCCGGCACCCTCGTTCAACTGACGGTTCGGACGATCATAGGGAAAGGGGGCTTCGGCCCCCTTTCTTCTTCGCGCTGCAATCATGCACCGCGGCAGCTTCCCGACCGAATGCTGATATCAGCCTCCCAACTCCGTTCGCATCGAGCGAAGTCGAGATGCCCCTCGGGCTATGCGTCGCGTCGATGGGTGTCTCGACTTCGCTCGGCACGAACGGAAAGAGAGGAACCGCATTTCCCCACCCCAAAGCCGGTAATCCCCTCGCCTTGCCCGTTCGGCAGCAGCGCCAACGCGGCCGCGGCTGGCTGCCGACCGCGCAGCGCTGTTTCTTCCATGCGCCCGAAGCAACGGCCCGGTCCCCCGGGCGGGTCCATTATGGCTTAGAGCCGGACTTACCCCGAGCCTTCGTCCTTCGGTTTGCTGATCTCGGTGACGAGCAGCTTGTCGATCTTGCGCCCGTCCATGTCGATGATCTCGAAACGCCAACCCCTGTCGGTGAACTTCTCGCCTTCGGTCGGCAGATGCTTCAGGATCGCGAGAACATGGCCCGCAGCGGTCGCGTAGTCGCGATCCTCGCCCAGCTCGATGCCAAGCCGCTCGGCCATCTGGTCGGCGGGCATCGATCCGGCGATCAGCAGGCTGCCGTCGTCGCGTTCAACGACGAAAGGCTCGCTGCCGATGTCCTGGTCCGACGCAAATTCGCCCGCGATCGCCGAGAGCAGGTCGGCGGGAGTCACCAGCCCGTCGAAATGGCCATATTCATCGTGAACGAGCAGCATCGGCACCTCGGCAACGCGCAAGGCTTCGAGCGCGTCCATTGCGTCGATCTGGTCGTGGATGACCTTGGCGGGGCGCATCAACTGCTCAAGGTCGAGCGTCTCGCCCTGAAACAGTGCCGCGGCGATATCGCGTGCCTGGACGACACCGACGATGTCGTCGACCGACCCGCGCGCGACCGGCAGGCGGCTGTGCGGGGTTTCGAGCAATTTGTCGCGCACCCCGCGCGCGTCGAGCGAGATATCGACCCAGTCGACATCCTTGCGCGGCGTCATCACTTCGCGCACCGGCCGGTCGGCGAGGCGCACCACGCCCGAGATGATCGCGCGCTCGCTCTCCTCGATCACTCCCGATTTCGAGGCCTCGGCGACGATCAGGTGCAGTTCCTCGGCGGTCACCCGGTCTTCCGATTCGCGATTGAGGCCGAGCAGGCGGAACACGAGCGCCGAACTATTGTCGAGCAGCCAGACGAGGGGGGCCGCGATCTTCGACAGCCAGATCATCGGCACCGCCATGAAGATCGCGATAGGCTCGGGCGCGCGAAGCGCGAATTGTTTGGGCACCAGTTCGCCCGCGATCAGCGAGATATAGGTGGTGAGCGCGATGACGGTGGCAAAACCTGCCGCCTCGGCGGTATCGGCCTCGAGCCCCAGCCACGCGGCGAGCCGGTCGGCGACCGGCTGTCCCAGACTCGCCCCTGAATAGGCACCGGTAAGCACGCCGATGAGCGTGATTCCGACCTGCACCGTCGACAGGAAGCGGCCCGGGTCGGAAGCGAGCTGTCGCGCGATTTTTGCGCCCCGGCTGCCGCGCTTTTCGGCCGCTTGAAGGCGCGGGTCGCGCGACGAAACGATCGCAAGCTCGGACATGGCGAAAACGCCATTCAAGAGGACGAGGATCAGGATGATCACAACATCCGACCAGGGAAAAGGGGTCATTGGGCGGTCGTACGGCGCGGCGGCGCCCGGCCCCTGTCAGCTTCGGTCATATCCTCCCTATAGGCGAAAGCCGGGACATTACACAATGGCGCACGGCTGAACGCCCTGCTCAGCCGCCATTCAGTCGATTTCGGGAACCAGATCGCCGGCCATATGTTATCGGCACACAGGCGCGGGATGCAGAGGACCAACAGCATCCGCCGGATAAAGGGAGCGACAAATGAACAGCAGGACAATCAAGCTCACCATTTTGACCAGCATCGGCGCAATCGCGCTGACCGGTTGCGTCACCGACCCGGTGACCGGGGAAAGGAAAATATCGAAAGCCGCGATCGGCGGTGTCGGCGGCGCGCTAGGTGGCTATCTGCTCGGCGACCTGATCGGCGGCAAGAACAGCCGCACCGAGGAAATTGTCGGGGCGGGCATCGGCGCGGTCGCAGGCGCAGGTGTCGGCTATTATATGGACCAGCAGGAAAAGAAGCTGCGCGAACGCACGGCGGGCACCGGCATCGACGTCGAGCGTCAGGGCGACCAGCTTGTGCTCAACATGCCGGGCGACGTGACCTTCGACCTCAACAGCGCGATGGTGAAGTCGCAGTTCCGCAGCGCGCTCGACAATGTCGCCTCGACGCTCGCCGAATATCCGAGCACCTATATCGACGTTTACGGCCACACCGATTCGACCGGCAGCGATACCTATAACCAAGGGCTGTCCGAACGCCGCGCCGCATCGGTCGCCGATTATCTGGCGGGCCGCGGCATCCAGCGCGCGCGCATGGCGACGCTAGGCTATGGCGAATCGCAGCTCAAATGCTCGCCCGAGCAGAGCGAGGCCGACTATCAGTGCAACCGCCGCGTCGAAATCCGCATCGCGCCGGTCACGCAGGCCGACGTCAACGCCGCGCAATAACCGGCTCGACCCCGTGGAGAGGAAGGGGCGCCGCTGAGACGGCGCCCCTTTTATGTCAGGCTCGGGAAGCTGGCTTTCAGCCCGTCGATCACGAATTGCGCCGCGAGCGCCGCAAGCAGCACGCCAAGCAGGCGCGTGATTACAGCCTCACCCTTGTTCCCGATGAGGCGCATCAGCGGCCCTGCCGCAAGCAGCGCCGCGAGCGTCAGCAGCAGCACGAGCAGCAGCGCGCCAAAGATGACGAAAGCCCGCTCAAGCCCGTTATTCTGCGACACGAGCAACATCACCGAGGCGATCGACCCCGGCCCCGCGAGCATCGGCATCGCCATCGGAAAGACCGACACATCCTCGATCTCGGGGGTGGCCATGACCTTCTCGGCACGCTGTTCGCGACGTTCGGTGCGCTTTTCGAACACCATGTCGATCGCGATGATGAACAACATGATGCCGCCCGCGATGCGGAAACTGTCGAGATCGATATGGAGGAAGCTGAGCAAGGCTTCGCCGAACATCGCGAAAAAGACGAGGATCAGGCCGGCGATGATCGTCGCACGGATCGCCATCGAGCGGCGCTGCTGCGCGCTGGCGCCGGTGGTCAGGCTGGCGTAGATCGGCGCGCAGCCCGGCGGATCGATCACGACGAACAACGTAACGAAGGCCGAGATGAAAAGGTCGATCATGGCCGCTTCGGTGCCGCGACCTGATCGTCGACGACGGTAGCCATTTCCTTGCCGTCCCACAGGCGGATCGTGACGCGGCGCGACTTGTCGGCGCGGACGGTCGAGGTCCAGCTGAGCGTCTGGTCGCCGGAAAGGCCGACGGCCATATCCTCGCCCTCGCCGCCCGCCTCGATCGGCACGGC
The DNA here is from genome assembly GCF_035930445.1 of Sphingopyxis chilensis. Lineage (NCBI taxonomy): Bacteria > Pseudomonadati > Pseudomonadota > Alphaproteobacteria > Sphingomonadales > Sphingopyxidaceae > Sphingopyxis > Sphingopyxis chilensis. The sequence goes on along the minus strand of NZ_CP142394.1, from coordinate 3,812,754 downwards.
GGGCCGCGAACCGCAGACCCCGAGCTTTGATGCGATGAAGTCGGGTGCTTCGCGCGGTGTCGTCAGCGCATCGCCATGGTCGAGAATCCAGCTGAGCCGACCCTTTTCATCGCGCGTCCAGACAGTGGTGAAAAAGCCGTTCGCCGGCCCCTTTTGCCAGGCGCCGGTCGTAACGCCGCTATTCCCGTCGCAGCTGACATAGACGGCGTGCGGTTGCCACTTCACCGCCTCGGCAGGGTCCTTTTGCGATTTCAGCCAGTCGCGCGCCTTCACCCGCTCGGGCACGAACATAACGGCATCGGGATGCGACGTTTCGCGGAACGCGGTCCATTGCCCTTTTTCCTGCGCGAGCCTCGCGAAGCCGATCTCGGCGGCGATGAACGCGCTGGGGTTGGCGGCGAGCGGCCGGTTGCGGAAATCGTCGGCCGACCCTGTACAGCCCGCAAGCATCAGTGCCAGCGCGGGAAAGAGCAGTTGGCGCATCAAAAACCCTCGGGATCGGCAAGGCCCGCGCGGCGATGCGCGGCGACCAGCGTGTTGCGCAGCAGGCATGCGATGGTCATGGGACCGACGCCGCCGGGCACCGGCGTGATCGCATCGGCCACCGCCGCCGCCGCGGCATAGTCGACGTCGCCGACGAGCCGCCCCTTGGCTTCGCCCTGCGCGGGCGGCAGACGGTTGATGCCAACGTCGATCACGATCGCGCCGGGTTTGATCCAGTCGCCCTTCACCATTTCGGCGCGGCCGACCGCGGCGACGACGATATCGGCGCGGCGAACGAGGTCGGGCAGGTCGCGGGTGCGGCTATGCGCCATCGTCACGGTGCAATTGGCGCCGAGCAGCAATTGCCCCATCGGCTTGCCGACGAGGATCGAGCGCCCGACGACGATCGCGTCCTTGCCCGACAGGTCGCCGAGCCGGTCCTGGAGCAGCAGCAGACAGCCGTAGGGCGTGCAGGGCACCATTCCAGCTATGCCGAGCGCGAGGCGGCCCGCGCTGACCGGGGTCAGCCCGTCGACATCCTTGTCGGGGTCGATCGTCGCAACCGCCGCCTGTTCGTCGAGATGGCCGGGGAGCGGGAGTTGCAGGAGGATGCCGTCAACCGCCTCGTCGGCGTTGAGCGCCGCGAGCAGCGCTTCGACCTCATCCTGCGTCGCGGTAGCGGGCAGGCGGTGCTCGAAGCTTTCCATTCCCGCCGCGACCGTCGCCTTGCCTTTCGACCCGACATAGACCGCGCTCGCCGGATCGTCGCCGACAAGAACCACGGCAAGCCCCGGCGCTCGCCCCGTCGCCGCGCGAAACGCCGGAACCGCGTCGGCGATCCGCGCGCGCAAGCCCGCGGCGAAGGCCTTGCCGTCGATCGATTTGGTGGCGGGTACGGAACCTGTCATGCGTCAGGCCATCCCGGTCTGGACGCCGAGCCGGTACAGATAGGCCATGACCGGGCCCTGGATGATGATGAGCAAGATCAGCACCACCATCGGCGTCAGGTCGATGCCTCCGAAATCGGGCATGATGCGCCGGAACGGGCGGTACAGCGGCTCGGTGATCCGGTCGAGGACGTGCCAGAGCTGCCCCACGAAATCATTGTGCGTGTTGATGACGTTGAACGCGATCAGCCACGACATCACGGCCTGGACGATGATGATCCACCAGAGGATGTTGAGCAGGATCGACAGAATATCGAGAAGCATGAAATACAAGGAAGGTCTCCGGCCGAAAAGGTCGATGGCATCAATGTTAGCGGTGAATGAGCGTCCCCGCACCCCTCGCGGTGAAAATTTCGAGCAGCATCGCGTGCGGAATGCGCCCGTCGAGGATGACCGCCGCCTCGACCCCCGCATCGACCGCGGCGACGCAGGTGTCCACCTTCGGGATCATTCCGCCGGTGATTGTGCCGTCGCCCTTCAGCCCGTCGATCGCGGCGCGATCAAGGTCGGTGAGCAGCGCGCCAGACTTGTCGAGCACACCGGCGACGTCGGTGAGCAGGAAGAAACGCTTCGCGCCGAGAGCACCCGCGATCGCGCCCGCCATCGTGTCGGCGTTGATATTATAGGTCGCGCCATCGGCGCCGAGCGCGACAGGCGCGACAACAGGGATGAAATTGTCGTTCGTCAGGTTGACAAGGATCGTCGGGTCGACCGCGACGGGTTCACCGACGAAGCCGAGGTCGACGTGGCGCTCGATCCCCGAATTGGGATCCGGCTCGGTGCGGCTGACCTTTTCGGCCAGCACGAGGTTCGCGTCTTTACCCGAAATGCCGACCGCGCGGCCGCCGAGTCCTGCGATCCAGCTGACGATTTCCTTGTTGATCTTGCCCGCAAGAACCATCTCGGCGACCTCGGCGGTCGCGGCGTCGGTGACGCGGAGGCCGCCGACGAACGTCGATTCGATCCCGAGCTGTTTCAGCATCGCGCCAATCTGCGGCCCGCCGCCATGGACGACAACCGGGTTGATGCCGACGGCCTTCAAGAGCACGACATCCTCGGCGAAGTCGCGCTGCGCCTCGGGATCGCCCATCGCATGGCCCCCATATTTGATCACGAAGGTCTGACCCGCATAGCGCTGCAAATAGGGCAGCGCCTCGACGAGCGTTTCGGCCTTGGCGAGCAGATCGGGCATTTTCGAGGGATCGGTCATCGATATCATCCGGCGTTCTTCGCATCGAGGCTGCGGCCGAGTGCGACCAGCCCGGTGATGACGAAAGGAATGACGAGCACCGAAAGCGCCACCTTGGCGAGCATCTGCCCGCCCATCAGGTTCGCGATCGGGAACACGCCGTAAAAGGCGATGGTGACGAACAGCAACGTATCGACGATCTGGCTCAGGGCGCTGGCGATCGCACCCCGAATAGCAAGCCAGGTCGTGCCCGTGTCGGCGGCTTCGCGTCCCCGGAGCTTGCTGAAGATGGTAACGTTCAGAAATTGCGAGGTGCCATAGGCGACGATCCCCGCCGCCATCAGCCGCGGGCTCTGGCCGAGGACCATGTCAAACGCGGCGAGCCGTTCGGGCTGCATTTCGGGCGACGCCGGAAGCGCGAGCACCAGCGCGGTCAGCATGATCGACAGCACCAGCGGGACGAAACCCCAAAGGACGAGCCGGTTCGCGACCGATTGCCCGTGCAGTTCCGACACTGCGCTCGACAGGGCAACGAGGATCAGGAATGCGAAGATACCCGCCTCGACCGCGAGCCAGCCGCCCAAGGCCACCTGCTTGTTCCCGAGCACGCCGGCGAGCACGACCATGCCGCCATAGACGATCGAGAAAAGGAAGAGCGAGGGTGAAAGCGTGCGCGGCAGCGCCGCCGAGGTCGGTTCGGTCATGCCGCCCGATAGTCGGTTTTACGCAGGCTGGAAAGTCCGAGAAGCACGGCTGGCCGCGCGCCCCTTGCCCCGCCGCCAAAGCCCGTTATTCAGGCCCATTAACTTGCGGGGGACGCATTGACATCATGGAACGCCTGATCGGTCTGCTCGGAATCGTCGTATTGCTTGCGATTGCCGTGCTTTTTTCATCGAACCGCCGCTGGATTCGCCCGCGCATCGTCGTTCCCGCCTTCCTGCTCCAGGCCGGTTTCGCAGTGCTCGTAATCGGCACGCCATGGGGGCGCGCGGTGATCCAGGCGATGTCGAACGGCGTGTCGAACCTGCTGGGCTATGCCAAGGCGGGCACCGATTTCATCTTCGGCCCGCTCGCGTCGCCCGAAATGGGGGCGAACAGCTTCGCGATCGCGGCGCTTCCCGTGATCATCTTCTTCGCCTCGCTAATCTCGATCCTCTATTATCTCGGCATCATGCAGCTGGTGATCAAATGGGTCGGCGGCGCGATTCAGAAGGTCACCGGAATCACCAAGGTCGAAAGCCTCGGCGCCGCGGCGAACATCTTCGTCGGCCAGTCCGAATCGCCGCTGGTCATCCGTCCCTATCTCGCCGGCCTCACCCCTTCGCAGCTCTTCACTATCATGACGGTCGGCATGGCGGGCGTCGCGGGCACCATCCTCGGCGCCTATGCGAGCATGATCGGCGAGCAGTTGCTCCCCTATTTGCTCGCGGCAAGCTTCATGTCGGCGCCCGGCGGCATATTGATGGCCAAGATCATGATGCCCGACGATCCGAAGGATCTCGGCATCGAGCCGGTGATCATGCCCGAGGCCAGCCACGACGAGGAAAAGCCCGCGAACATCATCATGGCGGCGGCGCAGGGCGCGCAGACCGGCGTCAAGCTCGCCGTCGCGGTCGGCGCAATGGTTCTTGCCTTCGTCGCGCTCGTCGCGCTTGCCAACGGGCTGCTCGCCGGCATCGGCGGCTGGTTCGGCTATGAAGGCCTCTCGTTCCAGGCGGTGATCGGCACGATCTTTCGCCCGGTGATGTGGCTGATGGGCGTGCCGTGGGACGAAAGCGCGACCGTCGGCGGACTGTTCGGCAGCAAGATCGTGCTCAACGAATTCGTCGCCTTCATCGACCTCGGCAAGGTGCAAGGCGACATGTCGATGGCTGCCGTCGCGATCGCCACCTTTGCACTTTGCGGATTCGCCAATTTCAGCTCGATCGCTATCCAGATGGCGGTGACCGGCGGGCTCGCCCCAAACCAGCGCCCGATGATCGCCAAGCTCGGCCTGAAGGCGCTGCTCGCCGGCAGCCTGTCGAACCTGATGTCGGCGGCGCTCGCTGGACTGATGCTCGGTATCGCGCCGCCGCTCGCGACACCTCCCAACGAACGCCCCGTGCCCGAAGCATCGGCATCGGCATCGGCATCCGCCTCGACACCCGAAACGGCGGAATTGGCAACGTCCCCCAAGACGGCGCCCTGATCTAACGTGCGATGCCGGTTGGCTTTCGCCGGTCGCTGGGAAAATTTGCAAGCTCCCTCGGGATAACGTAAACTTCCGGGACATAACGAATCCCCGGGTCGCGCCGCAAAATGGGAGGCTGTGATGAAAACCGCTTGTCGTTTGTCGATCCTTGCCGCGGCTGCAGCGTCGATAGGGGCGGGGTTCCTTGCCACGTCGAACGCGCAGTCTCCCGAAGACCGAATGGCCCGGCCGCCCGAAGCGACCATCTATCGCGATGCGGGATATCGCGGCCCGGCGGTGTTCATCGGCGAAGCGAAATCGAACCTCGGCCTCGCGTGGCCGGTCAATTCGATCCGGGTTCCGACCGGGCGCTGGGAACTTTGCGAGAGGACGCGCTATCGCGGCAATTGCCGGACGGTCGATCGCGATACGCCGATGCTCAATAATGTCCTGCGCGGCATCACGGTCCAATCGATGCGTCCGGTAGGTTCGGGCGGCGGCGGAGGCTGGAACCCCAATCCGCCGGCCAACGATCAGGTCGCGCGCGGCAATTTTGCCGAATTCCATACGCAGCCCTCGACCGGCAACTATCGCATCCTCGCCTGCACGCGCGGTTCGGCAACCGCCAATTGCGCGGCGCAAGCGGCCGATAACTGGTGCCGTTCGATCGGCTGGAACGGATCGGCGCGCGAGCATATGGAGACGGTGAGCGGGCGGGTTTATCTCGCCGACGTGCTGTGCGTCCGGTCGGGTTATTGAAGGGGAAGGCGACATGAGGACGACATCTGCTTTCGCGGCGGGCGCCGCAATTCTCGCGCTTGCCGCCTGTTCATCGGTGCCGCCGCGCAACACCGGCACCAGCTATGAATGCAACGCGGGCACACGGCTCAAGGTCGATTATGTCGGCGACGGCGCGATCGTGCGCGTCAACGGCGGGCGGACGCTCGTGCTCAAATCAACGCCAGCGAACCGCGGCCAGATTTACGAGAACAAGAGCGGCGTGCGGCTGCAGCGCAACGGCAATGAGGTGACATGGAACACCGCGGCGCGCTCAGCGCCCGAGCGCTGCCGCGTTGTCTACACGCCGCTCTGAGAAGCGCGATCAAGGCCGCGCTGGCGCCTTGCAACCACGCTCAAGCCCGACGCCTTTGAGAAAGCCCCGACGCACCGTCCCCGCATAAACGGCGAGTGCGTAGCGGCGCCGTTCGGCATTGGCGCCGGTTACCTCGCCGATCAGCCCGCGAAAGGGAATGATGCCGCCCGCCACCGTTCCGGCGACGCGACCGGCGGTTTCCTCGCGCTTTTTCGCGCGGCTCTTGTCGACTTGCTCGTTGACATCCGCACCGAGCACTTCGTCGAGCTCGCGCACTTCGCGGATGATAGCGGCGCATTTGCCGAGACCTGCCAGCGAATAGGGATCGCCCTGCACTTCGAGCAGCTTGGGAGGAACCTCCTTGCCGTCGAATGGCTCGGTCACCGAATTGGCCGTATCCTTGATCGTCGAATCTTCGGGGGCACCTTGCTGGGCATGCGCCGATGCAGTTCCGACCAGCAAGATTGCCGCGAGAGCGAGGAAGGCCTTGTTACGCATGATCAACTCATCCCCTACATTTCGCATATCCAACGCACCCGATGCCTTTCGGCTCCGTCGGCCGCCCCTATAGGGCGCGGCGCGCGATAATTTGAACCCATGGCCCCTGCACCCCGTCATAGCCACCGCCAAGCCCTTCCGTGAGATCGAGGCCATCCCAGGGTGCGGCGTCACGATAAGCGGCTTCGAGTTCCTCGCGCGCAAAATAGTTGAAATAGCGTCCGAAACGGTCTCTCCCTTCGCGTCCGCCACCCTTGTAGCTCGCGAAATGCAGTCCGCCGGGCTTTAGTGCGCGATGGATGCGCGCAAGTACGTCGGGAAGATCGCCACGCGGAACATGGAGCAAGCTGGCCGACGCCCATATGGCATCGTAGCGTTCGGCGACGGCGAGTTCGCCGAAGCGCATCACACGAACCGGCCTGCCGAGCCGGGCCTCGGCCTGAATCGCGATCTCGGCCACTCCATCCGTCGGATCGACCATGAAGCCGCGCGCGATCATGTGCGCGGCATCGCGGCCGCCACCGCAGCCGAGTTCGAGAATCTTGGCGCTTTCGGGCAACCGGTCGAGGAAGGAATCGAGATGACGCGCGGCGCCCGTCGGGCCCGACGCCGCATAAACCGGCGCTTCGGCCGCATAGAAGGCAAGGGTCCGGGCGTCGTAGCCACTCACCGCGTGGGCAGGGGCTCGGGACCGCTCCAGTCGTAGAAACCGCGGCCCGCCTTTTTGCCGACCCAGCCCGCATCGACATATTGGACGAGCAAGGGCGCCGGGCGAAATTTCGGATCGCCGGTGCCGCTGTAGAGCACGCGGATGATTTCGAGGCAGGTGTCGAGCCCGATGAAGTCGGCGAGCGTGATCGGGCCCATCGGATGATTGAGGCCGAGGCGGCAGCCGGTGTCGATGTCTTGCATCGTCGCGACGCCTTCGCCGAGCGCGAACACCGCTTCATTGATCATCGGCATCAGCACGCGATTGACGATGAAGCCCGGCGCGTCGTTGGCGTGGACGATTTCCTTGCCGAGCCCGCGGCCGAAGGCCTCGACCTTTGCCAGCGTATCGGCGCTCGTCGCGAGACCGCGGATCAGTTCGATCAGGCCCATGACGGGCACCGGGTTGAAGAAATGCACGCCGATGAAGCGCGCCGGGTCGGGCGCAGCCTGCGCGAGACGCGTGATCGGGATCGAACTGGTGTTCGAAGCGAGGATCGCGGTCGCCGACAGATGTTGGCCGACGCTGGCGAAGATCGTCCGCTTGATTTCCTCGCGCTCGGTCGCCGCCTCGATCACGAGATCGGCGGGGGCGAAGGCCGCATGGTCGGCGACGGGGGTGATGCGGCCCAGCAGCGCGTCGGCGTCGGCCTGTGTCGTCTTTTCTTTTGACACCAGACGGCCGAGCGCCTTGGCGATGCCCGCCTTGCCCGCGTTGGCGCGCGCGATGTCGATGTCGGAGAGGAGCACGTCGTGGCCGGCGCCCGCCGACACCTGCGCGATGCCCGCACCCATTTGCCCCGCCCCGATAACGCCGACGATCATATCCTGCCCTTTCGCTGACAATCTGCCCGTGGCCCTACGGCTTCGGACAGGGGCGTCAAGGGTGAGCGTCAGGGGGCGGAGCGGAACTCGGTCGCTTCGGCCAGGATCAGGGCAAAGGCGGGGTCGGCGTCGTCCCAGGTCGCGATCGGTGTCCAGCCGCCGGCGCGGAGCAGCAGGTTCGCGTCGCGGGGCCCGTATTTATGGCTGTTCTCGCTGTGGATCGTCTCGCCCTTCGCCAAATGATAGCTGTGGCCGTCGACGGTGAAATCCATGTCGCATGCGGCGACGAGATGCATTTCGATACGCGCGTGGACATCGTTCCACACCGCGCGATGGCTGAAATTCTCCACCGCGATATCGCCGCCGAGTTCGCTGTTGATCCGTTCGAGGAGGTTGAGATTGAAAGCAGCCGTCACCCCCGCCGGGTCGTCATAGGCGCGTTCGAGGATGCCGATATCCTTGATCCGGTCGACGCCGATGAGCATCAGCGCCCCGTCGCCGAGCGCGCTGCGCCAGTTGCGCAGGAGGTCGATCGCGGTGCGCGCGACCATGTTGCCGATCGTCGAGCCGGGGAAAAAGCCTAACTTCGCAAGCGGGCAGATTTCGCGCGGCAAATCGACGCGCTGGGTAAAGTCGGCCTCCACCGGATAGATGGCGAGTCCGGGGAAGCGCGCCGCGAGCGCCTCTGCGCTGTCGCGGAGGAAATCGCCCGAAATATCGACCGGCACATAGGCGGCGGGGTCGATCGCGTCGAGGAGCAGCGGCGTCTTGGTCGAACTGCCCGAACCGAGTTCGACGACCGCACGGCCGGGGCCGATCGCCGATGCGATATCGGCGGCGTGGCGCGTCAGCAGGTCGGTTTCGCTGCGCGTCGGATAATATTCGGGGAGCGCGGTGATATCCTCGAACAGCGCCGAGCCGGTCGTGTCGTAGAACCAGCGCGCGGGAATCGCCTTCGGCCGTTGCGAGAGGCCAGCGTGGACGTCGGCGCGGAAGGCGATGTCGATGCCGGTGTCGTCGGCCGAAACCTGACGAAGATTGCGCACAACGCCCATGTCAAAGATCCTTTGCGAGCCGCACGCCGGTGAATTGCCAGCGCTGGTGGGGGTAAAAGAAGTTGCGGTAGGAGGCGCGGCAGTGACCGCGCGGGGTCGCGCAGCTGCCGCCGCGGAGCACGAACTGGCCGCTCATGAATTTGCCATTATATTCGCCCACCGCGCCGGGGGCGGCGCGGAAGCCCGGATAGGGGCGATAGGCGCTGCCGGTCCATTCCCAGACGCTGCCGAACATCTGTTGCAGGCCCGTGTCATCGGCGAGCGGCGCAGGTTGGGCAGGTCCCGCGGCGTCGAGTTGCTGTCCGCCGTCGGGGTCGAAGGACGCGGCGGCAGTTTCCCATTCAGATTCCGTCGGCAGGCGCGCACCGGCCCAGCTCGCGAAGGCGTCGGCCTCGAAAAAGCTGATGTGGGTCACGGGCGCGGCGGGGTCGATGCCCTGCCAGCCCGCGAGGGTAAAATTCTGACCGTCCCGCCAATAGGCCGGCGCCTCGATGCCTTCGGACTGCACCCATGCCCAGCCGTCGCTGAGCCAGAGCGCGGGCGTGCGATAACCGCCGTCGGCGATGAATTCCTGCCATTCGCCGTTCGTCACCGGGCGGCTGGCGAGCGCGTGCGGGGTGAGCAGCACATGGTGGCGCGGCCCCTCGCAGTCGAAGGCGAAGCCGTCGCCCGCATGGCCGGCCGCCGCAATGCCCTCGGCGCCCTTCACCCACCTCATCGCGGAAAACTGCGAAACTTCACGCGCGATCGGCGTTTCCCACGCCGCCGGACCGAGCGGGTTTTGCGCGAAGAGATGCTTCAGGTCGGTGAGCAGCAATTCCTGATGCTGCTGCTCGTGATGGATGCCGAGTTCGACAAGCGCGAGGGCCGAGGGCGGCAGATCGGGCAGCGCGTCCCGCACCGCCGCATCGACATGCGCGCGCCAGACGCGCACCTCGTCGAGCGAGGGGCGCGTCAGCAGACCGCGATGCGGGCGCGCGTGGCGCGGCCCTTCGGCCTCATAATAAGAGTTGAAAAGATAGGGGTATCGCTCGTCGAAAAGACGATAGCCCGGCACATGGTCGCGCAGGATGAAGGTTTCGAAGAACCAGGTCGTGTGCGCGAGGTGCCATTTGGCGGGCGAGGCGTCGGGCATCGACTGCGCGCTCGCATCCGCATCCGAAAGCGTGCCCGCGAGATCGAGCGAGAGGCGCCGCGTCGCGGCGAAGCGCCCAGTCAGCGCCTCGATCGGGTCGGTGCGGGTCGAAGCATCGGTGCGGCTGGCCATGTCGAGACAATCCCCCGAGGTGCGATTCGGTTTCGCGGTTCGTCGGATTATGGTTACAGGGCGCGGAATTGTCTAGAACATTTAGGGAACGCCGGTTCAGCGCGTCGCGCCGGGTTTCCAGAGGATGTCGCCGCCCGCCGCGGCGTTGAGGTGCCGGGTGAGCACGAAGAGATGGTCCGACAGGCGGTTGAGGTAACCCAGCGCGAGCGGGTTGAGCTTGCGCCCTTCGCCCGCCGCGACCGCGGCACGTTCGGCGCGGCGCGCCACCGCGCGGGCGAGGTGGAGCCGCGCGGCGGATTCGGTGCCGCCGGGCAGGATGAAGCTTTTGAGCGCACCGAGCGCCGCGTTCATAGCGTCGATCTCGTCCTCCAGCCGCGCGATCTGGCTCGGCACGATGCGCAGCGCCATGTCGTGCGGGCCAAAGCCGAACTGGATGTCGGGCGGGGTCGCGAGGTCGGCGCCGAGGTCGAACAGCTCGTTCTGGATTCGCGACAGCATCGCGGCTTCGTCGCGCGCCGGGTCGAGCGCGGCGGCGGCGAGACCGACCCAACTGTTCGCTTCGTCGACGTCGCCGATCGCCGCCATCAGCGCGTCGGACTTGGCGATGCGCGACCCATCGACGAGGCCCGTCGTGCCGTCGTCGCCGGTGCGCGTGTAGATCTTGTTGAGCTTTACCATTGCCGGGATTTAGCTGCCGGCAGCAAACACGCCGATCAGCACGAGCAGGATGATGGTGATCGCCTGCCACTTCACCCGCGACATCATCATCTTGTTCTGCATCACCTGATTCTCGTGGACCGTGCCGTCCATCTGGGCCTTGTGCCCCTGCGAGAAATAGAAGAGGCCCCGCGCGAGCGAGAAGAGGACGAAGCCGGCGGCGATGACGACGCCAAGGACGAGCAGGATTTCCATAAACCCTATCTAGGGATTTTGCAGCGAATAGCCAGTGGGAAGCCGGTCCGCCGCCAAATCGGCGGCGAGCGCGCGGCCGTCGATGCCCGCATCGCGCAGTCCCTTGAGCGATGCCGCGGCGTCGCGCTTCGCCAGCCTTTTGCCGTCGGGTCCGCAGACGAGCGCGTGGTGACGGTAAACCGGCGCCGGCAGGCCGAGCAGCGCCTGCAACAGCCGGTGGATATCGGTCGAGGCGATGAGGTCGGCACCGCGGATCACATGCGTCACGCCCATCGCGGCATCGTCGAGCGTGCTCGCGAGATGATAGCTCGCGGGCGCGTCCTTGCGCGCGAGGACAATATCGCCGTGCGCCAGGGGGGCGGCGGTACGAAGCCCCTGCTCCATCTCCTCCCATTTCAGGTCGCCCGCAAGCGCCGCGGCGCGCGTCATGTCGAGGCGCCAGCAATGCGGTTCGGCCGCCATGCGCCGTGCGCGCTCGGCGTCGGAAAGGTTGCGGCAGGTGCCGGGATAGGTCGCACCAGACGGGCCGTGCGGCGCCGACAGGCTGGCGGCGATATCGGCGCGGGTGCAAAAGCAGGGATAGACGAGGCCGCGCGCGCGAAGATCGTCGAGCGCGGCGACATAATCGCCGAGCCGATCCGACTGGCGTACCGGATCGCCGTCCCGGTCGAGGCCGAGCCAAGCAAGGTCGGCAAGCGCGGCCGCGACAAACTCCTCGCGCGAGCGGCTGCCGTCGATATCGTCGATGCGAATGCGGAAGCGCCCACCCGCCCCGCGCGCCGCGGCGTGCGCCAAAACCGCACTATAGGCGTGGCCGAGGTGGAGTTCGCCGGTGGGGCTGGGAGCGAAGCGGGTCAGCATCTTCGGTCCCATGAATCCATATGCTGTGCCAAGTCAAAGTGAATCATCCATATCTTGCGACAGATGCCCTCTTGACGGCAGAATCTGATCGGGCATGTAATGATGGTGTCACGCGCGGGAGGCAGTGGCGCGCCATCCCGTGAAGAAATGGGGGCAGCGTTATTTAGCCATGTTCCATCCCGATCTTGCCCGGCACCCCGATAGCTGTCCGGCGCTCGTTCTCAACGCCGATTACACGCCGCTCAGCTATTATCCGCTGAGCCTCTGGCCCTGGCAGACCGCGGTGAAGGCGGTTTTTCTCGACCGCGTCACCATCGTCGAGAATTATGAGCGCGAGATTCATTCGCCGACGCGGACGATGCCGATCCCGAGCGTCATTGCGCTGCGCCAATATGTGAAACCGTCGGAGCATCCGGCGTTCACGCGCTTCAACCTGTTCCTGCGCGACCGTTTCGCGTGCCAATATTGCGGGTCGGGCAAGGACCTGACGTTTGACCATGTCGTGCCGCGCCGGCTGGGCGGGCGCACGACGTGGGAAAATGTCGCGACCGCCTGCGCCCCATGCAACCTGAAAAAAGGCGGCCGCACCCCGCAACAAGCGCATATGCCGCTCTATCGCCAGCCGTGGCGACCGACGAGCTGGCAGTTGCAGGACAATGGCCGGGCGTTTCCGCCCAATTACCTCCACACGAGCTGGATCGACTGGCTGTATTGGGATGTTGAACTCGAAGGCTAGGCTGCGGCGCTTTGGACACGGGGGCTTTGGGGTGGTTTACGGTCTGGCAGCAACGGTTTAGAGCCTTAGCTGCCGTTGATCAGTCACCACGCATGAAGAAGCCTTGTGTGAACATCGCATAGAGAATCGCAATTAGTGCGAGCGCGGCCACGAAGCTTCCTAAAAGAACGTGCGTCGCTTGATGCTCACCACGGTTAATCTCATTCGGATCGTAGCCGGCCTCGAGCCCTTCCAGATCCGCCAGTGCTTCGGCGATGTTTCGCCGCTGCTTGTCGGCATAAACTTTGTCTTTTGCACGGATGTCGTCATCGTCTGCCCAATGGCTGAGTCTTTGCCATGCCACACGCTCTAGCTCTGCTAGGCCTTTAGGATCGGGTGCGGCAGCGAATAACTCATTGTTCGTGATGTTGCCGTCGGCTAGCGCTCGCTTCATCATGTCAATCAAGGTGAGCCGGGTGTTCATGCGGTCATCATGGCACCGCTAGGCAGTGCCTGCAAATAGACTGCGCCAGTTCGTTGCTGAACGACTGAGTTCGGTCGATTGCGGTCTTCCATCTCTGGGTTGCGCGCTGTAAACCTTTACCCTTGGGGACGGTTTCAAGGAGACTAAAATGGTTCGCGCGGTCTTTTTCGGGGTTTCCGCCCTTTCGCTCGCCGCGTGCGCAACCACGCCCGCCGAGCGGCCCGTGACCGTCACCGGCAGCATCACCTATCGCGAGCGGATCGCGTTGCCGCCGACCGCGCAGGTCGAAATCACCCTAGCCGACGTCAGCCTGGCCGATGCGCCATCGACGACGATCGCGCAGCAGGCGTTCACCGCCGACGGGCGGCAGGTGCCCTTTGCCTTTTCGCTGACCGTCGATCAGCGCCGGCTCGACCCGCGCCACAGCTATGCGGTGTCGGCGCGCATCAGCGATGCGTCGGGACGGCTGATGTTCATCACCGACACGCGCAACAGTGTTGCGTTCGATGGCCGCCGTGCGATCGATCTGGGGATGTTGATGCTGGTGAAGACGAACTGAAATAAGCCGCGCATAGCTATGCGCGGCTTGACCCTGCACCTTCGCAGGTGCAGCAAGTTGGGCCCATGGGCCCACCTATCCAGATCTCGCAAAATCCCGACATCCGCTATTTGGGGCGGATCCTCGGCGACGTCATTCGCGCCTATGGCGGCGACAAATTGTTCCGCCAGACCGAATATATCCGCTCATCGAGCGTCGACCGGCATCGCGGAATCGCGGGGGCCGAGGCGATCGACCCGGGGCTCGACGCGCTGAGCCTCGACGACACGATCGCCTTCGTGCGCGGTTTCATGCTGTTTTCGATGCTCGCCAACCTGGCCGAAGACCGGCAGGGGGTGGCGGCCGAGCCCGAGGCGACGGTCGCCGCGGCGCTGGAAAAGCTGAAAGCCGACGGGATCGACAGCGATGCGGTCGCGGCGCTGCTCGGCGCCTCGCTCGTCGCGCCGGTACTGACCGCGCACCCGACCGAGGTGCGGCGCAAGTCGGTGCTCGATCACAAGAACCGCGTCGCCGAGCTGATGCGGATGCGCGATGCCGGGCTCGACGAAACGCCCGAAGGCGATGTGATCGAGGACGCGATCCGCCGGCAGGTCGTCCTCCTGTGGCAGACGCGCCCGCTGCGAACCGAAAAATTGTTCGTCGCCGACGAGATCGACAATGCGCTGACCTATTTGCGCGACGTCTTCCTGCCCGTGGTGCCCAAGCTTTACGCGCGGTGGGAAAAGGAGCTGGGGCAGCGCCCCGCGAGCTTCCTGCGCGTCGGCAGCTGGATCGGCGGCGACCGCGACGGCAACCCCTTTGTCACCGCCGAAACGATGCGCATGGCGACCGCGCGCAACGCCGCGGCGGTGATCGGCCATTATATCGACCAGGTCCACGCGCTCGGCGCCGAGCTGTCGGTGTCGTCGAGCCTCGCGCCGGTGCCCGAAGCGGTCGAAGCCTTGGCCGAGGCGAGCGGCGACGGTGCGCCGAGCCGCAGCGACGAACCCTATCGCCGCGCGCTGTCGGGCATTTATGCGCGGCTGTCGGCGACCTATGCGGCGATCACCGGCAAGGCGCCGCCGCGCCCCGCCGCGCTTAAGGGCGAGGCCTATGCCACCCCCGCCGATTTCCGCCGCGACCTCGTCACCATCGCGAACGGCCTGTCGGCGAGCGGCAAGGGCCAGCTCGCGGGAATCGGCGCGCTGGGGCGGTTGATCCGCGCAGTCGAGGTGTTCGGATTCCACCTCGCGACGCTCGACATGCGGCAGAACAGTGCGGTGCACGAACGCGTGCTCGCCGAGCTGCTTTCGGTATCGGGCGTGTGCGCCGACTATCTGGCGCTGGACGAGGAGGCGCGGGTCGCGCTGCTCACCGCCGAACTGGCGAGCGACCGGCCGCTCGCGGCGCCGTGGCACGAGTGGAGCGAAGAAACCGCGGGTGAGCTTGCGATCGTCCACGCCGCCGCCGATGTGCGCGCGCAGCTCGGCCCCGACGCGATCTGCCAGTGGATCATCAGCATGGCGCAGGACCTGTCCGACCTGCTCGAAGTCCATGTCCTCGCGCGCGAAGCGGGGCTGTGGCGGAGCGGCGGCGACGCGGGCAAGTCGAACCTGATGGTCGTGCCCTTGTTCGAGACGATCGCCGACCTCGACAAGGCGCCGGCGATCATGGCGCGCTATTTCGCGATGCCCGAAATCGGCCCGCAGGTCGGGCAGCGCGGGCATCAGGAAGTGATGATCGGCTATTCGGATTCGAACAAGGACGGCGGTTACATGACCTCGACCTGGGGGCTGCACCAGGCGTCGCAGGCGCTGACCCCGGTGTTCGAGGAGTTCGACACGTCGATGCAGCTGTTCCACGGCCGCGGCGGCGCGGTCGGGCGCGGCGGCGGCAGCGCCTTTGCCGCGATCCGCGCGCAGCCCGCCGGCACGGTGCAGGGACGCATCCGGATCACCGAACAGGGCGAAGTGATCGCGGCGAAATATGGCACGATCGATGGCGCCGCGACAAATCTGGAAGCGATGGTGTCGGCCAGCCTGCTCGCGAGCCTCGAGCCCGAGGCGAAGAGCGACGCCGATGCCGCGCGCTTTGCCGAGGCGATGGACGCTTTGTCCGACACCGCCTTCGCGGCGTATCGCGGGCTCGTCTACGACACGCCGGCGTTCAAGGATTTCTTCCGCGCGATGACGCCGATCGCCGAGATCGCGACGCTGAAGATCGGGTCGCGGCCGTCGAGCCGCACCAAGTCGAACGCGATCGAGGATCTGCGCGCGATCCCGTGGGTGTTCAGCTGGGCGCAGGCGCGCACGATGCTGCCCGGCTGGTACGGCACGGGCGAGGCGTTCGCGGCGTTCGAGGACAAGGCGCTGCTGACCGGCATGGCGGAAAGCTGGCCCTTCTTCGCCGCGCTGCTCGGCAATATGGAGATGGTGCTCGCCAAGTCGGACATGGGGATCGCGTCGCGCTATGCGGGGCTCGCAAGCCATGTCGAAGGCCATGCCGCGATCTTCGGCCGCATCAAGGACGGCTGGAACCGCGCGCACGACGGGCTGCTGGAGATCACCGGCCAGACGCGCCTGCTCGAGCGGAACCCGGCGCTCGAAGCGTCGATCCGGCTGCGGCTGCCCTATATCGAACCGCTCAACCTGCTCCAGATCGAGTTGATGAAGCGCCACCGCGCGGGCGAGACCGACCCGCGCATCGCCGAGGGCATCCAGCTGACGATCAACGCGATCGCGACGGCGCTGCGGAACAGCGGGTAAGCGCCCAGCGCTTCGTCGCGATGCTCGTCGCAATGACGTGGAGGGTCAGATCTTCGTAATCACCACTTCGCCCTTGGCGTTCGCGCCGTCGGGGGCGAATTTGATCGTGAAGTCGGCGCCGTCCTTGTCCTTGCCCGCGAGCGTGTCGCCGGCGCGCGTGACCTTGACGCCCTTTTTGGCGAATTCGCCCGCCATCCAGTCGGCGGCCTTCGTCGGCGCGGCGGGCGAGGTGAAGCCGAGCTTGACCGTTGCCTGATCGGCGCCGGCCTTGTCGCTGGCGTTGACATCGACCTTGGTCACCTGACTGCCGGGGTAGAGCGTCACGCCGTCGATGTCGAAATCGCTCGCGACATCCAGGTCGACGAAATCGGGGACGTCGATATTGATCGCGGCGCCATCGCCGCCGATGCGGATCTTCCCGCCATCCTTGCCGGTCTGGATCTTGATGCCGCCGCCATCGCCCTCGGCATTGATCGAGACTTCGGCGCCCTCCCCGGCCTTCTTCTCCTCCGACCCGCAGGCGGCGAGGAGCATCATCGGGGGGATCAGAAAAGCGAAACGCATGGCTGGGCTCCTTGGTGCATTATCTGAATAATACACCTCCGAAGCAGACGAGTCAATCGCGTCATGCCGGACTTGATCCGGCATCCATAACAGCGGCGCGGTCGTGGACCCCGGATCAAGTCCGGGGTGACGGACGGCAGATACCGCAGAATCAGGCGTCGATGCTGGTCTTCAAATCGCCGTGGACCAGCCCGCCGTCGACGGTGATCGTGTCGCCGACGACATAGTCGCCCGCCTTCGACGCGAGGAAGATCGCGGCGCCGGCCATATCCTCGGGCACGCCGATGCGCTTGACCGGGATGCTTTTTGCCACCGCATCGCCATGATCGCGCGCGGCCTTGTTCATGTCCGACTGGAAGGCGCCCGGCGCGATCGCGGTGACGAGGATATGGTCGGTGACCAGCCGCGCCGCCATGCGCTTGGTCAGATAGAGGATCGCCGCCTTCGACGCGTGATAGCTGTAGGTTTCCCACGGGTTCAAACGCATGCCGTCGATCGAGCCGATGTTGATGACCTTCGCGGGGCGATCGGCGGTGCCGCCGGCCTTGAGGAGCCCGTGCAGCGCCTGCGTCAGGAAGAAGGGCGATTTGACGTTGATGTCCATCACCTTGTCCCAGCCCGCTTCGGGAAAGCCCTCGAAGGGTTCGCCCCACGCGGCGCCGGCATTGTTGACGAGGATGTCGAGTCGCTCCTCGCGCGCTTCGAGTTCCTTGGCGAGCGCGCGGCAGCCCTCGACGGTCGCGAGGTCGACGGGCAGACCGATCACCTTGCCAGGATAGCGCGTCTCGAAATCGGCCACGGCTTCCTCGATCTGCGCGGTCTTGCGCGCCGAAATGTAGACGCGCGCGGCGCCCGCGGCGAGATAGCCCTCGACGATCATCTTGCCGATGCCGCGCGAGCCGCCGGTGACGAGCGCGATGCGGCCGTCGAGGCCGAACATTTGCTGGAGGTTCATAAGCTTGGCTCCTTAAAGCCCCTCCCCTTCAGGGGAGGGGTTGGGGTGGGGGCTCGCGGCATGGCGCAAGGCCGATGGCCCCCACCCGCTGCGACTAAGCCAGCAAGCTGGCAAGTCTCGCTGCCCTCCCCTGAAGGGGAGGGCTAGTCAAAATCAGTAGCCGTTCATCCGCGCGACCTGGTCAATATGGTAATGCACGTCGCCCATATATTCGGCGAGCGCGCGGTCGCGTTTCATATAGAGGCCGATGTCATATTCGTCGGTCATGCCGATGCCGCCGTGCATCTGGACGCCCTCACGCACCGCGAGGTTCGCGGCGCGGCCGGCCTTCGCCTTGGCGACCGAGACCATCAGCTTCGCGCCTTCGCTGCCCTCGTCGAGCAGTTGCTGCGCCTTCATCACGGTGGCGCGCGCGACTTCCATCTCGCCATAGAGATGCGCGGCGCGGTGCTGGAGGCCCTGGAACTCGCCGATCAGCTTGCCGAACTGCTTGCGTTCCTTGAGGTAATTGACCGTCATGTCCATCGCGCCCTGCCCGACGCCGACCATTTCGGCGGCGGCGCCGGTGCGGGTGGCGGCGAGCAGCGCGTCGAGGATGTCGCCGCCCGCATCGACTTCGCCGATCACGGCGTCGGCATCGACCTCGACGCCGTCGAGCGTGACATGGCTCGCAAGACTCGAGTCCACCAAGCGGCGCGGATCGGCGGTGACGCCCGTGGCATCCTTCGGCACCGCGAACAGGGTGATGCCGCCGTCGGTCTTGGCCGCGACGATGCTCATGTCGGCGACATGGCCGTGGAGGACGAAGCTCTTCTTGCCGTCCAGACGAAACCCGTTGCCGGCGCGCGTCGCCGTCGTCGCGATGCGGTCGGGGCGGTGCTTCGCGCCTTCATCGATCGCGAGCGCGACGATTGCCTCGCCGCTCGCAATGGCCGGAAGCCAGCGCCCCGCCTGTGTGCCGCCCGCCTTTGCCAGCGCGGCGACCGCGCCGACGCCGGTCGAAAGGAAAGGCGAAGGGGTCAGATTGCGGCCGATTTCCTCGAGCACGATACCCGCCTCCATATGCCCCATGCCGAGCCCGCCGTGGGCTTCGGGAACGAGCATCCCGGGCAGGCCCATTTCGGTGAACTGCGCCCAGAGGTCGCGCGAAAAGCCGGTCGCGTCGGCGCTGTCGCGAAGCCCGCGCAAGTGCGACACCGGCGCCTGTTCGGCCACGAAAGGCGCGACGCTGTCCTTGAGCATCGCCTGGTCGTCATTGTGGTACAAAGGCATGGGTCAGGCTCCGGGCAGGTCGAGGATACGCTTGGCGATGACATTGAGCATGACTTCGCTCGTGCCGCCTTCGATCGAATTGGCCTTGGTGCGCAGCCAGCCGCGCGCGCGCGCGCCGCCCTTGGTCTCTTCGCTGTCCCATTCGAGCGCCTCGCTGCCGCCGCCCGACATGACGAGTTCGTGGCGGCGCTTGTTGAGCTCGGTCCCG
This sequence comes from Sphingopyxis chilensis, assembly GCF_035930445.1. NCBI lineage: Bacteria > Pseudomonadati > Pseudomonadota > Alphaproteobacteria > Sphingomonadales > Sphingopyxidaceae > Sphingopyxis > Sphingopyxis chilensis. Next base: position 3,793,245 of record NZ_CP142394.1, on the reverse strand, counting down.
ACATATTTCATCATGTTCGACGACGCCGGATGCGCGCGGCCGGTCTTCCACATGTCCATGAAGCGTTCGCCCATGGCCCTGTAGGCAAAGACGTCAACGTCGAACGCCGCCATTTCGGCGCGCAGGATCGGGTCGTCGAGTTCTCCGGAAGCATTCTTGCCGAACGCCTTGGCAAAGGCGCCGCCGATGCTGACCATGTCGCCGCCGGCGCCGCCGCCCGAGATCATCTCGCGTTCGTGGCCGAGCAGATATTTGGCGACGTCCCAGCCGCGGTTGATCTCGCCGACATATTGCGTCTTGGGCACTTCGACATCGTCGAAGAAGGTTTCGCAGAACGGCGAGTTGCCGCTGATCAGGAGGATCGGCTTGGTGGTGACGCCCTTGCTCTCCATGTCGAAGAGCATGAAGGTGATGCCCTGATATTTATTCGCCTTGTCGGTGCGGACGAGGCAGAAGATCCAGTCGGCCTTGTCGGCGTAGCTGGTCCAGATTTTCGACCCGTTGACGACCCAGTGATCGCCCCTGTCCTCGCCGAAGGTCTGCAAGGACACGAGATCGCTGCCCGAACCGGGTTCCGAATAACCCTGGCACCAGCGGATTTCGCCGCGCGCGATCGGATTCAGATACTGGACCTTCTGTTCCTCGGTGCCGAATTGCAGCAGCGCGGGGCCGAGCATCCAGATCCCGAAGCTGTCGAGCGGCGAGCGCGCCTTGATGCGCTTCATTTCCTGTTTGAGGATCTTGGTCTGTTCGGGGGTCAGCCCGGCACCGCCATAGGCTTTGGGCCAGTCGGGCACCGTATAGCCCTTGGACACGCAGGCATCGAGCCACTGTTTCTGCGCTTCATTCTTGAATTTGAATTTGCGCCCGCCCCAGCAGACGTCATCCTCGTCGCGGATCGGCTCGCGCATTTCGGCGGGGCAATTCGCCTCCAGCCATTCGCGCACCTCGGTGCGGAAAGCGTCCAGTTCGCTCATCCTTTTGGCTCCTCTTCTGCGCGCAAACCTACGTCCGCTTGGCTGCTTTACGCAAGCGTCAACTTGGCGGGGCGCACCTGCCGTTACGGCGCCGTAGCGTCCGTCAGGCCGACGTTGACGCGTCACCTTTGGCGCCTAAGCTAAGTGGCAAAAGAAAACGGGAGCAGAGATATGCGATTCGCAGGCAAGGTCGCCGTCGTCACCGGCGCAGCATCGGGTATCGGCAAGGCAAGTGTGCTCAAACTGGCGGGCGAAGGCGCGCATGTCTTCGCCGCCGACATCGACGAGGCGGGCGGGCGCGCCCTCGCCGAACAGTCGAACGGCATGATCGATTTTATCCGCTGCGACGTCACGAAACCGTCGGACATCGAAGCGCTGATGAACGCCGCCGCCGCGAAAGCGGGCGGGATCGATATCGTGTTCAACAATGCCGCCGCGGGCGGCGACCGCGCGCCGATCGACGAGATCACGCCCGAGGGCTGGGACCGCACGATGGACCTCGTCCTCAAGTCGGTTGCGATGGGCATCCGCTACGCCGCGCCGCATATGAAGCATCGCAAGGGTGCGAGCATCGTCAACACCGCGAGCGTCGCCGCGCTGGGCGCGGGCTATTCGCCGATCGCCTATGCGGTGGCGAAGGCGGGGGTGCTGCATCTGTCGAAGGTCGCGGCCACCGATCTGGCGCGATATGGCATCCGCGTGAACGCGATCTGCCCCGGCTTCATCAACACCAATATCTTCACCGCGTCGCTCGAGGTGCCGGGCGAGCTCAAGACGCAGGCGAATGAAGTGATCGCGCAAATGAGCGCCAACGCGCAGCCCGTCGCGCGCGGCGGCCAGCCCGAGGATATCGCCAACGCCGTCGCCTATCTCGCGAGCGAGGAGTCGAGCTTCATGACGGGCACCCACCTGCTCGTCGACGGCGGGCTGACGATCGGCCAGCGCCACGCGTGGGACAAGGAAACGCCGGGCATGTTCGACGCCCTGCTTGCGATGGAGGAAGCGGCGAAAGCCGGAGCCTCCGCGTGAGCGCGGCGACAATCGCGGTTCCGCGCCCCGAGCGCCTGCCCGTCTGGCTGAAGGCCACCCACGGGCTTGGCAGCATCGCCTATGGCGTCAAGGATAACGGGTTTTCGACCTTCCTGCTGCTCTTCTACAATCAGGTTATCGGGCTTGATGCGGGCATCGTCGGCGCCGCGATCATGGTCGCGCTGATCGCCGACGCCTTCGTCGATCCGGTGATCGGCGAACTCACCGACCGCACCCGCAGCTGCTGGGGGCGCCGCCTGCCCTGGCTCTACCTCGCTCCCATCCCGCTCGCAATTGCATGGATGTTGCTGTGGAGCCCGCCCGCGATGAGCGACACGATGACGGTCGCGTGGCTGATCGGCTTTGCGATCATCGTCCGGTCGCTGGTGTCATGCTGCGAAGTGCCATCGGTCGCGATCGTCCCCGAACTGACCGGCGATTATGACGAGCGCACCGCGGTGATGCGCTATCGCTTCCTGTTCGGCTGGGGTGGTGGGCTGCTCATCCTGTTGCTCGCCTATGGGGTTTTCTTCGGCGGCGGCAAGGGGCTTGTCGATCCTGCGGGCTATTTCCCCTATGCGCTCGCCGGGGCGCTGATGATGGCCGGCGCGGTGCTCGTTTCGGCAGCGGGGCAGCATAAACGCATCGCGGTGTCGAACCTCGCCGATGTGAAGCCCAAAACGACGCTGCGGCAGGTGCTCGGCGAGATGCGCGACACGCTGTCGAACCGGGCCTTCCTGTGGCTGATCTTCGCGGCGCTGTTCGGCTTCATCAATCAGGGCATCACCTTCTCGATGAACAATTATCTGCTCGGGTTTTTCTGGCAGTTCACGCAGGGCGAGATGGTCGCCTATGTCTTCCTGCTGTTCGCCTCGATGATCGCGGCCTTCGTGCTCGTCGCGCCGCTCTCGGCAAAGCTTGGCAAACGCGACGGGGCGATTTTCGCCGGCGCCGTCGCGCTGCTCGTCAACAGCGGCATCTATTTCGCGTGGATCCAGGGCGTCTTTCCCGGCCTGCCCGGCAAGCCGAGTGTCGCGACGATGTTCGCGCTGGTGTTCGTGTCGAACAGCTTCTCGATCATCCTGATGATCCTGTCGTCGTCGATGATGGCCGACGTTGTCGAGGCGTCGCAGAGCGAGACGGGGCGCCGCTCCGAGGGACTGTTCTTCGCCGGCTATTTCTTCATGCAGAAATGCGCGACCGGAATCGGCATCTTCGTCGCCGGGCTGATCCTGTCCTTCGCGGCCTTTCCGGCAAATGCGAAGCCCGGCGAGGTCGGCGGCGACGTGCTCGGCAATCTCGCGCTCGGTTATGCGCTCGCGGTGCTGATCATCGGGACGATGGGGCTGATCGTGATGCGAAAATTCCCGATCTCGCGCGCCGACCATGAAGCGCGGCTGGCGTTGCTGGGCGATGCCGCGCGCGCCGAACCCGACGCCAGCGGGGCGCACCCCTGAAGGAAAAATACGCTGGCTGACCAAATGAGGTAATTTTCGGACCGCAGGACTTGGCAAGGCCCGCGAATCGGTCCAAAGGTTTACGTGAACGTAAAGGGAAGGATGCGGAGATGGATTTCGATCTCACCGACCGGCAGGTCTATTGGCGCGACCGCGTGCGCGATTTCATCGAGCGCAAGGTTCGCCCCGCGGTCCCGACCTATAACGAGCAGGACAAGGCCGGCGATCGCTGGAAGGTGATCCAGATCGTCGAGGATCTGAAGGCCGAGGCGAAAGAGGCCGGCATCTGGAACCTGTTCATGCCGCCCAAGTCCGCCGCGCACCATCATGTCGACGAGACGTTCGAGTTCGAGGGACCGGGGCTCACCAACCTCGAATATGCGCTCTGCGCCGAGGAAATGGGCCGCGTCGGTTTCGCGAGCGAGGTGTTCAACTGCTCGGCGCCCGACACCGGCAATATGGAAGTGTTCCACCGTTACGGCACGCGCGCGCAGAAGGACAAATATCTCGGCCGCCTGATGAACGGCGAGATCCGTTCGGCCTTCCTGATGACCGAGCCGCGCGTCGCCTCGTCCGACGCGACCAATATCGAAACGCGCATCGAGCGCGACGGCGACGACTATGTGATCAACGGCACCAAATGGTGGTCGTCGGGCGCGGGCGATCCGCGCTGCGAGGTCGCGATCGTGATGGGCAAGACCGATTTCGCCGCCAAGCGCCACGCGCAGCAGTCGATGGTGCTGATGCCGCTCGACGCCCCCGGCGTGAACATCCTGCGCCACCTGCCCGTCTTCGGTTATGACGATGCGCCGCACGGCCATATGGAAATCGAGCTCAAGGACGTCCGCGTCAACGCCGAGGACGCGATGCTGCTCGGCGAGGGCCGCGGGTTCGAGATCGCGCAGGGGCGCCTCGGGCCCGGCCGCATCCATCACTGCATGCGCACGATCGGCGTGGCGGAAGAAGCGATCGCCAAGATGGCGAAGCGGCTGCAATCGCGCGTCGCCTTTGGCCGCAAGGTCGCCGAATACAGCATCTGGGAGCATCGCCTCGCCCGCGCGCGCATCGACATCGAAATGACGCGCCTGCTGTGCCTGAAGGCCGCCGACATGATGGACAAGGTTGGCAACAAGTCGGCCGCGGCCGAAATCGCTATGATCAAGGTGCAGGCGCCGAACATGGCGCTGAAGATCATCGACGACGCGATCCAGGCGCATGGTGGCGGCGGCGTGTCGGAGGATTTCGGGCTGGCCAAAGCCTATGCGCATCAACGGACTTTGCGGCTCGCCGACGGTCCCGACGAAGTGCACGAACGCGCGATCGCGCGGATCGAATTCGCCAAGCATAGCGAAGCGAGCGACCCCGGTTTCTCGTCGGGCGACATCGGGGTTTCGCGTTAAAAGCAGCATTCGGAGAGATATTGTGACCAAAGCCGCGATTCTGATCGAACCGGGCAAGCCGCTGTCGATCGAGGACGTCGTCGTTGCCGATTGCGGCCCGCACGAGGTGCGGATCCGCACCGCCGCGTGCGGGCTGTGCCATTCGGACCTGCATTTCATCGACGGCGCCTATCCGCACCCCCTCCCTGCCATTCCCGGCCATGAGGCCGCAGGCATCGTCGAGGCGGTGGGCAGCGAGGTGCGCACGGTGAAGGTCGGCGATGCGGTCGTCACCTGCCTTTCGGCCTTTTGTGGGCACTGCGAGTTCTGCGTCACCGGGCGCATGTCGCTGTGCATGGGCGGCGACACGCGCCGCGCCGTCGGCTCCGCGCCGCGCATCACGCGTCCCGACGGCAGCATCGTCAACCAGATGCTGAACCTCAGCGCCTTTGCCGAGACGATGCTCGTCCACGAACATGCGTGCGTCGCGATCGATCCAGATATGCCGCTCGACCGCGCCGCGGTCATCGGCTGCGCGGTGACGACCGGCGCGGGGACGATCTTCAACGCGTGCAAGGTGACGCCGGGCGAGACCGTCGCGGTGGTCGGCTGCGGCGGCGTCGGCTTGGCGACGATCAACGCCGCGAAGATCGCGGGCGCGGGCCGCATCATCGCCGCCGATCCGGTGCCGGAGAAACGCGCGCTGGCGGTGAAGCTCGGCGCGACCGATGTCGTCGATGCGCTCGCCGAAGATGCCGCGAAGCAGATCGTCGACATCAGCAAGGGCGGCGTCGACCATGCGATCGAAGCGGTGGGGCGTCCGGCTTCGGCGAACCTTGCAGTCGCGTCGCTGCGCCGCGGCGGCACCGCGACGATCCTCGGCATGATGCCGCTGTCCGAAAAGGTCGGGCTCAGCGCGATGGACCTGCTGTCGGGCAAGAAATTGCAGGGTGCGATCATGGGCGGCAACCGCTTCCCGGTCGACATCCCCCGCCTCGTCGATTTTTACCTCCGCGGCCTGCTCGACCTCGACTCGATCGTCGCCGAGACGATCCCGCTGGCCAAGGTCAACGAGGGGTTCGACAAGATGCGAAAGGGCGACGCCGCGCGGTCGGTGATCGTTTTCGACCAATGACATTAGACGCGCAAAAGGCTTTCAGCGGCACCGTCGCGCCCGAGGGTGCCGATATCCTCGACGAAGCGAAGCTGACCGCGTGGATGGAAGCCAATGTGGAGGGGTTCGAAGGCCCGCTGACGCAGCATAAATTCGCCGGCGGCCAGTCGAACCCGACGTACAAGATCTCGGCCGCGTCGGGCAATTATGTGCTGCGCCGCAAGCCGTTCGGTCCGCTGCTCCCGTCGGCGCACGCGGTCGACCGCGAGTATAAGGTGCAGGCGGGACTCCACAAGATGGGCTTCCCGGTCGCGCGCCAATACGGGCTTTGCACCGATGACTCGGTGGTTGGCAGCTGGTTCTACGTCATGTCCATGGTCGATGGCCACACCATCTGGGACGGCGCGATGCCGGGATCGACGCCGGAAAATCGCCGCGCCACTTACGAGGCGATGATCGACACGCTCGCGGCGCTGCACAGCGTCGATGTCGAGGCGGCGGGGCTCTCCGATTTCGGCAAGCCCGGCAATTATTTCGGGCGCCAAGTCGACCGCTGGACCAAGCAATACCGTCTCGCCGAGACCGAGACGATGGACGAGATGGAAAAGCTGATCGCGTTCCTGCCGGCAAGCCTGCCCGAGCAGACGCGCACCAGCGTCGTCCACGGCGACTATCGCATCGACAACATGATCTATGCCAAGGATCGCGCGCAAGTGCTCGCGGTGCTCGACTGGGAGCTGTCGACCTTGGGCGATCCGCTCGCCGATTTCACCTATGTCGCGATGGCGTGGGTGACCGAGAATGGCGGGCGTTCGGGGGTGATGGACCTCGACCGCAAGGCGCTCGGGATTCCCGAATTGGACGAGATGGTCGAGCGCTATTGCGCCGCCACCGGACGCGACGGCGTGCCCGACATGAACTGGTATTTCGCTTATAATTTCTTCCGCCTCGCGGGAATCATCCAGGGCATCAAGAAGCGCGTGATCGAGGGCACCGCCTCGTCGCAGCACGCCAAGGACATGTCCGAACGCGTCCGTCCGCTCGCCGAGCGGGCGTGGGACTTTGCGAGGAAGGCCGGCGCATGAGCCTGTTCGATATGAGCGGCCAGGTCGCGCTGATCACCGGATCGTCGCGCGGCATCGGCAAGGCCACGGCGGAGGCAATGGCCGAACAGGGCGCGAAGGTCGTGATTTCGAGCCGAAAGCAGGATGCGTGCGATGCGACAGCGGCGGAGATCAATGCGCGGTTCGGCGAAGGCACCGCGATTTCGGTCGCCGCCAACATCTCGTCGAAGGACGACCTCCAGAATCTGGTGAACGAGACGCGCGCCGCGTTCGGCAAGATCACTGCGCTCGTCTGCAACGCGGCGTCGAACCCCTATTATGGCCCCGGCCTTGGCATCACCGACGACCAGTTCCGCAAGATCATGGACAATAATATCCTGTCCAACCACTGGCTGATCACGATGGTCGCGCCCGAAATGCTCGAACGCGGCGAAGGGTCGATCACGATCATCAGCTCGATCGGCGGGCTGAAAGGATCGCCGATCATCGGCGCTTACGGGATTTCGAAGGCCGCCGACATGCAGGTCGCGCGCAACTTCTCGGTCGAATTCGGCCCCAAGGGCGTGCGCGTCAACTGCATCGCGCCGGGGCTGGTGCGCACCGACATGGCACGCGCCTTGTGGGAAAATCCCGAAAATCTCAAACGCTCGACCGCCGCCTCGACGCTGAAGCGCATCGGCGAACCGCACGAGATCGCGGGCGCCGCGGTCTTCCTCGCCAGCAAGGCGGGGGCATTCACCACCGGCCAGACCATCGTGTGCGATGGCGGGGCCACGATTTCGGGAGGCGCATGATGGGCGCGTTGGACGGCAAGGTTGCGATCATCACGGGTGCCGGTTCGGGTATCGGCCGCGCGAGCGCGTTGCGCTTCGCCGCCGAGGGCGCGAAGCTCGTCATCGGCGACAAGAGCGCGGCGGTGCACGAGACGGCGCAAATGGTGAAGGACGCGGGGGGCGAGGCCGTCGGGCTCGAAATCGACGCCGGCGTCGAAGCCGATGTGGCGTCGCTCGTTGCGACCGCGAAAGACACTTATGGCGCGCTCGACGTCGCCTTCGCCAACGCCGGGATCATCGGCGACATGGGCGGCATCTTCGATTTCGATCCCGATGCCTGGGCCGAGACGCTGCGCGTCAACCTGATCGGCCCCGCGCTGATGGTGAAACATGCGGGCAAGGCGATGGTCGACCAGGGCCGCGGCGGCGCGATCGTGCTGACCGCGAGCGTCGCGGGGATAAATTCGGGTGCGGGTCCGGGCGCCTATTCGGCGTCGAAGGCAGGGGTGATCAACCTTGCCAAGGTCGCGGCGCAGCAGCTGTCGACGAGCGGCGTGCGCGTCAACGCCGTCTGCCCCGGCCTGACCGAAACGGGAATGACCAAGCCGACCTTCGATTATGCCAAGGCGAAGGAAGTCACGCACAAGTTGGGCCAATTGAACCCGCTCCGCCGCGCGGCGCAGCCCGAGGAGCTTGCCAATGTCGCGCTGTTCCTCGCGAGCGATCAGGCGAGTTACGTCAACGGGCAGGCGATCGCGGTCGACGGCGGGCTGACCAGTTCGCATCCGGTGACGCGCCAGTTGCTTGGCCAGACCTCGCACTGATAGGCAGCCACGCATGACACATGGATTCGACACGACGCGGCTGGACCGCATCCCCGCCTTTCTCGCCGCCAAATATGTCGGCGCCGGCCGGCTGCCGCACGCGGCGACGCTCGTGTCGCGGCGCGGCGAGATCGCGCACCAGTCCGTCATCGGCGACGCGCGGCCGGGCGAGGCGCTGAAAGACGATGCCATCTTCCGCATCGCGAGCATGACCAAGCCGATCACCAGCATCGCCTTCATGATGCTGGTCGAGGAGGGCAAGGTGGCGCTGTCCGATCCGCTGGTCAAATATTGCCCCGAGTTCAAGGAAACCGGCGTGTTCGTTGCGGGCGGCGGCAATGTCCCGTTCCTGACGCGGCCGCCGGCACAACCGATCCGCATGGTCGACCTGCTGCGCCATACGTCGGGGCTGACCTATGGTTTCCAGGAGCGCACCCCGGTCGATGCCGCGTATCGCAAGGCGCGGATCGACGATTTCGACGCCGATTATTCGATGGACAGCTTCATCGCCGACCTCGCGAAAATCCCGCTGCAGTTCGATCCGGGCGCGCACTGGAATTATTCGATGGCGACCGACGTGCTCGGCGCGGTGATCGAGCGGATCGAGGGCAAGCCGTTCGCAGAGGTGTTGCAGGAGCGCATCTTTGGCCCGCTCGGCATGGTCGATACCGGGTTCAAGGTGCCCGCCGACCAGCAGCACCGGCTCGCCGACGCCTATGCTTTCCACCCGAAAGACAAGATGCAGGGCTTTGACGAAGGCGCGCGCAGCCGCTGGGCGAAAGACAGGAGCTTTCATTCGGGCGGCGGCGGGCTCGCCTCGACGCTCCACGATTATCACCGTTTCTGCCTGATGCTGCTCGGCGGCGGCAAGCTGGGCGATACGCGGATTATCAGCCGCAAGACGCTCGACCTGATGACCGCGAACCACCTTCCCGGCGGCGGCGATTTGACGCAGCATAGCGTCGGTATTTTCAGCGAAGATGAAAATGCGGGCGTAGGTTTCGGGCTCGGCTTTGCCGTCACGCTCGATCCGGCGCGCGCGGGTATCCCCGGCTCGGTCGGCGACTTTTACTGGGGCGGCATGTTTTCGACCGGCTTCTTCGTCGATCCGGTCGAGGAAATCTGCATGGTCTTCATGACCCAGCTCATGCCCTCCTCCACCTATCCCGTGCGGCGCGAGGTCAAGACATTGGTCCACGCCGCGATTGATGACTGACATCCAGACCCAAGGAGTTCTCCCATGACCGAAGAAACCCCCGTTTCCGTCACGATGGAAAAGGATGGCGAAATCGCCGTCATCATCGTCAACAACCCTCCCGTGAACGCGCTGAGCTGGCACGTCCGTCAGGGACTCGAAGATAATTTTGGCGCCGCGCTCGCCGACGATAGCGTGCAGGCGATCGTGCTGCGCTGCGCCGGCGCGACCTTCATCGCGGGCGCCGACATCAGCGAATTCGGCAAGCCGCCGCGCGGCCCCGATTTCAACGCGGTGCTGAACAGCATCGAAGCGGCGTCGAAGCCGGTCGTCGCGGCGATCCACGGCACGGCGCTCGGCGGCGGTCTGGAAACCGCGCTCGTCTGTCATTACCGCATCGCCGTTCCTTCGGCGAAGCTTGGCGTGCCCGAAGTGAAGCTCGGCCTGCTGCCCGGCGCGGGCGGTACCCAGCGGCTGCCGCGCGTCGTCGGGGTCGAAGCCGCGGCGACGATGACCTCGACCGGCGACCCGCTGCCCGCCGCCAAGGCGAAAGAGCTCGGCCTTGTCGACGAACTCGCGGGCGAGGACAGCCTGGCCCAGGACGCTATTGCCTTTGCGCGCGCCAAGATCGCCGACGGCCCGCGCCCGACGCGCGAGCGCCCGGTGTTCGGCGACGTCGCGGTGATCGAAAAGCTGAAGGCCGCCAACGCCAAGCGTTGGCGCGGGTTCGAGGCGCCTTACGCCAACCTGGCGTGCGTCGAGGCCGCGACGCGCCTGCCGTTCGAGGAAGGCCTCGCGTTCGAGCGCGAGCAGTTCATGAAGCTGATGTTCGGCAGCCAGTCGGCGGCGCAGCGCCACATCTTCTTCGCCGAGCGCCAGGCGGCGAAGATCGACGGCCTGCCGAAGGATACGCAGCTGCGCGAGATCAAGAAGGTCGGCATCATCGGCGCCGGCACGATGGGCGGCGGCATCATGATGAACTTCCTGCAAAAGGGCATCCCGTGCACGATCGTCGAAATGCAGCAGGACGCGCTCGACCGCGGGCTGGGCGTCGTGCGCAAGAATTACGATGCGTCGGCGGCCAAGGGCCGTTTCAAGCCCGAGCAGGTCGATGCGATGATGGGGCTGATTACCCCGTCGCTCAGCCTCGACGCGCTGGCCGACTGCGACCTCATCATCGAGGCGGTCTATGAGAATATGGACGTCAAGAAGGACATTTTCGGCAAGCTCGACAAGATCGCGAAGCCCGGCGCGATCCTCGCGTCGAACACCTCCTATCTCGACATCGACGAAATCGCGACCGCGACGAGCCGTCCCGGCGACGTGCTGGGCATGCACTTCTTCTCACCCGCCAACGTCATGAAGCTGCTCGAGGTCGTGCGCGGCGACAAGACCGCACCCGATGCGCTGGCGACGGCGATGGCGATCGGCAAAAAGATCGGCAAGGTCGCCGTGGTCGCGGGCGTGTGCGACGGCTTTATCGGCAACCGGATGCTCAAGCCGCGCCAGATGGAGGCGATGAAGCTGCTGCTCGAAGGCGCGACGCCGGCGCAGGTCGACAAGGTGCATGTCGAGTTCGGGATGCCGATGGGGCCGTTCCAGATGAGCGACCTTGCCGGCGTCGACATCGGCTGGCACCGCGACCCCAACCGCATCGAAAGCATCCGCGATGCGCTCGCCGCCGAAGGCCGCTGGGGCCAGAAGAAGCAGGCGGGCTTTTACGACTATGACGAAAAGCGCACGCCGAGCGAAAGCCCGCGCGTTGCCGAGATCATCGAGGAATTCCGCCAAAAGGCGGGGGTCGAGAAGCGCGAGATCACCGATCAGGAGATCATCGAGCGCACCCTCTATCCGATGGTCAACGAAGGCGCGCTGATCCTCGCCGAAGGCAAGGCGCAGCGCGCGAGCGACATCGATGTCGTGTGGATCTATGGCTATGGCTGGCCGGTCTATCGTGGCGGCCCGATGTTCTGGGCGGGGCTGGAAGGCACCGACAAGATCGTCGCGGCGCTCGAGAAACATGGTTTCGAAATCGCGCCGTTGCTGAAAGAGAAAGCGGAAGCGAAGTCGGGCTTCTAAGCCCCGTCCGCTTACGAAAAGCAGGCCGTCTGTCCCAGCGCGGGGCAGGCGGCCTTTCTTTTGCTTCGCGACCGCCACAGGTGCAACCGGAAACTTGCGATTCAGGGTTAAAGCGGTGGCAACACCCGCCGTTACGGCAGAATATGAACGCCATGTCCCTCCTCGCCGTCCTCCTGCTTTCCGGCAGCGTGCCGGCATCGGCCCCGGTGGCGGCGCCGAAGGCGACGGCGGTCGGGATTGCGCGGGCGCGCATCCTGTCGCCCGCCGAGGTGCGGCGCTTCGGGGACCGGATCGAGGTCAGGACCGGCGAGCGCAAGGCCCCGACGCAGGTGCATCGCACCGAACGCAGCGATGGCGGCGAGACGGCGGACTTTTACTGAACCCGATCCCCGTTGGATGAGGGCGTTAGCCCTGCAACGTCTTGATGATCGCCGAAAAGTCGCGGCCGTCCTTGTCGGCCTCGACAAAGGCTTCGTAGAGTTCGCGTGCCTTCGATCCCATCGGGACGTCGGCATCGACGCTCGCCGCCGCTTCCATCGCGAGGCGGAGATCCTTGAGCATCAGCGCCGCGGCGAAGCCGCCCTTGTAATCATTGTCGGCAGGCGTCGTCGGGCCGACGCCGGGGAGCGGCGCGTAGCTGGTCAGCGACCAGCATTGCCCCGACGACACGCTGGCGATGTCGAAAAATTTCTGCGGGTCGAGCCCGAGTTTCTGCGCGAGCGCGAGCGTCTCGCACGTCGCGACCATCGAGGCGCCGAGCAGCATGTTGTTGCAGATCTTCGCCGCCTGCCCCGCGCCCGCGTCGCCGGCGTGGATCACCGCCTTGCCCATTTTCGCAAGGATCGGTTCGGCGCGCGCGAAGCCCTCGTCGGTGCCGCCGACCATGAACGTCAGCGTGCCGGCATTGGCGGCGGCGATGCCGCCCGACACGGGCGCGTCGACGGCGACGAGGCCCGCGTTAGCGGCGGCTTCGATATTACTCCGCGCCGTCGCGACATCAATTGTTGAGCAATCGAGCAGGAGGGTGCCGTCGGCGGCGTGCGGGAAGACGTCGGCTTCATAGACCGACGCGACATGCTTGCCCGCGGGGAGCATCGTGACAACGGCTTCGGCGCCGGTGACGGCTTCCGCAGCGGAGGCAGCGCGCGAACAGCCCGCTTCGACGGCGCGCGCGAACGCCTCTTCGCTGAGGTCGAAGGCGCGGACCTCATGCCCTGCCTTCGCGAGGTTCGCGGCCATCCCGCCGCCCATATTGCCGAGTCCGATAAAAGCGATTTTCATGTCACCGTCCCTTCCAAACGCCTTCGCGCTTCTCGATGAAGGCAGCCATGCCTTCGGCCTTGTCCTCGGTCGCGGCGAGGATCTGGAACAGGCGGCGTTCGTAGATGAGGCCCTGGTCGAGTGTGGTTTCGAACGCGGCGTTGACCATATCCTTGTTCACCATCGCGGCCATCGGCGGCATCGACGCAATCGTCGTCGCGGTCTTGACCGCTTCGTCGACCAGCGTCGCATGTTCGACGACGCGCGCGACGAGGCCTGAGCGTTCGGCCTCCGCGGCATCCATCATCCGGCCGGTCAGGCACATTTCCATCGCCTTCGCCTTGCCGACCGCGCGCGTCAGCCGCTGCGACCCACCCATGCCAGGCGCGACGCCAAGCTTGATTTCGGGCTGGCCGAATTTCGCCTTGTCCGATGCGATGATGAAATCGGCCATCATCGCAAGTTCGCAGCCGCCGCCGAGCGCGAAGCCGTTCACCGCGGCGATCCACGGCTTGCGGACCTTTTTCACGAAGTCGCTCGTCCATTTCGAGAAAAAATCCTCAAGGTAGAAATCGGACGCGGGCTTGTCGGCCATTTCCTTGATGTCGGCGCCCGCGGCGAACGCCTTGTCGCCCGCGCCGGTGAGGACGGCGCAGCGCTGGCCGGGGTCGGCCTCGAAGGCGGCGAAGGCGGCGATCAGGTCGTCGAGAACGCCCGAATTGAGCGCGTTCAGCGCCTGTGGGCGGTTGAGCGTCACGAGCGTGACGGCGCCGCGCGTTTCGACGAGAAGGGTTTCGTAGGTCATTCGGCAATCTCCGGATTATCGTCATGCCGGACTTGATCCGGCATCCATCTCGCAGCGAGGCTATGGGCCCCGGATCAAGTCCGGGGTGACGAAGGATGGGCGGTAAAGTTCAGGTTAGAGGGGTCCATTTCTCATTCTCGGGCAGCGGCGCGAAGATCGCGTCGATCCAGTCTTCGGTCACCGCTTCGGGTTTGGCCGGATCCCATTTCGGGCTGTTGTCCTTGTCGATAATCAGGGCGCGGACGCCTTCGATGAAATCGTGCATCTGAACGACGCGGCTGCCGATCGCATATTCCTGGCGCATCTGCTCGGCGAAGTCGTGCATCTCGCCGCCCTCCTTGAGCTGGCGGAGCGCGACCTTGCACGTCTGCGGGCTTTTGGTGCGCAGCGTCGCGAGCTCCTTTTCGGCCCATTCGCCGCCGTCGGCTTCGAGCGCGGCGAGGATCTCCTCATAGGTGTCGCTCGCGAACAGGCGGTTGATCCGTTCGATATGCTGGGTGATCGCGGCGGGCGGCGCGGTAACCGACAATTCGCCCAGGATGCCGCCGATACGGGTCGGATCGACCGCGATGCGCGCCTTCGCCTCGGCGAGCTTTTCGGACGGGAGGTAATGGGTGGCGAGGCCGAGCGCCAAGCACTCCGCCCCGTCGAGCCGCGCGCCGGTGAGCGCGAGATAGGCGCCGACGCGGCCTTCGAGGCGCGGCAGGTACCAGCCGCCGCCGACGTCGGGGAACAGACCGATCCCCGTCTCGGGCATCGCGAAGCGCGTATGTTCGGTCGCGACGCGATATTTCGCCGGTTGCGAAATGCCGACCCCGCCGCCCATGGTGATGCCGTCCATGAAGGCGACGACCGGCTTGGGGTAAGTGAAGAGCAGGTGGTTGAGGCGGTATTCGGTGTGGAAGAACAGGCGTGCTTCCTTCCCGTCCTTCGCGCCGCTCTCCGCAAGCATGCGGATGTCGCCGCCAGCGCAGAAGCCGCGGCCTTCGCTATGATCGATGATCACCGCCTCGACCGCAGCGTTGCCCTGCCACTTCAGCAGCGCGTCGATCATCGCTTCGCACATGGCGAGGTTGAGCGCGTGGATCGCCTTGGGGCGGTTGAGCGCAATGTGCCCGACGCGGACGTCGGTCGAAATCAAAACATCGTCCGTCATTGGCGCAGCAGGTCCCTTCCGACGATCATCCGCATCACCTGGTTGGTGCCTTCGAGGATCGAATGGACGCGCAGGTCGCGCCAGAAACGCTCGATCGGATAATCTTTCAGATAGCCGTAGCCGCCGAACAGTTGCAGCGCGTCGTTGACGATCTTGCTGCCGCTGTCGGTCGCGAGCCGTTTCGCCATCGCCGAAAAGCGCGACTTGTCGGGGGCGTTCGCGGTGACCTTTGCTGCGGCCATGTAGAGCAGAGCGCGCGCGGCTTCGAGGTCGGTCGCCATGTCGGCGAGCATGAACTGGGTGTTCTGGAAATCGGCGATCGGCTGCCCGAACTGCTGGCGGTCCTTGGTGTAAGCGATTGCCTCGTCGAGGCAGCGCTGCGCGCCGCCCAGCGAGCAGGCGCCGATATTGAGACGGCCGCCGTCGAGCCCCGCCATCGCGAAGCGGAAGCCGTCGCCCTCGGCGCCGACGAGATTTTCGACCGGCACGCGGCAATCCTCGAAGATCACCTGCGCGGTGGGGGAAGCGTTCCAGCCGAGCTTTTTCTCGGGCGCGCCGAAGCTGAGGCCCGGCGTGTCCTTTTCGACGACGAGGCAGCTGATTCCCTTGGACTTTTCTTCGGACGTACGGACCATGCAGACATAGATGTCGTTGTAGCCCGCGCCCGAGATGAACTGTTTGGTGCCGTTGAGCACATAATGGTCGCCGTCGCGTTTTGCCGACGCCTTGAGCGCCGCGGCGTCGGACCCCGAGCCGGGTTCGGTGAGGCAATAGCTCGCGATCTTCTCCATGCTGACAAGCTCGGGCAGGAAGCGCGCCTTGATCTCCGCGCCGCCGAAGCGGTCGATCATCCAGGTCGCCATATTGTGGATCGAGATATAGGCGCTGGTCGCGGGGCAGCCATAGGCCATCGCCTCCATGATCAGCGCCGCCTCCATCCGGCCAAGCCCGATGCCGCCCGATTCCTCGGCGACATAAATCGCGCCGAAACCCAGCTCGCCCGCCGCCTTCCATACGTCGACGGGATAATGATTTTTTTCGTCCCATTCGGCCGCGAAGGGCGTGATGCGGTCGGCGGTGAATTTGCGCGCCATGTCCTGGATGGCGAGCTGGTCATCGGTAAGCTGGAACTGGTCGGTCATGGTCATTTCTCTAGAATCGCCTCCGCTTCGATTTCGACTTTCCACTCGGGGCGGATCAGCGCCGGGATGACGAGCATCGTCGCCGCCGGGCGGATATCGCCGAACACCGCGCCGTGGGCGCGGCCGACGAGGTCGGCGTCGGCCGCGTCGGTGATATACATGCGCGTGCGGACGACATCGACGAAGCTGCCGCCGAGCGCTTCGAGCGCCTCGCCGATGATCGTCAGGCAACGCGCCGCCTGTACCCCCGCATCGCCGGGAGTCGAGCTTCCATCGGGCTCGATCGGCGCGCAGCCGGCGACGTCGATGCGGCTGCCCACCCGAACCGCGCGGCTGTAGGCATAGACGGGTTCGAACGGGGAGGCCGAGCTATGATTGCGCCGGCTGGAATCAGCCACAAGTGACCTGCGTGATCTTGTAAGCGTCGTCGTACATGATGTTCACGCGGTCCTGACGATAGTCCATCGTCATCGCCGAGCGCGGCGGGCCCCAGCGAAGCGTGCGGGCACCCGATGCCTTGAGAATCGTACCGCCGAGCTCGGGGGTCGCGGTCTGCCCGACATAGGATTGCACCGCTTCCACCTTGCACGTCATTTCGGCTTCGGGCGGCGGCGGGGCCGATTCGACGGGGGGCCGCTCCTGCGTACAGGCGGCGAGGGGCAGGACGGCGGCGATTGCGAGCAGGCGAAAGTCCATCGTAAATCTCCCTTTCGAAAATATTATCCGGCGCAGCGCGTATAGCGCATCGCGTCCGCGGCGGCACCCTCACCCGAATCGCGGCGCACGAGCGTCTTGCCGCCGTCGGCGAGGTCGAGTTGCATCCGGCGATCCCATTCCTCGCCCTCGCCGCTGAACTTGTAATCGGCGACGATGCTGCCCGTGTCGCTTGCCTGAACGCGCGCGAGTTCGCCGTGCGATTCGAAGAAGCGCAGATTGGTCGCGTCGATCGTCAGCGCGGTCAGGTCGGTGCCCCGTCGTGCGGCGCAATCGGCGGCCTTGAGCGCCCAGCGGCCACGGATCGCGGGCGGGATTGTCTTGCCGTCGACCTTGTCGCCGGCTTCGGCCGTTGCCGGCGCCTTGACCTCGGCGTCCGCCTCGGGCGTTTCGGCGGGCGCCGGACGCTCGGCCTTTTGCAGCGGGCCGACATTCGAGCTGGCTTCGGGGCCCGATTCGTCGTCCTGACCGCCGCTGCACGCGGCAAGCAGCAAAAGCGCCGCAGGCATTGTCCATCGCATCATCGTCATTCTCCTTCGTGGGAGAAATGTTCGACCGGGCGCACTGGTTTCACTGGCGCGCCCGGTGAGCCCGTCAGCCCATCGTCGGGATGACGAAAGCGTTGCCGGCGTCGCCAGCCCCACCCACCCCGTCGGGCCAGCGCTGGGTGATCGTCTTGACCTTGGTCCAGAATTTCACGCCTTCCATGCCATGCTGGTTGGTGTCGCCGAACGCCGAGCGCTTCCAGCCGCCGAAGCTGTGATAGGCGACCGGCACCGGGATCGGCACGTTGATCCCGACCATGCCGACCTGCACGCGCGCGGCAAACTCGCGCGCGGCGTGGCCGTTGCGCGTGAAGATCGCGACCCCGTTGCCATATTGGTGCTTGCTGGGCAGTTCGAGCGCGGTTTCGAAATCGGGGGCGCGGACGATCTGGAGCACGGGGCCGAAGATTTCTTCCTTGTAGCTTTCCATGTCGGGGGTGACGTGGTCGAACAGGGTCGGGCCGACGAAAAAGCCCTTTTCGTGGCCCTGCAAGGTGAAGCCGCGGCCGTCGACGACGAGCTCGGCGCCTTCGTCGGCGCATTTGGCGATCCAGCCTTCGACCTTTTCCTTGTGCGCCTCTGTCACCACGGGGCCGTAATGCGCCTCGGCATCGGTCGACACGCCGACGCGCAGCGCCTCGATCGCCGGGATCAGCTTTTCGCGCAGGCGGTTGGCCGTGTCCTCGCCCACGGGGACGACGACGGGCAGCGCCATGCAGCGTTCGCCCGCCGAGCCGAAGGCGGCGCCGGTGAGGTCGTTCACGACCTGATCGAGATCGGCGTCGGGCATGACGATGCCGTGGTTCTTCGCGCCGCCCATCGCCTGCACGCGCTTGCCGTTCGCGACGCCGCGGTTGTAGACATCATGCGCGATGTCCGACGAGCCGACAAAGCTGACCGCGCCGATGTCGGGATGGTCGAGGATCGCGTCGACCATTTCCTTGTCGCCGTGGACGGTCTGGAAAATGCCCTCGGGCATACCTGCCTCAAGAAACAGTTCCGACAGCCGCACCGGCACCGACGGGTCGCGCTCGCTGGGCTTCAAAATGAAGGCGTTGCCCGTCGCGGTCGCGACGCCGCCCATCCACAGCGGGATCATCGCCGGGAAGTTGAACGGGGTGATGCCGGCGCCGATGCCGATCGGCTGGCGCATCGAATAGACGTCGATGCCGGGGCCGGCGCCCTGCGTATATTCGCCCTTCAGCACATGCGGGATGCCGCAGCAGAATTCGATGACTTCGAGGCCGCGCTGGATGTCGCCCTTTGAATCGGCGATCACCTTGCCATGTTCGGACGAGAGCATTTCGGCGAGCTGGTTCATATTCGCTTCGACGAGGCGCTTGAATTCGAACATCACGCGCGCGCGGCGCTGCGGATTGGTGGCGGCCCAGGCAGGCTGCGCGGCCTTGGCGGCAGCGACGGCGCGGTCGAGCAGCACACGGTCGCCGAGCGCGACCTGCGCCTGCACGCCGCCATTGTTCGGGTCGAAGACGTCGCCCTGGCGGGCGCTGCCGCCGGCACCGCCGACGATGTGATGGTCGATCTGTCGCATGTCCGAGTCTCCCGTAAAATCTTGCCGATGCAACAGCCCAACCGGCGGCCGATGGCAAGGGATAGACTTGCAGTCCGATACTGCATATTTGCAGCTTATGGACTGGGACAAGCTGCAATATTTCCTGTTCGTCGCACGCCACGGCTCGCTTGCGCGCGCCGGGGCGGCGCTCCACGTCGACGCAACGACGGTGAGCCGCCAGATCAGCACGCTCGAAACCGCGCTCCAGCAGACGCTCTTCGAACGCGCGACGACGGGTTTCGTTCTGACTGCGGCAGGCCGGGCGCTCGTTCCGCACGCCGAAGCGATGGCCGCAGCGGCGGCGCGCATCCACAAGGCTTCCGAAGGCGGGTCGGCGCTGTCGGGGCAGCTCCGCGTCAGCGTGTCCGAAGGCTTCGGCAACAGCTTCATCGCGCCGCGCCTCGCGGGTTTCGTGGCGGCGCACCCGGAGCTCGAGATCGACCTGGTCGCCTCGTCGGGTTTCCTCAATCCGTCGCGGCGCGAGGCCGATATGGCGGTGCTGCTCGCGCGCCCGCGCAAGGGCCCGCTGATCACGCGCAAACTGTCCGATTACAGCCTCGGCATCTACGCGCCCGCCGACCGCCCCGACTGGCACCAAGCGGTCGCCGCCGCGCCGCTGTCGCGCACCGGTATCCCGGTGATCGGCTATATGCCCGACATCCTCTACGCCCCCGAACTCGACTATCTGGGCGAGATCGAGCCGGGGCTTCGCGCGACGGTGCGCTCGTCGTCGATCCTCGCGCAGCGGCGGATGATCGCGGGCGGAGCGGGGGTCGGCGTGCTGCCCTGCTTCCTTGCGAGCGGCGATCCGGCGCTGGTGCGCGTGCGGGGCGAACAGACGGTCGCGCGTGCCTTCTGGCTCGCGCTCCACCGCGACGTCGCGCCGCAGCCGCGGATAAGGGCGTTCATCGACTGGCTCGACACCGAGGTGCGCGAGAGCCGGGGGCTGCTGGTTCCGACCTAGGCCGGCCGCCACTCCGACGCGATCAGACCATCTTCGCCGAACAGTTTTGCCATCGTATCCGGACCCGCCGCCGCTTCGCGTAGCTTGTCGGCGAGCGGATCGTCGATCGGGTGATCGCTGCGCAGGAAGGCGATCCATGCCGCGATCGCGGATTCGAGCGAGGAGCACCGCGCCCCGCGTTGCTGATGCCACGCCAGCGTCTCGAGCCAGCGCTGCGGGATCTTCTGACTGCCGTCCATCGCGATCTGGACCAGCCGATGGTTCAGCGCGGGATTGGCGAAGCGGTCGAGCAGCGCATCGGCATAGGCAGCGAGGTCCTGTCCCGGCGCCGCCGCGATCGTCGGCGCGGCCTCGGCGCGCATCAGCCGCTCGATCACCGGACGAACATCGGCGTCGGCGATCGCCTGATGGACATAGTCATGCCCCTTTCCAAGCCCGATATAGGCAAGTGCCGAATGCGCGCCGTTGAGCATCCTGAGCTTGGCGGTCTCATAGGGGGCGACGTCCGCGACAAGTTCGGCCCCGACATTTTCCCAGCGCGGGCGCGGGCCGGCGAAATCATCCTCGATCACCCACTGGCTGAAGCCTTCGGTGACCACCGCCCCGTCGTCGCGCGCACCGAGAGTGGCCTCGATGGCGGCACGGTCGGCGTCGGTCGTCGCGGGGACGATGCGGTCGATCATCGTCGAGGGAGCGCGGCATTCGCTGTCGAACCACCCAAGCACATCGGAATATTCGGCGGCGAGATACTGGCGCATCAGCGCCTTCAGCGCCGCGCCATTGCCGGCGAGATTGTCGCAGCTGAGCAGCGTCAGCCCGCCAAGCCCCGCTGCCTTGCGCGCGGCAAGTCCGGCGCCGACAAAGCGATAGAGGCTCGGCGCACCACGCGCGGCGGCGAGATCGAGCGTGCCATCGGCGCCGCGGAGATAACCCTTCTCGGTAACCGTGAAGCTCACGATATGCGTCGTCGGCGCGGCGATGGCGTCGATGACCGCCTGCGCGTCGTCGGCCGCGACGAGCACATGTCGCACCGCACCGACCACGCGCAGCCGCGTCCCGGCCGCGCGACGCGTCGCGACGGTGTAGAGCCCGCCTTGCGGGTTCAGCTGCGCCGCGACGCCGCCCGAGCGGAGCGACACGCCGATGATGCCCCAGTCGCGATCGCCCGCGTTCATCGCGTCGTCGGTGTAGACCGCCTGATGCGCGCGGTGAAAGGCGCCGATGCCGATATGGACGATGCCGGCCGCCTGGACGGCGCGGTCGTAGTCCGGCGCCTGCACCGACGCCGGGAGTGCCGTATCGGGGCCGAGCCTCACAGCTTGTACGCCGCCTTCGCGAGATTGTAGCTGAGGTCGGCCGCGAGCTCCGCCGCCTCCCATTCCTCGAGTCTGTGCTCGGCAACGAGCTGCGCGAGGAAGCCGCAATCGATACGCCGCGCGACATCGTGGCGCGCCGGGATCGACAGGAAGGCGCGGGTGTCGTCGTTGAAGCCGACCGTGTTGTAGAAGCCTGCGGTCTCGGTCATCTGGTTCCTGAAGCGGCGCATCCCTTCGGGGCTGTCGTGGAACCACCACGCCGGGCCGAGCTTCAGCGCCGGATAATGACCCGCAAGCGGCGCCAACTCTCTCGCGTAGCTCGTCTCGTCGAGGGTGAAGAGGATGATCGTCAGCGCGGCTTCGTTGCCATATTTGCCGAGGAGCGGACGCAGCGCGTGGACATAGTCGGTCGCCATCGGAATATCGGCGCCCTTGTCGCGGCCATAGTTCGCGAACAACCACGGATTGTGATTGCGGAACGCGCCGGGGTGGATCTGCATGACGAGACCGTCATCAAGGCTCATCCCCGCCATTACCGTCAGCATATGCGCGCGGAACAGCTCGGCATCGGCGGCGCTGACATCGGCGCCGGTGACGCGCGCGAACAGCGCCTCGGCCTCGGCCTCGGACAGGTTGGCGGTCGCCGCGGTCGGATGGCCGTGATCGGTCGAGGTCGCGCCCATTTCGGCGAAGAAGGCGCGGCGATTGCGGTGCGCGGCGAGATAGCCCGCATAGCTGAACGCATCCTCGCCCGAGAGGTCGGAGAAGCGCTGGAGGTTGCCCTGAAAGCCCTCGAACTCGGGATCGACCACGGGGTCGGGGCGATAGGCGGTGATGACACGGCCCGCCCATTCGCCGCTGGCGTTGGCGGCGCGGATGACGGCATGATGTTCGAGCGTGTCGAGCGGGCTTTCGGTCGTCGCGATCACCTCGATCCCGAAGCGGTCGAACAGCGCGCGCGGGCGGAAGGCGTCGGTCGCCAGCGCCTCGGTGATCCGGTCGTAATAGAGGTCCGACGTCTCGGCCGAAAATTGCACGTCGAAGCCGAAGGCCTCGGCGAACACCCAGTCCATCCACATGCGGCTCGGCGTGCCGCGGAAGAGATGGTAGTTCCAGGCGAACAGCCGCCAGCTTTCACGCGGATCGGCTTGCCCGTCGCGGATGCCGAGCGCGTCGAGGGATATGCCCTGCGAATAGAGCATCCGGAACACATAATGGTCGGGGTGGAGCAGCAGCTCCGCCGCATTGCCGAAAGGCGCGTTGCCCGCGAACCAGCTCGGGTCGGTGTGCCCGTGCGGGCTGACGATCGGGAGATTCGCGACCTCCGCATAGAGCCGGCGCGCGATGTCGCGCTGCGCCGGATCGGACGGAAAGAGGCGGTCGGGGGAGAGGCGCAGCGGGCGCGGCATGGAGCTATTTTCCGCTTTCCACGCTGACCGGCTCGAGGCGCGGGCTCAGGATATGGACCGCGAGCACCGCGAGGAAATAGACGGTCGTGCAGGCCGCGAAGATGACCGTGTAATTGCCCCCCGTCGCGTCGAGCACGAGCCCGGTCGACTTCGCCATGATCATGCCGCCGACCCCGCCCATGAAGCCGCCGAGCCCGATCACCGAGCCGACCGCGCGTTTGGGGAACATGTCGGGCGGGATCGACAGGATCGTCGACGAAAAGGCCTGGTGCCCGGCGAGCGCGATGCCGATCAGCACGACCGCGAGCCACATATTGGCAAGGCCCGTGACGAACAGCAGGGGCAGCACGCAAAGGCCCGCGCCAATCATCGTGACCTTGCGCGCGAAATTGACGCTGTGGCCCGACTGGATCAGCTTCGACGACACCCAGCCGCCGAAGATGCTGCCGACGTCGGAGAGCAGATACATGATGATCATTGGCAGCAGCACGATCTTCAAGTCGACGTCATAGGTGGTGCTGAAATATTTGGGCAGCCAGAAGAGCATCAGGAACCACACCGGGTCGGTCAGGAATTTGGCGATCGCAAAGGCCCAGGCCTCGCGCTTGGTGACGATCTTGCTCCAGCCGATGCGCTCGATCTTTTCGGGCGGATCATGTTCGATCCACGCGAGCTCGGCCTCGCTGACCTTCCCGCTTTCGCGCGGGTTGCTGTAGAGCCAGAGCCAGAGGAGCAGGAGCAGGAGGCCGAAAGCGCCGGTGTAGATGAAGGTTTCGCGCCAGTCGAAGCCCAGCACGCGCATGCACAAGGCGACCGTCGGCGCGGTGAGGATAACGCCGATCGTCGTCGCGCTGTTGACCCAGCCGATCGCGTAGGAGCGTTCCTTTTGCGGGAACCATTCGCTCGACGCGCGGACGACCGACGGAAAATGCCCCGCCTCGCCGACGCCGAGGATGACGCGCGCGAGCATGAAGGAGACGACCGACGAGGCGAAACCATGCGCGACATGGCCGATCGTCCAGATCGCAATGGCGATTCCGTAGCCGATCTTGGGACCGAAGCGGTCGATCAGCCAGCCCATGAGCAGGAAGCCCAGCGCATAGGCGAACTGGAAGGCGGTGACGATGTTGCCATAGTCGTTCTCGGTCCACTTCAGCTCGTCGCCGAGCGTCGGCGCGAGCAGGCCGAGCATGGTGCGGTCGATATAATTGACCGTGGTAGCGGCGAACAGCACCGCGACGATCAGCCAGCGGTAGCGCCCCGACCGAGGCACCGGCGCCGCCGTCCCTCCGTCCGCGAATGCCTGTGCCATAATCCTCTCCTGTTGTTGGCTTAATAGCCTTTGATCGAGCAGCCGACGCGGATTTTTCCGTCGAAGATTGCTTCGGCACGCTGGCCCGGCCTGATTTCATGAATACCGGTGATCGCACCGGCGGACACCCATGTTCCGGGTGGAATAGCTATGCCGCGCGCGCGCAGGATTTCGATCAGGAACAGCGCCGAGCCGAAGGGGCCGTCGAGCATCGCTTCCATCGTCGCGGCGCCGACCGGCGCGCCGTCGATGGACATTGCCACGGGCATGCGGATGAGGTCGGCGTTCTGCCAATCGGCGATCGGCGGGCCGAGGACCAGCCCCTTGTTGTTGCCATAGTCCGACGCGGTGACCGCGGGACCGTGGCGATTGATCTCGGGAAAGGGCGAACTCGCGATTTCGATTCCCGTGCGGACGTCGGCGATGCAGCCGCGCACACTGTCGATATCATAGGCGCGCGTACCGACGTCGCCGAAGCAGAGCAGCACCTCGGCCTCGGCCGCGGCAAAGCCGGCAGCATAGACCGGCATCTCCGGCCGGTGGGCAACGCCATCGACGATTTCATCGGCGAAGATGGGGCCGGTCAGGCGGTTGCCGCCATAGCGATCGACAAGTTCGGGGGCGATTCGCCCGACCTTCCATCCGCCGATGCGGCGGCCGTCGAACGCGATCGCACGATCCTGGATCGCATAGGCCTCTGCCATCGTCTGCGGCATCGCGCCGGGATAGATGGTAAGCGGTGTCTTTCCCGCACGCGCGTCGATCAGGGCACGCGCCACATTCTCTTGATCGCTTGTCGCCAGCATCTTTCTCATTTCCCTCTCACGCGATGAGGTGTAAGAGACACCGGTGTCAAAGGCAAGCGAATATCGGATGTATGACAAATCTCTTCACCGCGCCGGACGCTGAGCGGCGATGACCGGCGAGAATGGAATCGAGGCGGTGCGGGTCCATGGCGCCGACAATGTCGCGACCGCGATTGCCGACATCGCGGCGGGAAGCATCCTGTCCGCCGACGGCCGCCTTCGGGCCGCGGCCGCGGTTGGACGCGGGCACAAGATCGCGCTCGCGCCGATCGCGCGCGGCGCGGCGGTGATCAAATATGGCTTTCCGATCGGCATCGCGACCGCCGACATCGCTCCCGGCGAGCATGTCCACAGCCACAATCTGGCGACCGCGCTCACCAGCGAGGGCGACTATCGCTATGTCCCGGGCGCATCCGACACGAAGCCCGAGGCCCCGCCGGCGTGGACTTTTCGCGGCTATGTCCGATCCGACGGACGCGTCGGGACGCGCAACGAAATCTGGATCCTGCCGACCGTCGGCTGCGTCGGCAACCTCGCCGCGCGCGTTGCAAGAATCGCCGGCGAACGCCATGCGGGACGCGTCGATGGCGTCCACGCTTTCAAACACCCCTTCGGCTGTTCGCAGCTTGGCGACGATCTCGGTCACACGCGCGCGCTACTCGCGGCGCTCGCGCAGCATCCCAATGCCGGCGGGGTGTTGATCGTCGGGCTCGGATGCGAAAGCAACCAGCTCGGCGCGCTGCTCGACCTGATCCCGGACGAGCGCCGCGCGCATATTCGGACCCTGTCGGCGCAGGCGGTCGAGGATGACGAAGCCGCCTGCCTCGCGCTGGTCGACGAGCTGGCCCAGCGGTGCGCCGACCAGCCGCGCAGCGAGGTGCCGCTCGCAAAGCTGGTGCTCGGCGTCAAATGCGGTGGCTCCGACGGCCTCTCGGGCCTCACCGCCAACCCGCTCGTCGGGCGCATGGCCGATGCCGTGGCGGCGGCAGGCGGCAAGGTGGTGCTGACCGAAATACCCGAAATTTTCGGCGCCGAGCAGCTGCTGATGGACCGCGCGGTATCGCGCGACGTGTTCGACGACACCGTCGCGCTCGTTCGCGATTTCAAGAATTATTTCGTTCGCCACGGCGAACCGGTGAGCGAGAATCCCTCGCCGGGCAATGTCGCGGGCGGGATCACGACTCTCGAGGAAAAATCGCTCGGCGCGGTGCAGAAGGGCGGCAAGGTGCCGCTCGTCGATGTCCGGCGCTATGGCGGCGAAGCCATGCTGCCCGGCCTGACCTTGCTCGAGGCGCCGGGCAATGATGCCGTCTCTTCGACCGCGCTGACCGCGGCGGGCGCGACGATTATCCTGTTCACCACCGGCCGCGGCACGCCGCTCGGCTTTCCGGCGCCGACGCTCAAGATCGCCTCCAACAGCGCGCTGGCGCAGCGCAAGGCGGGGTGGATCGACTTCGATGCGGGACAGGTGCTCGTCGCAGGTTTCGATGCTGCGTCGGGCGCGCTGCTCGACCTCATCGCCGCCACCGCCTCGGGCGGAGCGACGAAGGCCGAAGCCAATGAGGAGCGCGATATCGCGATCTGGAAGTCGGGTGTGACGCTTTAATCGAGCGCCCTGAAGGTGAAGTTGCGGAAGCGCGCCTCGCCCTGCCCCGCCGAATAGAGGCCGGGGCGCAGCATCAGGAAGCCGCCGCGCACATTATGGTGATATCCCGACACCTCCATGCCGCGGTCGAAGCGAACCCATGTCTTTCCGCCGTCGCCGCTGGTGTCATAGGTGACGATATGGCGGTCGTTGGTGACACGCATCCGCATCCGCGTCCCATGCGGGTTGGCGGGCCGTGCGCGTTCGATGCCATATTGGTGGGTGACGAACCGCGCGCCATCGAAGCCGAGCCCGCAATAAAGCTTTTCGTCGTAGAAGAGGATGAGCCCTGCCGTGCCGCCCGGCGCGATCTCGATATCGCATTCGAACCGGTACGCCTGGTCGCCGGCGATCAGCAGCAGCGGCGAGGAATCGACCGGCGCCGTGCCGCGCGCTTTCAGAATGAGCGCCCCATCCTCGACGTGCGCGCGACCGGCTTCGTCCGGCGCCGGCTTGAAGAAATTCCATTTCGCGCCGAGCGCGAGGCCCGCGAAATCGTCCGACAGCGCCATGCCGTGCGGCCCTGCGACCGTGCCGCCTTTCGGTTTCGCGATCGGCCGCGACAGGTCGCCGCCTTTCATGCGCAGCCAGCCGTCATCGGTCCATTCTACGGGATCGAGCAAAGCCTGCCGCCCGAGCGTCCAGTAACCATTCTCATAGCCGTGATAGACGCTCCACCAGTCGCCCGCCGGTCCTTCGACGAGCGTCGCATGGCCGCGCGACCACCATTTTTCCACCGCCGATCTGGTGCGGACGAGCGGATTGGCGGGGCAATTTTCCCATGGACCGTGGATCGATTTCGACCGCGCCGCGATCACCATATGGCCCGTTGGCGGCCCCGCCGTGCCGCCGACCGCGGTGATCATGTAATAATAATCGCCGCGCCGCGTGATCTTCGGCCCTTCGGGCGCGAAGCCTTCGACAACCCAGTCGGAAGGATAGCGCCACGGATCATAGACATGCTCGGGCTCGCCGATGCGTTCGAGGCCATCGTCCGAGAGCCTTACCCTGTCGCCGCCCGACAGGAACAGCCAGCGCGAGCCGTCCTCGCCGACCGCATGGCCGGGGTCGATATGGTCGGGCAGCTTCAGGTCGATCGGTTCGCTCCACGGACCCTCGATCCGGTCGGCCCAGATCACCCAGCTCGTGTTCGGGCCCTTGGTCGGAATGTAGAGATAGAAGCGGCCCCCGTGCTTGCACAGTTCGGGTGCCCATACCGACCCGATATTCTTGCGTAGCGCGGGGCCGATCGGGCGCCAGTTCACCAGGTCGCGCGAATGCCAGATGACCAGACCCGGATAGCTGTCGAAGGTCGAAAAGGTCATATAATAGTCGGCGCCATCCTTCAGGATCGACGGATCGGGATGGTCGCCCGCCATGATCGGATTGAGGAAGCGCCCGTCGCCGAGGTCGGCCTTGCGCTGGCCGTCGAAGCCCTTCGCCCCCGCCGGCGCGGGGCCGGAGCGAGCCGGCGCTGCCGGTGCCCTTGCCAAGGCGGCGGGGGCACCGAAGCCCGAGAAACCTGTCCCCAGCAGCCCGGCTCCGGCCAGCTTGAGCATGTCGCGGCGATCGGTCACCTCTTTCTCCTGAAAAAAGAAAGGCCCGGTTCCCTGAAGACGGAACCGGGCCCCACCGGGACGAACCCTTCGCGTCAGATCTTGAACCGCGCCCCGAACAGGAAGGTGCGGCCGTAGTGGTTGTTCTCGTAATTGCGCTCGGCGAAAATATCGTTGAAGCGATAGCGATAATCGTCGGTCAGATTGGTGCCCTCGATCGACAGTTCGAGCTGCTCGGTCACCTGATAGCGGATCGAGGCATCGACGTTGAACGAGCTGCCATAGCCTTCGAAGATATTGTTGTTGCCGCTGGTGCTGTCGTTGTAGCCGCTGCGCCACGCCGCAGAGGTGCGGATCGAGAATTTGCCGTCGTCATAATAGACGGTGGCGTTCCACGCACGCTTGGCGAGCCCGAGCAGCGGCTGGGTATAGGTGTCCGCGGGTTGCGCTTCGAGCCGGTTGTCAGTCGGATCATAGGCCAGCGGACCGGGGACGGTGTAATCGACATCGCTCTTCACGAAGGTCGCGTTGCCGAGCACGCCGAAGTGGCGCAGCGAGTCCGAGAAGACCGAGAAGGGCAGCTGCAACGACAGTTCCACGCCCTTCAAATTGGCCCCCGGCCCGTTACCGGTCGTTCGATATTCGAATTCCCGGTTGGGATCGGCGCCGTCAACAACCGCAATATATGCCGGCGTTCCGGGCGTGAGCGGCGGCAACGGCACGGGGCTCGATGCGAAAGTGCCCTGGGTAGAGGTCCCGAGCGGGAAGCTCTCGATATCCTTCGCGAACAGCGCGACCGACGCAAGGGCGCCCGGCGCGAAATACCATTCGGCCGCGAGATCGAAGGTCGTTGCCCGATATGGTTCGATAAAGGGATTGCCCGTCGTGACGCGGAAGTTGAATTGATCGACCGACGCGCTGGGCGACAGCGTGCCCAGTGTCGGGCGCGTCATCACCTTCGCGATCGCTCCGCGCAGGATGATGGTCTCGGTCGGGTGGAGATTCACGTTGAACGACGGCAGCCAGTCGTCATAGCTGCGTTTGACGGTAACGAACGAGCCCCCGGTGAATCCCGACGACGACTGGTCGGTCTTGACGTAGCGCACCCCGGCGTTGCCGGTCAGGCGCATGCCGAGCAGGTCGGTTTCGAATTCGGTCATGAACCAGCCGCCATAGGTCTTTTCGGTGACCGCGCGCTGCTGCCCCTCCTGAAGCACGGCAGGACGACCATAAAGGTCGATCAGTGCGGTGCCCGCGTCGAGGTCGGGAACGACCCACGCGTTGGTGTTGCCGTCAGGCTGGCCCGCATCGCCGAGGTTGAAGATTTCGGCAATGTCCGATGTCACCGGCAGGCCGTTGGTACCCGGCGCGCAAGTGAAGGCCGCGCAATAGGTGCTGTCGCGGCTGAACTGGACGGTGTCGAAATCGAACTGACGATAGAAGCCGCCCGCGAGCAGCTTGAACCGGTCGGCGACGTCCCAGTCGAAGTCGGCGGCGAGGGTCTTGAACTTGTTCGTCTGGTACGAGGGGCGATCGCGGAATTCGGCAAGCTCGAACGCCGCCGGGTCCTCGATCCCGGGACCGAAGCTGAGCACCGGATATTTCATGTTGGAGTAGTCGAAACGGTATCCGGTCGCATCGCGATCGTCGAAGGCGAGCGTCGTTTCGACCGGAATATCGGCCTGCGACTTGGAGAAGCCCGCGAGCAGGTTCACCCCCAGCGTATCGGTCAGCCTTTGTTCCAGCCGGCCCGAGATCTGGTAGAATTCGGTCTCGCTCTGGCGCGAATAACGTTCGGTGCGGACATAGACATTGTCGAGGTCGGCCGCGATCAGATTGTTATTCGCATCGATCGTGTAGTTCGACAGGTCGATCGAGCGCTCGTTGCTGCGCAGCAACACTTCGCCCCAATATTCGTCGCGCGTTTCCTTGAACTTCGAATAGAGGCCGTCGATCGAAATGCTGGTGTTCTCACTCGGCTCGAACTGGATCGACGCCGTCGCGCCGAGACGCGAGCGGTCGTGGTGGACGAGGCCATAGCGCGGAATGCGCGGGTGAAAGGCTTCGGCGACCTCGATGCAGCCGTCCGAGGGATTGGCGACGAAATCGGAACCCGAAAGACAGGTCACGCCATCGACGCTGCGGAACGGCGCCTGCGCCCAGCGCACCGTGTTGTTGCCAAGCTCGTCCGTTCCATAGTCGGACCAGGCGATCGACGCCGACACGCCGAAGGTGCGATCGGCGTTCGTCCAGGCGATGAGGCCCGCGAGGCGCGGATCGACATCCTTGGTCAGATCATTGTAGCGCGCCTGCGCCGAGCCGACGAGCGTCAACCCTTCCTTGCCGCCGAGCGGATTGCCGGTGTTGAGATCGACGACGGCGCCCAGCGAACCCTCGTCGAGCGAGGCCGATGCCGTCTTGTGGACGACGAGCGAGGTGAACAGTTCGGAGGCGAAGACGTTGAAGTCGAACGCGCGATCGCGGTTCGCCGAGGCGCCGTCGGTCGAGGTCGCGATCGTTTCCATCCCGTTGAGACGGACGCGGGTGAATTGCGCGCCGAGCCCGCGCACGGTGATCGCACGGCCTTCGCCGGCGTCGCGCTGGATCGAGATACCGGGGATGCGCTGGAGCGATTCGGCGAGATTCTGGTCGGGGAATTTCGCGATATCCTCCGCGACGATGACATCGACCGCCGAAATCGAATCGCGCTTTTGATCGAGCGCCTTGTCGAGCGATGCGCGAAAGCCGGTGACGACGATCTCGTCTTCGCTCGCGACGGCCTCGCCGGCGGCGTCCTGCGACCAGGCCGGCCCGACGGTCAACGCCGCAAGCGATGCGCCGCACGCCAGCCGGGTCAAAGTGCGAATGCTCCGCATTGCATGAATAGCCATTATCATCCTCCCTTAATCGCCCCGGATCTCGCTCGTGCAAGAAATGACACCGGTTACTTTATTGGATGGAGCGATTTGGCGAATCGCGCCATCCTTTGATTTTTTCAGAGAGCGATGGCGGACGCCAACCAGTGTGGCGAACCGGATCAGACCCTCTCCCTTGGAAATATTTTCTCGTTGACCGATTGGGGTAACCGGTGTCAGGAAGATTGAAGGATACGGGCAGCCGTGTCAATACCCAAAGAAGAGGGAGAGAAATATGCGCCGGAAACCTTGGATTACTGCGCTTTTTCTGGCGCTTGCGATGCCGGGTGCGCCGGCATTGGCAACCGACGCCGCGCCATCGGCTTTCCCCAGCGCGGTCGGTCCGGCGGCGGCGACGGCGGGTGGGCGCGGCGGCAAGATCCTGCGCGTAACGACGCTGGCGCCCGATGGTCCGGGGTCGCTGAAGGCGGCGATTGAGACGCCGGGGCCGCGCATCGTCGTGTTCGAGGTCGGCGGCGTGATCGACATGGGCCGCAGGACGATCGACATCACCCATCCCTATCTGACGATCGCCGGCCAGACCGCGCCCGGCCCCGGCATCACCCTGATCCGCACCGGCATCGACGTGAAGACGCACGACGTCGTGATGCGCCATCTGCGCGTCTATACCGGCGCCGACGGCCAGCCGAAGCGCAGCGGCTGGGAGGCCGACGCCTTTTCGACCGTCGCGGCACAGAATGTCATCGTCGACCATTGCACCTTCCTGTGGGCGATCGACGAGAATATGTCGGCGTCGGGTCCGCGCTTCACCGGCAAGAATGTCGAGGAATGGCGCAAGGGGACGAGCCACAATATCACCTTTTCGAACAATCTCGCCGCCGAGGGACTCGCCGATGCGAGCCATCCGAAGGGCGAGCATAGCAAGGGATCGCTGATCCACGACAATGCGACGGGGATCGTCTTTTATCGCAATATCTGGGCGCATAATGTCGAGCGCGCGCCGCTGGTAAAGGGCGGGGCGCAGGTGTTGATGGTCAACAACCTGATCTATAACCCCAAACATCGCGCGGTGCATTACAACCTGATGAACCTCGAATGGGTCGGGCACGACTATGTGACGGGCGAGATCACCGCGATCGGCAATGTCATGCGCGGCGGCAACGACACCGACGAAGGCCTGCCCTTCCTGATGCTGGGCGGCGACGGCGACCTCGACTATTATGGCGAGGACAATCTGGCGGTCGATCGCCACGGCAATGCGCTTCCCGAATTCGGCCGCTATGGCGAGACGCAGGCGAAACTGATCCGCGCCAAGGCGCCGCTCGCGCCGGTCGATGGTTACAAGATCCTGCCGGTGCGCGATGTCGAGACCTCGGTGCTGTCGACCGCGGGCGCCCGGCCGTGGGCGCGCGGCGCCGAGGAGATTCGCGTGCTGTTCTTTGTCGCCGAAGGGCGCGGCGACATCATCGACGATGAAAGGGAAGTCAGCGCCTATCCCAAGGTCGAAGCGCCAGTACGCGCGCGCTTCGTCGAACAGGATTGGGATCTGGCGACGATGGAACCGAAATCGGGCCGCTACCCCGGCCAGACCGCGCCGATGCCGCAGGAACATCTGTCGGCGCGCGATCGCGAATCGCGCGGAGAGGCGCAATGAGCGCGCTGCTCGCGATCATGCTCGCAGGCGCCGCCCCCCCGGCAATGGTGGTGATCGACGAAGCGGCGACGATTCGCGAGGAAGCCCCGCCGCACGGGGCGATCGGCATGTCCACGGCATATCGGATCAGCGATGCGGTTCCCGCGCCGCGCAGCTTCGAATTCCGCAAGCGCGCGCTGCACGTCGGCGCCGCGATCGGCATCCACGCAATCGACCATGACGAGATCTATTATGTCCTGTCGGGCACGGGCGTCGTTCATTCGGACGGCGATGAAAGCGAATTGAAAACCGGGTCCGCGGCGTGGCTCTACAAGGGCGCGAAGGTCGGGATCCGCCAGACGGGCGGCGAGCCGCTGGTGCTGATCATCGCCTATCCGAACAAGGCGGGCGCACGATGAGCGTCGGTCGCCGCGCGCTGCTGACCGCCAGCCTTGCGTTGCCCTTCGCGAGCGCGGCCGCCCGCGAAGCGTGGACCCGCCCGGCCGGCCTCGCGCCCGATGCAAGCCTGTCGCTTTGGCCCGAGGGCCATATCGCGCCGCCCGCGGGCCTTGTCGAAAGGGTCGTGCAGCGGAGCGACGACGAGCGCGCGAGCGATCGGATGCTCGAAGGCATCACGCGCCCACGGCTCGACATCTTCCGCCCCGCAAAGCCCAATGGCGCGGCCGTGATCCTCGCGCCGGGCGGCGGTTATCGTTATGTCGTGGTCGACAAGGAAGGCTATGAGCTCGCGCGCTGGCTGAGCGCGCGCGGCGTTACCGTCTATGTGCTTTTCTATCGCCTGCCCGGCGACGGCTGGGCGAACGGGTCCGACGTCCCGCTCGCCGACGCGCAGCGCGCGGTGCGGCTGGTGCGCAGCCGCGCGGCGCTCGACGGCATCGACCCGGCGCGCGTCGCCTTTGGCGGATTTTCGGCGGGCGGGCAGGTCGCGACGAGCCTGCTCACGCGCTTCGACGCGAAGGTCTATGACCCGGTCGATGCGGCCGATGCGCTGTCGGGACGGCCCGACGCGCTCGCCGCCATCTATCCCGTCGTGTCGATGGCCCCGGCGATCGCGCATGCGATGAGCCGCGAGAAGCTGATCGGCGCGAGCCCCGACGCGGCGCGCGAAAAGCTCTACTCGCCCGAACGCAATGTCCGCGCCGACCAGCCGCCGGTCTGGCTGCTCCACGCCGAGGACGATGATGTCGTGAAGGTCGAAAACAGCGTGCGGCTGCGCGAGGCGACCCGCGGCATCGGGACGCCGGTCGAGGCGCATTTCTTCGAGCGCGGCGGGCATGGCTTCGGGCTGATGAAGACCGCGGGGCTGCCCGTCGCGATCTGGCCCGAGCTATTGTGGAACTGGCTAGGGTCGCACGGGATCGTCTAGCTGTCGTCATTGCGAGCGAAGCGAAGCAATCCAGGGTGGTTACCGCAGGCGCTGGATTGCCGCGCCGCCTTCGGCGCCTCGCAATGACGGAGTCCTATGTGCCCGGCTGGATATAGGGCACGCGCGCAAACAGCTCGCGCTCCCATTGGCGGGGATCGCTCTGGACGCGACTGCCCGTATCGAAGATCATCGTCCGTCGTTTATCGAGATCATAGGCCGGCCAGCCCGGATCGCCGGTGCGTGCGAAGCGCACGAAGGCGTCCATGACGCGGTCGCTCATCGCCTGTTGCGCGGGGCTTGGATCGGGCATCGTGCCGAAGCTGAGACCGATGTCGTCGGTGTGCTTCGCACGCTCGAAATCGAGCTGGTAGACGAAAGCGGGCGCGCCGGCGCGGGCGCGCGCCTCGGCTTCCTCTACCTGTCCGCGCCAGCTACGCGCGGCGGTAACGATGCGGTGGAAGAGTTCGAGCGGTTCCGCGTTCGGATAATGCGTGCGGAATCGTTCGACGACCCATGAGGGTTCGATATCGATCCGCATCTCGGGCGCGATGCGTGCGGCCAGATTGTCGAAGCCGAGACCCGCGAGTTGCTCGCCGTCCGGTGCATAGAAAGCGCGCGTTTCCATCACCGTATTGCCGAGCATCATGGGGATCCCGAGCGATTGCGGCGCGGCGTCGGGCCAGAAGGGGTGCCGCGTCAGATGCTTCATGTCGAGCACGGGGCCCATGTAGACGCTGCCCCCCAGGATCGGATCGGTCGCCGCCAGCGCGGCGGTCAGCTGCTCGACCGGCGCGGTCGCGGGATCGACGCCCCTGCCCAGCTGGCCCAGAAACGCCTGCGCGCGCTTCGTCGCGTTGAGCGGACCCGAGGCGGTGACCTGCTGCCCGCTCATCGTGATCGCTTTGTGGAACAGGCTCTTGGCTTCGGGCATCGCCATCAAGGTCGCGATCTTCGCGCCGCCGCCCGACTGGCCGAAGACGGTGACATTGCCCGGATCGCCGCCAAAGGCCGCAATATTCCGCTGAATCCATTGCAGCGCGGCGATCAGGTCGAGCTGCCCCGCGTTGCCACTGTCGGGAAAACGCGGATCGAGCCCGGCGAGATAGAGATAGCCGAGCGCGTTCAGCCGGTGGTTGACCGTAACGACGACGACATCGCCGCGCGCTGCGAGCGCCGCGCCATCGTTGACGGGATCGGTGACGCTGCCGGTCGAATAGGCTCCGCCATGGAAATAGACCATGACCGGGCATTTCGCCTTGCCCTCGACCGACGGCGTCCAGAGGTTGAGGAACAGGCAGTCTTCGGACTGCGGCCGATAGCGATCGCCGCGCTGCGGGCAGGCGGGACCGAAGTCGGCCAGCGCGATGCGATTGTCGAGCAGCGTGACGGGCGCTTCGAAACGCCTCGCCCTGCCATAGCGGATACCCTTGAACGTGCGAACCTCGCCGCCGGTCCGCGCGAGAAGCGGCGGCGCGAACATGGCGGCCGCGCTTGCCGTCATCATCGCGCGACGGGTCAGCTCAGCGCCGGACATCGAGCCCGCCGCCGTGAAAGGCGTCGATATCGGCTTGCCCGAACCGGCTCGCGTCGCCGGGAAGCGAATGTTTGAGCGCGGTCAGCGCGAGGCCGCTTGCCGCCATCGCCTGGGCATCGCCTCCTGCCAGGTGCGCGTGGAGCACCCCGGCGGCAAAGGCGTCGCCCGCGCCGATGCGGTCCACGATGCCGGTGACGTCGATCTCGTCGGTCTGGTGGCAAGAGTCGCGAAGATCGATGCGCGCCGCGATCCGGTGATGGTCCGCGGTGACCGTATGGCGCGCGGTCGAGGCGATCAGCTTGAGACCCGCGAAGGCGGCGAAGCCCGCTTCGGCCGCCTCGCGCCGCCGGTCCTCGCCCTCGCCGCCGAACTGCTGTCCGAGCACCAGCGACAGGTCGCGATGATTGCCGAAAAGGATGTCGGCGGTGCCGATCAGCTCGGAGAGAATGGCGCGCGGGTCGCTGTCCCATGCCTCCCACAGCATCGCGCGGTAATTGCCGTCGAAGCTGATGGGCACCCCGAGCCGTTTCGCCGCGCGCGCCGCGCTGAGCGCCGCCTCGGCCGAGCGCGGCCCGAGCGCGGGGGTGATGCCCGAGAGGTGGAGCAGGCCGGCACGCTCGAGCAAGCGGTCGAAATCATAATCCTCGGGACCGGTGGCGGCGAAGCTCGATCCGGCACGGTCATAGACGATTTCGGACGACCGCAGCCCGGCACCGACGCTGAGGAAATAAAGCCCCATGCGGCCCGCACCGGTGGTGACGGCGGTGCAATCGACGCCTGCGCCGCGCACCGCCGCCACTGCTCCGCGACCCAGAGCATTGGGTGGAATCCGGCTGACCATCGCGCAATCATGGCCCAGATGCGCAAGGCCGATCGCCACATTCGCCTCGGCCCCGCCGACGTGCAGCGCCAGCGACGGCGACTGCATCAGCAGTTCGTTGCCCGGCGCGGTCAGGCGGATCAGCAATTCGCCGAAAAAGACCAGCTTGCCTTGCGCCATCCCCAACTCCGTTTGCCCCGAGCTTGTCGAAGGGCCGTTCTTCTTGTGGACTCAAAAGGCAGAACGGTGCTTCGACAAGCTCGGCACGAACGGCTTTGAGACTGTTTATCGCGCGAGCCAACCGCCGTCGACGGCGAGGATATGGCCCTGCACATAGTCCGACGCCGATGACGCAAGGAAGACCGCGGCGCCGCCGATGTCGGCGGGATCGCCCCAGCGGCCCGCCGGGATGCGCTCCATGATCTGGCGGTTGCGCGTTTCGTCGGATTGCAGCGCGGCGGTGTTGTTCGTCGCGATATAGCCGGGCGCGATCGCATTGACCTGCACGCCCTTTGCCGCCCATTCGTTCGCGAGCAGCTTGGTGAGGCCGCCGACCCCCGATTTCGACGCGGTATAGCTCGGCACGCGGATGCCGCCCTGGAAGGTCAGCATCGAGGCGATGTTGATGATCTTGCCCGAGCCGCGCGCGATCATGTGGCGCCCGACGCTCTGACACAGGAAGAAGAGCGTCTTCAAATTGGTGTCCATCACCGCGTCCCAGTCTTCCTCGGTGAAGTCGACCGCGTCGGCGCGGCGGATGATGCCGGCATTGTTGACGAGGATGTCGATGCGGCCGAATTCGGCAAGCACCGCATCGACGAGCGGCTGCACCGCGCCGACGCTCGACAGGTCGGCGGCGAAATTCTCGGCCCGGCGGCCGAGCCCGCGCACCTTGCCGACGGTCTCGTCGGCGGGCGAGCGCCCCGCGGCGGCGATATCGGCCCCCGCTTCGGCGAGCGCGAGCGCGATCCCCTGCCCGATGCCGGTGTTGGCGCCGGTGACGAGCGCGACTTTTCCTGTGAGATCGAACATCGTCATCCTCTTACCCTTCGCCCTGCCGGATTTGATCCGGCATCCATTCCCGCCATGTCGTCTGGACCCCGGATCAAGTCCGGGGTGACGATAAGTGGATTACGAAAGCTGACAGATGTCGAGGACGTTCATGTCGGTATAGTCCTGATTCTCGCCCGCCATCGCCCAGATGAAGGCATAGGATTTCGTGCCCGCGCCCATGTGGATCGACCAGGGCGGGCTGATCACCGCCTCCTCATTCTGCATGACGATGTGGCGCGTCGCCTCGCCCTCGCCCATGAAATGCATGACGCGGTCGGTATCGACATTGTCGAGCTCGAAATAGAAATAAATCTCGCTGCGCCGCTCGTGGATGTGCGGCGGCATTGTGTTCCAGACGCTGCCTTCCTTGAGCACGGTCAGCCCCATGACGAGCTGCGCGCTGTCGCACACGCCCGGAATGACGAGCTGGAAGATCGTGCGCTCGTTCGATTCGGCGAGGCTGCCGCGGTCGAGCGCATTGGCGTCGGCGATGCCGAGCTTGCGCGTCGTGAACGCCTTGTGCGCCGGGCACGACGCCAGATAATAGCGCGCGCCCTGCCCTGCAAATTCGACGTCCTTCGCGCCCATCGTCACATAGAGGCAATCCTTGTTGCCGAGCGTGAAGCTCTCGCCGTCAACGGTGACGGTGCCTTCCACCGACGAGACGTTGACGATTGCGAGTTCGCGGCGCTCGAGGAACGGGTGGCCCGCGGCCGACGGTGGCTCGGTCTGCGCCGGCAGCTTGACCGGTGCGCCGCCCACCGCGACGCCGCCGATGACGAAGCGGTCGGCGTGGGT
Organism: Sphingopyxis chilensis; assembly: GCF_035930445.1. Taxonomy (NCBI): domain Bacteria; kingdom Pseudomonadati; phylum Pseudomonadota; class Alphaproteobacteria; order Sphingomonadales; family Sphingopyxidaceae; genus Sphingopyxis; species Sphingopyxis chilensis. The sequence continues at coordinate 3,755,050 of NZ_CP142394.1, read as the reverse complement.
GTAATTGAGGACGCACTCCCCTTCACGGAACAGATTCTGGATCAGGTAGCGATCGCGCAATTCCGCATTCGACACTTCCTCCATCATCACGGGGTGGGTGGCGTAATAGGTCTTGGAAAACATGGGATCGCATCCTCGCTCGATATTTCTGGCTTGTCGCCTTGCTAGTTTTGATGGTAACCGGTGTCAAGAGGTGTTGGCACCCCGCCGGGCGTTGATTTTACGCGTCCGAGCGCCCATCAACACAGGAAAGCGCGGGCCTGGCCAGGGGCTTGCAGGGGAAAGACAGAATATGGCGGCACAAAACAAGGGGCCGGGGGGCAAACAGCCGACGATCAACGATGTCGCGGCGCTTGCGGGGGTTTCGAAAAAGACGGTGAGCCGGGTGATCAACCGCTCCGAATTCCTCACCGACAAGACGCGCGCCGCAGTCGAAAAGGCGATCGAGCAGCTCGGCTTCGTCCCCAATCCGCAGGCACGCGCGCTGGCCTTTCGGCGCAACTTCCTGATCGCCTTGCTCCACGACAATCCCAACGCACAGACGGTGCTCAATTTCCAGCGCGGAGTGCTCGACGCGATCAAGGACAGCGACCTTGCGCTGCTCGTCCGCCCGGTCGATCGCGGGTCGGACAAGATGCTCGAGGACGTGCGCACCTTCCTCGAGAAGCAGCGCCCGATCGGCGCGATGCTGTTGCCGCCGATTTCGGAGAATGACGATCTGGCCGCGCTCTGCGAGGACCTCGGCGTGCGTTACGTCCGTATCGGCTCGGCGCGGATCGACGATGCGAAGCACTGCATTTCGTCGAACGACCGCGAGGTCGTCGCCGAGGCGGTGCGCGGACTGATCGCGCTCGGTCATCGCCGCATCGGCTTCGTGCGCGGCCCGGTCGGCTTCCGCTCGGCCGCCGAGCGCGAAGAGGGGTTCCGCGAAGCGCTCGCCGAGGCCGGCCTCGACCTTCCGGCCGAACTCTATGCGCCGGGCAATTACCGCTACACCGCCGGCATCGATGCGGGCGAAGCTCTGCTCTCGCTCGCCGCGCCGCCGACCGCGGTCTTCTGCTCGAACGACGAGATGGCGGCGGGCCTGATGAGCGTCGCGCACGGCAAGGACATCAAGGTGCCGGGCGAACTGTCGATCATCGGCTTCGACGACAGCCCCACCGCGACGCATATCTGGCCCGCGCTCAGCACCGTTCGCTGGCCGATCCGTGAGATGGGTATCCGCGCCGCGCAAACGCTCGTTCCCGATTTCCTGGGGCCGGGCGCCAAGGGTGGGGCCGACGATAGCAATGTCCTCGCCTCGACCTTCGTCGAGCGCCAGTCGGTCACCGCGCCGCCGGCGGACTAGCCCCCGGCGCGCCGGCGCGCGAGCTGATATTCGTAGAGCGACGGCGCGGCATCGACCGCCTGCCCCGTGCCCTCGATATAGGGCGCCGGCGTGTAACTGACCGCGATCTTGCGGTTGGCGTGCAGGCCGACGATCCGCTCGCCCGGCCCTTCGAGCCCGCTCGAAATCATGACCGTCGCATCGGCAGGCACGCTTTCGGGCATCACCAGCCTCGCGTTCCAGAGCGTGTTGTAGAGCCCGTGCCCCGGCTTCCAATAGGGCGCGCCGCCGCCGACCCAGAGCTGATAGTGCCAGCCGTCCTTGCCCTGCTTCGGATCGATGTGCAGTTCGACCTGATCGAACAGATTCTGGTGGTTCGACCCGCTGTGCTGGTCGATCACCGCGTCGCGATCGACGACCGAGCGCAGAAACACCGAGCGTGTCGAGCGCGTGTTGATGCTGACCGGATGGACGACGGGGTTCGCGACCTGCAGATCCTTGACCAGCACATTGTGCACCGCGCCGACATGCACCGAATAATGCGCGCTGCGGTCGCCCGTCGTCGTGATATCGGCAATCGTCAGGCTGGCCGCATTGTCGGTGAGGATGCCGCTGTCCGCCCGGTCGATCGTCAGCCCGTTTATCCAGCCGTCGAAGACGCCGGTCATGTAAATGCCGTTGTAACCCTGCTCCAGATGATGGCCGAACGCCGGCGCCTGGGGAAATTGCAGCCGCAGATTCTGGATGCCGACGTTCGTCAGATGCCGCCAGTCGGCGACCACCGCGGGCTGGTCGGCGCGAACGTCGTGGAGCAAGGGGTCGCCGAGCGTCACCGTCTTTCCCCGGATCGCCGCGATGCGCGTTGCCTGCGCGACCACGGGCCGGTCCGGGAAGGTCCAGTGGTGCGAGCCGATCGGAAGATCGGTGTGACCGTAAAGCGACTTCAAAATCTGGCTCTTGGGCCCGTCGACCGAGAACCACTGGAGTTGCACGACATCGCCGGCCTTGAGCTTGGATGGATCGTCGACCGTCAGCGTGCGGGTGAACTGCTTGCCTGACACGCCGGCCGCGAGCACCGGGTCGCGCACATCCTTCGTCCCGTCGTAGGAGACGGGGCGGCTGCCCTCGGGCGCGACATAGATCATCCCGCCGGCCCAGGTATATTCGGTGAAGAGATAGTCGATATTATGCTGGGGCTCGACCTGCTGCTTCTTCTCGCGCACCAGATAGTCGCGCAGTTCGTCATAATCATGGCTCTTGTCGATCAGCTTCAGCGGGCGCGGGAACCAGAGCTCGCTGCCGCCCGGACCATCGCCCGCGCCGTCGAGAGTGATGTCGCTGCGCGTGATGCGCAGCACTTCGGTGATCTGCGTGCGCCCCTTGGGAAAACGCAGCGTTACCCTGCCCTTCACCGCATTGGCGGCGGCGAGCGCGCGCAACACCGCCTTGCTATCGTCGAGCCCGTCGTCGGGAATCGCACCATGGTCGGTGATCTCGATGATCGTTCCCGCGTCGGCGGGGATGGCGGCGAGGCCGAAGCCATAGCCCGCATAACTGAAGTCGGGCAGCGGATTCGCCGCCATTGTCGCGGCGTCCGAGAGAATTTCGGGCAATTTTGCAGGCTGCGCCTGAAGCGGGAAAGTCAGCGCCGCGCCCAGCGCCAGAACCGAAACAAGGCGCACACGCCGATCACCCGAAATCATAACCCGATAACTCCCTGCGGCTCTTTGGCATGGCGGCGCGCGACCAGTGAAAGGCGGGGCGCCGCCATGCCGGGGACCCGTTTTAAAACTTCGCGCGCACGCCGACCGAAAACCGCCGTTCGGACAGCGCATAGCTGTTGAGCGCGGTCGTGTTGAAATTGCTATACTCGGTCGTCGCCGATTTCTTCGGCAGCAGATTCTGCGCCTGCAGCGACAGCGCGATATTCTTCGTGATGTCGAGCCCGACCTGCGCGTCGAGCTGCGAGCGCGAGCCGACGAAGCTTGGGCGCCCCTGCGAAAATTCGAACACCGCCTCGTCGCGGTAATTATAGGCGAGGCGCGCCGAGAAGGGGCCTTTCTCGTAAAGGCCGACAACGTTGTAGCTGTTCTTCGACACCGCGACGAGCGGGAAGCCGGCGTTATCCTCGGCATCCGAATAGGTGTAGTTCGCGATCACACCGAAACCGTCGAGCGGCGACGGCAGGAAGTCCATGAACTGCTGGATACCGATCTCGAACCCCTTGATTTTCGCACTCGCAAGATTTTCGGGGCGCGAGAAGGTCAATTCGCGGCCTTGGTCGTCGAGATCGAGGTCGACGCCGGTGGTCACGAAGTTCGCGATGAAATTCTTGATGTCCTTGTAGAAAAGCGCGCCCGAGATCAGCGAGCTTTTCCCCGTATAATATTCGAAGCTGATGTCGGCCTGCGTCGCGATCGGCGGTTCGAGATTCACATTGCCGCCGGTGACCGACAGGTTCGTTGCGTTGAAGAAGGTCGATGGCGCAAGATCGGCGATCGAGGCGCGCTGCATCGTCTGCGAGCCCGAGACGCGGATCAGGAAATCGTCGGTGACGTTGAAGGCGATGTTCGCGCTCGGCAGCACATTGGTATAGCGGTTCTTGTCGGTGACCAGCGTGCTGACGGCGCCGACGTTGACATAGGAATCGACCGACAGGCGCGTCGAGGCGATGCGCACGCCGGCGTTCGCCTTGTATGGAATTCCGGCGATCTCGCCCTCTCCCGACACCATCAGATATCCCGCGACCGTCTTTTCGCTGAAGTCATAGTCGCGCTGGAGGTTGGGCAGCAACGTCGAACGCCCGTTCGGATCAGGGTTGGGTTCGGCCGCCTGCGCGCGCGTGAAAACATAGTCGAAGGTCGGCGCGGTGCTCAAAAAGCTGCGCGGGAAGGTGCCCGGGATGTCGGACAGGAAATCGCCCGCATCGACAAGCTTCAGATAGGGTTCGATCTCCTCACGCGTCGGCGTGACCTGGCTGCGGAAGGCGTTCGAGCGCGCGTGGAGGTCGGTATAGCGCACCCCCGCCGCGATCGTGACGCCGCCCGCGGTCTCGTAACCGACGTCGAGCTTGCCCGTCCATTCCTCGAGCAGGCCGCGCAGGCGGTTGCTGCGTACGCCGTTGTTCGCGGGATTGTACGAGACGTAATCGGTCGGGTCGAAGGTCACGCCGAGCGTCAGCGACGGGATGGTCTGGTCGCGGAAATCGAACGCGCCGGGCACGGCGGCGGTCCCCTGCAAGGTGATGATCTGGATCGTCTGGTCGATCGTGCCCTTGCTGTAATAGCCGTCGGCCTCGATCGTCAGCCCGTCGCTCTCATATTTTCCGTTGAGCCCGTAGAGGAAGCTTTCGGTCGGTTCGTTGCGGATCTGCCCCGCAGTGGTGACCGTTCCGTTTGCGTTGCCCGCGACGACCATGCCGTCCTCGACGACGGCACCCGTCACCGGATTGGCGCCGGTGGGCAGGCGGAAGGCGAAGAAATCCTGACGGCGCCCGGTCTTGAGCTTCGAGTAAAGCGCGTCGGCGGTGATCGTGAATTCGGGCGTTACCTCGAACTGGATCGCGCCGTTGAGGCCGAGCCGCGAGCGATCGACGGTGAATTGTTCATATTGGAGCAGCACCGGCGTCGGCTGGACGGTGGTCGTCCCGCCGGCGGTGTAATTGCGGTCGAGGAAATTGTTGCGCTCGAACGTCTGCGTCGTCGAGGTGCGCTTCTGATATTCGCCCGCGATCATGACACCGATGCGGCCGTCGGCGAATTTGGTCGTCGCGAAGCCCGTGATCGCGGGTTCGAACTTGTCCGAATTTTCCGAATAGACGCCCTGCGCGCGCACCGAAATCGTCGGCTCCTTGAACGACAGCGGCTTCGGGGTGACGAGATTGACCGTGCCGCCGAGCCCGCCTTCGGCCTGGCTCGCGAGCGGCGACTTGCGCACTTCGAGGCGACCGAACAGGCTCGACGGCACCGAATCGAGGCCCGACGAGCGGCCGAGCTGGTCGTTCTCGGGCGGCGACAGGCGCGCCGACCAGCCAAGCAACGTGCGGCCGTCGACCTCGACGCGCACCTGTTGCAGGCCGCGGACCGAGACCGACTGGCCTTCGCCGAAGACGCGGGTAATCTGGACCCCGGTGACACGTTGCAGCGCTTCGGCGACGTTCGCGTCGGGAAGCTTGCCGACGTCTTCTGCGGTGATGACGTCGAGCACCTGATCGGCCTCGCGCTTGATGTCGGCCGCCTGTTCGAGCGAAGCACGAATGCCGGTGACGACGATCGCATCCTCTTGGGCTGACGCTGTGGTGTCCTGCGCCCAAGCCGGCGCCATTGCCAGCGCGGCCAGCGATGCGCCGCCCGCGAGCTTCGCCAATGTTCCCGCACCCCATCTTGCCTGAATAGCCATTTCCATCCTCCCACCCGGCAACGGGCAAGTCGCCCGATCGCCCCTGATTTCCCACGGGGATGGCGTCTGACGGCCATTCCCTTGCGAGCCGGCCAACGCGCATCCATTTTCGGTTTCGTTGCCCGGAACTGGTAACCGGTGTCACGAATGATGCGGGAAACAGCGAGCGCGTGTCAAGCAAAAATTGTATGACAACTATCCCATTAGTATGACAACTTTCGCCCGCGGCGCGCGGGATCGCTGCCAACCGAAAAATTGTCGCAAATTGTCGCAACGCGCCCATTGGGCTTGCCAGCGGCGGGGCAATGGGTTGAATAGGCGTAAAACCTCCCCGTTCTGACTTGAAACGAGATTAATCCCTATGCTGGACAAGAGGCCGCTGCTTCGTGCCGGAGCCCTGTGTGCCATCGCCTTGTGTCTTGCCGCCTGTTCCGCCGAAGAGGAAAAGGGCGGACGTGGCGCGCCCGAGGTCGGCTATGTCAGCGTCGCGGTCCAGCCGGTGCCCGTCACCACCTCGCTCGGCGGACGCACGGTCGCCTATGAAACGAGCGAAGTGCGCCCGCAGGTCAATGGCCTGATCCGCCGCCGCCTGTTTACCGAGGGCGGTTTCGTCCGCGCGGGCCAGCCGCTCTATCAGATCGACCCCAGCCTCTATCGGGCCGGGGTCGATCAGGCCGCTGCGAACCTCGCCAGCGCGCGCGCCAGCGTGCAGGCGGCCGAAGAGCGCGCCCGCCGCCTCGAACCACTCGCCAAGATGCAGGCGGTCGCCGAGCAGGATTATACCGACGCACTTGCCGAGGCGCGGATGGCGCGCGCGGCGGTCGCGCAGAATAGCGCGGCGCTCGAAACCGCGCGGATCAACCTGCGCTTCGCGACGATCACCGCGCCGATCAGCGGCCGCATCGGCCGATCGCTCGTGACGCCGGGCGGGCTCGTCAGCGCGAGCCAGGCGACGCCGCTCGCGGTGATCCAGCAAACCGATCCGATGTATGTCGACATGCAGCAATCGAGCGCGGAGCTTACCACGCTGCGCCAGGCGATCGAAAGCGGCGGGGTCGATGCCGGCAGCACGTCGGTGCGCCTGCGCCTCGAGGACGGCAGCACCTATGGTTTTGCCGGGACGGTCCAGTTTTCCGACGTCACGGTCAACGAAGCGACCGGCACCGTGACGCTGCGCGCGCGCTTCCCCAATCCCACGGGAGTGTTGCTGCCCGGCATGTTCGTGACCGCGATGTTCGACCAGGCGGTGAACCCGTCGGCGATCCTGCTGCCGCAGGCCGCGGTCCAGCGCGATTTCGACGGTTCCGCCTTCGTCTATCTCGTCGGCAAGGATAACAAGGCGGTGCGGCGCAAGATCGTCGCCGACCGCACGTCCGGTGCCAACTGGGTCGTGACCGACGGGCTGAAACCCGGCGAGCGCGTGATCACGCAGGGAATCGGCAATCTGCGACAGGGCGCAGCCGTCCGCCCCGTGCCCGCGAGCAGCGCACAGCGGGTCGGAACGCCCAAGGGCAGCGGCGCCGGAACGAAGGGCGAATAGCGCCCCATGTCGCGTCTTTTCATCAACCGGCCGATCTTTGCCTGGGTGCTGGCGATCATCGTCATGCTCGGCGGCGTCGGCGCGCTCTTTTCGCTGCCGATCGAGCAATATCCCGACATCGCGCCGACGCAGGTCAATATTCGCGCGACTTATCCGGGCGCGTCGGCCGAGACGATCGAGAACAGCGTCACGCAGGTTCTCGAACAGCAGCTGACCGGGATCGACGGCCTGCTCTATTTCAGCTCGCAGTCGAGTTCGCGCGGACAGGCGAGTATCACCGCGATCTTCGAAAAAGGCACCGACCCCGACATCGCGCAGGTGCAGGTCCAGAACAAGATCCAGTCGGCGGTCTCGCGCCTGCCCCAGCAGGTGCAGCAACAGGGCGTGCGCGTCACCAAGTCCAATTCGGATTCGCTGCTGCTCGTCGGCGTCTACGACACCACCGACACACGCTCGTTCCAGGACGTGTCCGACTATCTGTCCTCCAACATCCAGGACCCTCTCTCGCGCGTCGAAGGCGTCGGCGACGTCAATGTCTTTGGATCGCCGCACGCGATGCGCATCTGGCTCAATCCCCAGCGGCTCGCCGCGGTGTCGTTGATGCCGAACGATGTTGTCGCGGCGATCACCGCGCAGAACAGCGAGGTCGCGGCGGGCGAGGTCGGCGGCCTCCCCGCGCCCGAAGGGCAGATGCTCAACGCGACGGTCACCGCCCAGTCGCGGATGCAGACCGCCGAACAATTCGAGAATATCGTGCTGAAAACGCTGCCCGACGGCGCGACGGTGCGGATCAAGGATATTGCACGGGTCGAGATCGGCGCCGAAAATTACAGCACGGTCGTGCGCATCAACGGCCATCCGGGCGCGGGCATGTCGATTTCGCTGTCGCCGGGGGCAGACGCACTGGAGACCGCCGACCGCGTCAAGGCGCGGATGACCGAGCTTGGCGCCGATTTCCCCGACGGCCTGACCTACAGCTATGCCAATGATTCGACCACCTTCATCAAGCTGTCGGTGAGCGAAGTGCAGAAATCGCTGTTCGAGGCGATCCTGCTCGTGATCCTCGTGATGTTCGTCTTCCTGCAAAGCTGGCGCGCGGTGCTGATCCCCGCGATCGCGGTGCCCGTCGTGCTGCTCGGCACCTTCGGCATCTTCTATATGCTGGGCTTCAGCATCAACACGCTGACCCTGTTCGGACTGACCCTCGCGATCGGCCTGCTCGTCGACGATGCGATCGTCGTGGTCGAGAATGTCGAGCGATTAATGGAAGAAAATCCCGGCATGTCGGCGCGCGAGGCGACGATCCAGTCGATGCAGGAATTGCAGGTCGCGCTGATCGCGATCGCGCTCGTGCTGTCGGCGGTGTTCCTGCCGATGGCCTTTTTCGGCGGATCGACCGGCGTCATCTATCGCCAGTTCTCGGTCACCATCGTCTCGGCGATGGCGCTGTCGGTGCTCGTCGCGCTGATCCTGAGTCCGGCGCTGACATCGACCCTGCTCAAGCCGAAGAATGGCGACGAGGGCAATGGCGGTCGCTTCCCGCGTGTCCACGCCTTTCTCGAGCGCGCCAAGACCGGCTTCAATACACGCTTCGATCGCTCGGTCGACCGCTATGTCGGCAGCGTCACGAAGGTCGTCGATCGCAAATGGCTGTTCCTTGCCATCTATGTCGTGCTGCTCGCAGCCCTCGCCTTCCTCTTCCTCCGTCTGCCGAGCGGGTTTTTGCCCAATGAGGATCAGGGGCGCGTTTCGGTCCAGTTCCGCCTGCCCGCGGGCGCGACGCAGGCGCGCACGCTCGAAGTGCGCGACATGGTCGAAAAATATATGCTGACCGAGGAAAAGGCGAATGTCGGGGCGCTGTTCCTTGTCGCCGGCGGGGGCGGGGGCGGCGGCGCTGTCGGCCAGAATACCGGACAGGGCTTCGTGAACCTAGTCCACTGGGACGAGCGCCCCGGCGAGGAGCGGAGCGCCGAGGCGATCGCGGGGCGCGCGCGCGCCGCGCTCTCCGGCGTGCGCGATGCACAGATATTCGCGCTCGTCCCCGGCGCGGTGCGCGGGCTCGGCGATTCGGCAGGCTTCACGATGCAGCTTCAGAACCGCAGCGGGATGAGCCGCGACGAATTCGTCGCCGCGCGCGAAAAGCTGCTCGCGATGGCGAACGAGAATCCGAAGCTGAGCTCGGTGCGCCTGTCCGACCTGCCCGACGTATCGACACTGAAGATCGACGTCGATACGCAGCGGCTGACCGCCTATGGCATCGACAATGGCGATGTGAACAACACGCTCGCGACCGCGTGGGGCGGGCGTTACGTCAACGACTTCATCGACAAGGGGCGCGTCAAGCGCGTCTATGTCCAGGGCGACGCGCCTTATCGGGCCAAGCCCGAAGACCTCAGCCAATGGTTCGTTCGCTCGACCGACGGGCAAATGTCGCCCTTCTCGGCGTTTGCCACCGTCGGCTGGTCGACGACGCCGAGCAGCAGTTCGCGCTTTCAGGGCGTCCCCGCCTTCGAAATCTCGGGCCAGCCCTCCCCCGGCACCAGCTCGGGCGAGGCGATGGACGAAATGGAGCGGATGGCGAACGAAATCCCCGGCACCAGCGTCGCCTGGTCGGGATCCTCCTATGAAGAACGCCTCTCTTCGGGGCAGGCGCCGTTGCTGTACGGCCTGTCGCTGCTCGTCGTCTTCCTCTGCCTCGCGGCGCTCTATGAAAGCTGGTCGATCCCGCTCGCGGTGCTGCTCGTCATCCCGCTGGGGCTGATCGGCGCGGTGTTCGCGGTGAACCTACGCGGGCTCGAAAACGACGTCTATCTCCAGATCGGCCTGCTTACGACGATGGGGTTAGCTGCGAAAAATGCGATCCTGATGATCGAATTCGCCGAGCAGGAAGAACGCAAGGGCAAACGCGTGATCGAGGCGGCGGTCGAGGCGGCGCGCATCCGCCTGCGTCCGATCCTGATGACGAGCTTCGCCTTCATATTCGGCGTGCTGCCGCTCGCGATCGCGACCGGTGCCGGCGCGAACAGCCGCGTCGCGATCGGCACCTCGGTGATCGGCGGCATGCTCACCGCCGCCTTCCTCGCCATCTTCTTCATCCCGCTCTTCTTCGTCCTCGTCCGCCGCGGCGTGCGCGACGGTCTCGCCGCGGCGCGCGCGCGGTTCAGCAAGAACAAGGGTGACGGCGCGGCGGAGGTTCCGGCATGATTCGCACCCGCGCCCTCCTGCTCGCGGGCACGCTCGCGCTCGCCGGCTGCTCGCTCGCGCCAAAGACAGTGCTGCCGACGCCGCCCGTCCCGCAAAGCTGGCCCGCCGGCGACGCCTATCTGTTGCAGAGCGAGGCGGCGCTGCCGATCCTTTCGTACAAAAGCGTCTTCACCGATCCACGACTCCAGTCGCTGACCGAGCAGGCACTCGCGAACAACCGCGACCTGCGCGTCGCTTACGCCAATGTCGCCGCCGCGCGCGCGCAGGTGCGGGTCACGCGGTCGGGGCAATTCCCCGAACTCGGGATCAGCGCGGGCGCCGGCTATTCGGATTCGAGCGGAAGCGGCACCAGCAGCGGCGCTGGAAGCGGCGGAGGCAGCGGCGATTTCTCGCTACGCGGCGGCATCACCGCCTTCGAACTCGACCTGTTCGGCAAGCTCGCCAATGCGACCGAAGCCGACCGCAACCGCGCGCTTGGAACCGAGGCGGCGTCGCGCACCGTCCGGCTCGCGCTGATCGCCAATCTCGCCGACGCGTGGGCGACCTATGGCGCCGACCGCGACCTGCTGAAAATCGCCGAGGACACCGCCGCCAATGCGCGCGAAAACGTGCGGCTGACCAAGGCGCGGCTCGACGGCGGCGTCGCGCCGCGCACCGACCTGCGCCAGGCCGAACAGATCCTTGCCACCGCCGAGGATTCGATCGCGCAGCAACGGACCGCGCTCGCGCAGGACGAGAATCTGATCCGCCTGCTCGTCGGCGGCGATATCGACCGCGCGCGGCTCCCCACCAGTCTGACCGAAGTCACGCCGTCGGTGGTGGCGCTCCCCGCCGGGGTCCGCTCCGAAATCCTGCTCCGCCGCCCCGACGTGATCGAGGCCGAATATGGCCTGCGCGCAGCCAACGCCGATATCGGCGTCGCGCGCGCACAGCTCTTCCCGTCGATTTCGCTCACCGGCCTGCTCGGCTTCGCGAGCAACGCGCTTTCCAGCCTGTTCGACAGCGGGTCGTTCAGCTGGTCGGCGGGCGGTGATGCCAGCGCGACGATCTTCGACGCGGGCGGCCGCCGCGCGGGGGTCGCGGTCAGCGAGGCGCAGCGCGACGCCGCGCTCGCGAGCTATGAAGGCGCGATCCAGACCGCGTTCCGCGAGGTCGCCGACGCGCTCGCGGTGCAAGGCACGATCGCCGAGCGGGTGCGCGCCGCGGCCGCGAATACGGAGGCTGCGGCCGATACGGCAACGCTCACCGATGCGCGCTACAAGGGCGGGGTCGACAGCTTCCTCTCGAGCCTCGACGCGCAGCGCAGCCTCTATTCGGCGCGGCGGAGCGAGATCGGGACGCAATTGCTGCTCGTCAGCACGCGAATCGCGCTGTTCCGCGCATTGGGCGGCGACAGCCGCGCGGGGATGGAAACGCCCTAACCCACCACATTCGTCATTCTCGCAAAAGCGGGAATGACGAGGTGTAGAGCCATCATCCTGACTCTTCTTGACAAGCGCGACCCCAAAAGCGCTAATAGAACATATCAGGAACAAATGATGCGCGAGTCGTCTTACCCTCTCGCCGGGCTGCGCCAACGCATCGCCCGGATAGCCGCCAGTGGCGGTTTCGAAAGCCGCCCGGCCGAGGGCTGGCTGAAGAGCGGACACGCATCCTTCGACGATGCACTGGGCGGCGGCCTCGCGGTCGGGCGGTGCCATGAATTTTTCGCCGCCGACGCGCTCGACGCGACGAGCGCCGCCGCCTTCGCCGCACTCCTCGCGCTGCGCACGCCGGGCAGGGCGCCGCTCGTCTGGCTACGCACAAGCGATGCCGGCAAGCGCAGCGGTCATATCTATGCCCCCGGCATCGCCGAACTCGGCGGCGACCCCGACCGGCTGCTTCTTGTCGAGACCCCCGATGCGAAGATGTTGCTCGCCTGCGCGAATGACGCGATCCGCTGCGCGGGGTCGGCGGCGGTGATCGTCGAAAGCTGGGGCAGATTCCCTTTATTCGACCTCACGGCGGGACGCCGCCTCGCGCTCGGCGCGCGCGATGCGGGCACGACGCTGCTGATGCTCCGGCTGAATGCAGCCCCGGCCCCGAGCGTCGCCGAAACGCGCTGGAGCGTCGCCGCCGCCGCCTCCCACGCCCTCGAAGCCAACGCCCCCGGCGCGCCCGCCTTCGACCTCGAACTGCTGCGCTGGCGCGGCGGCGGCGCCGGGATGCGCTGGCGACTGGACTGGAACCATGACGAACAAAGCTTCAGCCCAAATGCTGGCGACACGGCGCTATCTGGCACTCTTCTTTCCCTTCCTGCCCGCCGAGCGATGGCTTCGCACGGCGCCGAAGCGGCCTGACGCACCGCTCGTCTTTGCCGAGAAACAGCGCGGTGCGATGCGCCTCGCGAGCGTCGATGCGGCGGCGCTCGCGGTGGGGCTGCGCCCCGGCATGCCGCTCGCCGATGCGCGCGCTCAGGTAGGCGACCTTACGATCGTTTCCCACGATCCGGTGCTCGATCAGGACTGGCTCGACCGGCTCGCGCAGGGCTGCGCGCGCTACACCCCGCTCGTCGCGCTCGATGCCCCCGACGGGCTGATCCTCGACATCGCCGGCGCCGAACATCTTCTGGGTGGCGAGGCGGGCGTGATCACCGACATCGAGATGCGCTTCGCACGGCTCGGCATGACGCTGCGCCATGCACTCGGCCCCACCGCCGACGCCGCGCGCGCGCTCGCGCGCTATCAGGCGCGTCCCGCCCCCGACGAAGCCAGCGCGATCCGCCGCCTGCCCGTCGTCGCGCTCGAACTCGACGCCGAGGCGACGACCGCGCTCGTGCGGGCGGGGTTGAAGACGATCGGCGACCTTGCGAGTCGCCCGATGGCGAACCTCGCCGCGCGTTTCGGGGTCGACGCCGCGATGGCGCTGCGCCGCATATTGGGCGATGCGCCGAGCCCGCTCGATCCGCGCATCGCACCGCCGCCGGTCGTCGCCGAGCGCCGCTTCGCCGAGCCGCTGGGCAGCACGGCCCACGCGACCAAAATCCTCACCGAACTCGCCGCCGAAGCGATCGAGGACCTGGCCGAACGCGGCAAGGGCGGGCGCCATTTCCGCGCGACCTTCTTTCGCAGCGATGGCCTGGCGCGGACGATTGCGATCGAGACGGGGAATCCGACGCGCGACGCCGGCCTTGTCATGCGCCTCTTCGCCGAGCGCATGGATGGCCTCGCCGACCCGCTCGACCCCGGCTTCGGCTTCGACATGATCCGCCTCGCCGTGCCGCGGCTCGAGACGCTCGGCGCGAGCCAGCTCAAGCTCGAAGGCGGCGCGGTGAAGGACGCCGCGATCGACGAACTCGCCGACCGGTTGGCGACGCGGCTCGGGCGCGGGCGCGTGCGGCGCTTCCGACCCGCCGACACGCATATCCCCGAGCAGGCGCAGCTCGAGCTGCCCGCGATCGACGCCCCCGCGCCCCTGCCCTGGCAGGAACCCGATCCCGGCGAGCCGCCGACGCGCCCCTTCCACCTCTTTGACCCGCCGCAGCCGATCGAGGTGATCGCGGAGGTCCCCGACGGCCCGCCGCACCAGTTCCGCTGGCGTCGGCAGGCGCATGCGATCCGCCGTTACGAAGGCCCCGAGCGCATTGCCGCCGAATGGTGGCGGCGCCGCGACAATGGCGGGCTGACGCGCGACTATTACCGCGTCGAGGATGCGCAGGGCCGCCGCTTCTGGCTCTTTCGCCACGGCCTCTACGACGAAAAGCCCGACCCGCGCTGGTATATCCACGGAGTCTTCGCATGAGCGATGCGCCCGAAACCGGCCCCGAAACGGGCTTCGCCGAGCTGGTCGCCGCGACCAACTACAGCTTCCTGCGCGGTGCATCGCATCCGCATGAGATGGTGGCGGAAGCGATCGCCCTCGGCATGACCGGCATCGGCATCGCCGACCGCAACAGCGTCGCGGGGGTGGTGCGCGCGCTGACCGGGCTGCGCAAGCTGCGCGACGATGCCGCCGAAGACGGGATAGAGTTCCCCGACATAAAGCTCGTCGTCGGCGCCCGGCTGGTTTTCGACGACGGCACGCCCGACATCATCGCCTATCCGACCACGCGCCATGGCTGGGGCCGGCTAACGCGGATGCTGACCATCGGCAATCGCCGTACGACAAAAGGCGGCTGCGTGATGAAGCTCGAAAACCTGCTGATCCACTGCGAAGACATGATCCTGATCGCGATGGCGAGCGAGAAGGATGAAGCCAAGTTGCGCCGCCTCAAAGAGATCGCACCGGACTCGCTATGGCTCGGCGCGACGATGCCGAGGAGCGGCAGCGATCGTCGCCATCTCGCCCGCCTGTCATCCCTGGCCGACCGCGTCGGCATTCCGATGCTCGCGACCAACGACGCACTTTACGCGACGCGCGGGCAGCGACCACTCCACGACGTCGTCACCTGCATCCGCGAGGGCACGAACCTCCATGATGCCGGCCGCCTGCTGCGCGCCAATGGCGAACGTCATCTGAAGTCACCGCACGAAATGCGCCGTCTTTTCCGCTCCTGCCCCGAAGCGGTCGACGAGAGCGGAAAGATTCTCGATCGCATCACCTTTTCGCTGCGCGACCTGGAATATGAATATCCGCACGAACCGGTCCCCGAAGGCTGGGAGCCCCAAAGCTGGCTCGAACATATGGTGATGGAAGCCGCGAACAGGCTTCATCCCGATGGATTGCCCGACCGTTGGCAGGAGGTGCTCGACGAGGAGCTCTCGCTCATCCGCAAATGCAACTTCGCCTGCTATTTCCTGACCGTCCACGACATCGTCAATTTCGCCCGCACGCAGGACCCGCCCATCCTTTGTCAGGGGCGCGGATCGGCTGCCAATTCGCTCGTCTGCTATCTGCTCGAAATCAC
The DNA here is from genome assembly GCF_035930445.1 of Sphingopyxis chilensis. NCBI lineage: Bacteria > Pseudomonadati > Pseudomonadota > Alphaproteobacteria > Sphingomonadales > Sphingopyxidaceae > Sphingopyxis > Sphingopyxis chilensis. The sequence goes on along the minus strand of NZ_CP142394.1, from coordinate 3,739,696 downwards.
CTCGATCGACCCCATCGCGAACAATCTGCTCTTCACGCGTTTCCTGTCCGAAGAACGGCGCGAGCCGCCCGACATCGACGTCGATTTCGAACACGAACGGCGCGAGGAGGTGATGCAATATATCTATCGCCGCTACACACGGCGGCGTGCGGGCATCGCCGCAACGGTGATCCATTACCGGCCGCGCAGCGCGGTGCGCGAGGCCGGCAAGGCGCTGGGGCTCAGCGAGGATGTCACGCAGCGGCTCGCCGACACGACCTGGGGCAGCTGGGGCAGCGAGATGCCGGTCGAACGCTTTATCGAAGCCGGTCTCGATCCCGAGCTGGATGATATTGCGCGACTGCAGTGGATCGTCGCGCAACTGCTGACCTTCCCGCGCCATTTGTCGCAGCATGTCGGCGGCTATGTGCTGACCGAGGACCGGCTCGACGAGACGGTACCGATCCACAATGCCGCGATGGAAGACCGCACCTTCATCGAATGGGACAAGGACGACATCGACGAACTCAAACTGATGAAGGTCGACGTGCTCGCGCTCGGGATGCTGACCTGCATCCGCAAATGCTTCGACCTGATGCGGTTGCACGGTCTGGACGACCACGACCTCAAATCGGTCCCGCCGGAAGACCCGGTCGTTTATGGCATGCTTTGCAAGGGCGACAGTATCGGCGTCTTTCAGGTCGAGAGCCGCGCACAGATCAACATGCTGCCGCGCCTGCGCCCGCGCGAATTCTATGACCTTGTCATCCAGGTCGCGATCGTCCGGCCGGGACCGATCGAGGGCGATATGGTCCACCCCTATCTGAAGCGCCGCAATGGGGAAGAGGCGGTGGACTTTCCTTCCCCCGCGCCGCCGCACGACCCGCAGGAACTTTACAATCTGCTTCGCAGGACATGCGGCGTCCCCCTCTTTCAGGAACAGGCGATGAAGCTCGCCATCGTCGCCGCCGAATTTACCCCCGACGAAGCCAACGGCCTGCGACGCGCCATGGCGACCTTCCGCAATGCCGGTACGATCCACCAATATAAGGAGAAGATGATCGGCGGCATGGTGCGCCGCGGCTATGAAGCCGATTTCGCGGCCCGATGCTTCAAGCAGATCGAGGGCTTCGGCAGCTATGGCTTTCCCGAAAGCCACGCCCAATCCTTTGCCAAGCTCGTCTATGTCTCATCGTGGCTGAAATGCCACCATCCGGCAGTCTTCGCCTGCGGGATTTTGAACGCGCAGCCGATGGGCTTCTACGCCCCCGCGCAGCTCGTGCGAGACGCCCGCGAGCATGGGGTCGAGGTGCGCGCGGTCGATGTGAATGCGAGCTATTGGGACAACAGCCTCGAACGACGCGACGACGGCAGTCTCGCGCTGCGGCTCGGCTTCCGGCAGGTCGACGGGTTTCGCGAGGAATGGGCAAGGCAGATCGCCGATGCGCGATCCTCGTCCTTCGCCTCGGTCGAGGAACTCGCGCGCCGGGCGAACCTGCCATCGCGCGCGCTGCGCCTGCTCGCCGATGCCGATGCGTGCCGCTCGATGGGGCAGGACCGACGCCCGACGCTGTGGGACGCCCGACGGGTGCGGCAGGGGGTGTTGCCGCTGTTCGGCGCGGCCGAGGCGAACGAGCTGGGCTTCGAGGAGGATGCCGCGCTGCCGCCGACGCCGATGGTCGAAGATGTGCTCACCGATTACCAGACGACGCGCCTGTCGCTGAAAGGCCATCCGATGGCTTTTCTGCGCCGCGATTTCGAGCGCGAAGGCGTGCTGAGCGCCACCCAGGTCGCGGCGGCGAAGAACGGGTCGATCGTCCGCACCGCCGGCGTCGTGCTGATCCGCCAGCGCCCCGGCAAGGGCAATGCGATCTTCATCACGCTCGAGGATGAGGGCGGGATCGTCAACATCCTGCTCTGGGCGCGCCATTTCGAACGCCAACGCCGCGCCGTCATGGCGTCGCGGCTGATGCTCGCCGAGGGCGAAGTGCAACGGAGCAAGGAAGGCGTGATCCACCTGATGGCGACGCGCATCGTCGACCGCACGGCGATGCTCGATACGCTGGGGAGCGACCGGCGCTTCGACCCCGAAGTCTGCCGCGCCGACGAGGTCAGGCATCCGCAGCTGCCGCGCGGCCATGCGGCAAAGCACGGCCATCCGCGCAACGTCCGCATCTTGCCCAAGTCGAGGGATTTTCATTGAGGCGCGGCAGGTGACAAGCCGCGTCGCCCGCAGGCGCGTCGGCTCTGGGGTGGTGAACGGCGGTTTAAAGAAGGCGGGAGGGGATACGGAGCAACCGCAACCGGTTGTTTCCAGCCTTCGTCATCCCGGACTTGATCCGGGATCCATCGCAGCGCTGAAGTCATGGACCCCGGATCGAGTCCGGGGTGACGATGATGGGTGGGTCCGCAACCGGTCGAAACCGGCCGTGACGACCGATCGCCCGCCGATCGCCCAAAAAGAAGATGCCCCGGCTGTGGGGGCCGGGGCATCCAATCAGGCTATCTAAGGGACCAACCGAATATAGCCTGAAACTTGTTCGCTAAACTTAGCGGAGCAGGTTCATCACGCCCTGCGAGCTCTGGTTCGCCTGGGCGAGCATCGCGGTCGATGCCTGCGACAGGATGCCGGCGGCCGCGAGGTTCGTCGATTCGACCGAGAAATCGGCGTCTTCGATACGCGACTTCGATTCCGCCAGATTCGTGACGCTCGACGTCAAATTGTCGACAGCCGAGGTCAGGCGGTTCTGCTGCGCACCCAGGTTGGCGCGTTCAGTGGCGACCGTGTCGATCGCCGTGTCGAGCGTCGCTAGCCCGGCCGATGCACCCGCCGCGGTCGAGAAGTCGAGCGCGTCGACACCGAGAGCGGCGGCCTGAAGGTCGGCGACCGTGATGTTCACGACCTGGCCGGTATCCAGACCCGTCTGGATGTCGAAGCCCGCGGCAACGCTGCCGTTGAGCAGCACATTGTCGTTGAACGAAGTGCGGGTCGCGACGTCGCCGATCTGCGAGATCAGCGCATCGACTTCTTCCTGCACCAGCGTGCGGTCGTCGTCGCTCAGCGTGCCGGTCGAGGCCTGCATCGCCAGGTCACGCATACGGATGAGGATGTCCGAGATGCTACCGGCGGCGCTGTCGGCGGTCTGCGCGAGCGAAATGCCGTCGTTGGCGTTGCGGATCGCCTGGGTCAGGCCGCGGCCGGCAGCTTCCATCCGGGTCGCGATGGCGAGGCCGGCGGCGTCGTCCTTCGCGGCGTTGATGCGCTTGCCGCTCGACAGGCGTTCCATCGCCTGCGACTGCATTTGGCTGGCGACGCGCGAGTTGTTCTGGGCGCGAAGCGCGCTCACATTGGTGTTGATGACAGTCATCTTTGTTCCTTTCCGGCCTCGATGGCCATTCCCGTGATGTGAGGGCTCGAGGAGCGGTCACGAAGCCAGTAACGGCGGGCGGCGACGGCGCTTAAGCCCGGCGCGTCAAAAAAATGCCGAAAGCCGCCCGCCGCCCCAGCGGACTCCATATAAATCACTGATAACATTAGATAGATTTTTTTGGCACGGGCTTTGCATCCTTCTCTGTGCGTGCGGCAGACCGCCGCGCATCAGGACGGATGAAGAAGCAATGAGCACGATTGACCCGAGCCGGCTGCTGCAAATGCGCAGTTCGATCCTCAATCAGAACCAGGCGCTGCAGCGCGCCGCCGGCCGGGGCGGCATCGGCGCTGCCGAAGGCACCGAGGCAGCACCCGATTTCGGCGCCGCGATCAACAACGCCCTCCAGCAGGTCAACGCGCAGCAGGCGAAGGCGAGCCAGATCAGCGAAGCCTATGAACGCGGCGACACGCACGACATCGTCAGCGTGATGATCGAGCGCCAGAAAGCCTCGCTCGGCTTCGAAACCACCCTGCAGGTGCGCAACAAGCTGCTGTCCGCGTACCGCGACATCATGAACATGCCGGTGTAATCCATGGCTGAAGCACAAATCCTGACCCCTATCGACGACGGGTCCGCGAACCGCCTCGCCGCCCCCGTCCTGGGCGGCCGCCTCGCACCCTTCACGCAATTCGTCCGCCAGCCGGCGGTGCAACGCGCGCTGCCCGCGATCGCGATGACCTCGGCGATCGGCATCGCCGCGCTCGCCTATTTCACCATGCAGGCCGCGCCGCAGGCGCAGCTGTTCGCCGGGCTCGACGACGCCGACAAGGCGGCGGTCGCCGAGGCGCTGCGGTCGCAGGGCATTGCGCACAGCATCGATGGCTCGACCGGTGCGCTGACCGTCGATGCCGACAAGCTCCACCAGGCGCGCATCGCGCTCGCCGGACAGGGCCTGCCCAAGGCGGCGCCAAGCGGCGACAGCCTGATCGCTTCGCTCCCCATGGGGTCGAGCCGCGCGATCGAGGGCGAGGCGTTGCGCTCGGCGCGCGAGGCCGACCTGTCGCGGACGATCGAGACGATCGACGCGGTGAAGAGCGCGCGCGTCCACGTCGCCGCCGCCGAACCGAGCCTGTTCGTTCGCGACGACAAGCCCGCGACCGCATCGGTGATGCTGACGCTGCAGAACGGCCGCTCGCTCAGCGACGGCCAGGTGCAGGCGATCCGCTTTCTCGTCGCCTCGTCGGTCCCCGGGATGAACGCCGAGCAGGTGTCGGTGATCGACCAGCGCGGCGCGCTGTTGTCCGACACCGCGTCGGGCAGCGACATGAAGGCATTCCAGCTGCAATTGCAGGTCGAGGACCGCTTTCGCCGCGCGCTCGACACGTTGCTCGGCCCGATGCTCGGGGCGGGCAATTACACCGTCGAAGTCCACGCCGACGTCGACATGTCCGAAAGCCAGGCAACGCGCGAAAGCTTCCCCGAGAATGACCGCGCGCTGACCAGCGAACAGATCACCCGCTCGACCAGCGGCAGCACCGCTCCCGCCGTCGGCATCCCCGGCGCGCTGTCGAACCAGCCGCCGCAGGCGACGACGGTCACCGCCGAAGGTCCGCAGCCGGCGGCACCGGGCGCCCCGGCGCCGGGCATCGAAAGCAATGAAAACGCCGCCCGCGCCTATGAGGTCGGCCGCGAGATTTCGGTTACGCACTCGCCGCAGGGCAAGCTACGCCGCGTCTCGGTCGCCGTCGCGCTCAACCAGGGCAAGAAGGCGCTGACGCAGGCCGACCTGACCAAGATCGACAGCCTGGTGAAGGGCGCGATCGGTTTCGACGCGGCGCGCGGCGACCTCGTCGCGATCAACCAGCGCCCGTTCGTGGCGGTCGAAGACACGGCGCCCCCCTTCTACGACCAGGGCTGGTTCCTGCCGCTCGTCAAGCAGGTCGGCGCGATCCTCGCCGCGCTGCTCGCCTTCCTGTTCATCGGCCGCCCGATGATCCGCGCGGCGAAGGAACGCGCCGCCAAGCGCGCCGAACAGAATCAGGCGCTGGAGGAATCGCTGCTCGCCGCGACCGACCGCCCCGCGCTCGCCAGCGGTTCGAATCATCGCGAAATCACGCTCGAGATGATCGAACAGGCGCCAAGCTATGAAGCACGCGCCAACCTCGTCCGCGCCTTCGTCCGCCAGGATTCGGCGCGCGCCGCGCTCGTCGTCCGCCACCTGATGCAGGAGGGCGCCCGTGCCTGAAGTCGCCGAACTGGACAATTCGCCCGCCCTGCCGGCGATCGAAGGGTCGGCCGCCGCCGCGATCCTGTTGATGCTGCTCGACGAAAGCGAAGCTGCAACGATTCTGAAACAGCTCGACCCCGATGAGGTGCGACAGCTGGCGAAGGCGATGTTCGACACCGCCAACGCGAGCGAGCAGCAGATCGGACAGGCGCTCGACCGCTTCGTGACGCGCAGCCGCGACGTCAGCGCGCTCGCAATCGGCGCCGACACGCGCATCCGCACCGTGATCAACGAAGCCGTTGGCAACGTCCGCGCCGATAATATCCTCGCCGCCGTCGCGCCGCAGCGCAGCGCCGCGTCGCTCGAAATGCTGCGCTGGATGGACGTCGATGCGATCAGCGGCCTGCTCGCCAGCGAACATCCGCAGGTCGGCGCGCTGATCCTCTCGGTGCTCGTCCCCGACGTCGCCGCGCGCGCGATCGAAACGCTCGACGAACTGTTGCAAGCCGATCTGGTGCTGCGCGCCGCGATGCTGACCTCGGTCCCCGCCGCCGCGATCGAGGATCTCGAATCAGTGCTCGCGAGCGCCAATGTCGATGGCCAGCGCGTCGCCAAGCAGGCGATCGGCGGCCCGAGCGACGTCGCCAAGATCATGAAGAAGATGCCGAAGCAGCTCAGCGAGCGCACGCTCCGCTCGCTCAAGAAGCACGACCGCATCCTCGCCCAGACGATCGAGGAGGAAATGTTCATCTTCGAAAATCTGCGCGACCTCGACAAGAAGAGCCTCAGCGCCGTGCTGCGTTCGGTTGACGCCGCCCAGCTCGCGATCGCGCTCAAGGGCGCCGACGAGGACATGGTCGACATGTGCCTCGCCACAATGTCGCAGCGCGCCGCAGAAACGATCCGCGACGAAATGGCCGAGATGACGATGGTCAAGCGCGCCGACGTCGATGACGCGCAGAAGAGCGTGATGCAGATCGTGCGCCAGATGGCGGCGGCCGGCGAGATCATGATCGCCGGCGGAGGCGACGATTATGTCTGATCCCGCCGTCGAAACAGGCTTCGCACCCGTCCGCCTGGCCGATGCGATGGCGCGCCATGGCGGGTTTCGCCCGCTGTCCTTCGCACCCCCGCCGTCGGCCGCGCCCGAGGAGCCCGAAAACCTCGACCAAATCGACCTCGACGACCCCTTCGCGCTCGGTCTCGCCGAAGGCCAGCGCCTCGCCGAAGCGGCCTTCGTCGCCGAACGTCATCAGCTGCTCGCGCTGCTCGCCGGCGCCGAGGCGCTGCAGGACGAGCCCAGCGAAGAACTTGCACAGCTGATCGCGACGACCGTCGAACGCCTCGTCCGCCAGATCGTCGCCGCCGCGCCGATCGACGCCGAATGGCTGCAAGCGCAGGCCGAGACCGCCGCCGCGCTGGTCGCCGACGCCGACAAGGCGCGCACCTTGTGGGTTCACCCCGACGACGCCGCGCTGCTTGCCGATTGTCCGCTTACCCTCGCGATCGAAAGCGACCCGGCGATGATCCGCGGCACCGTCCGCCTCGAAACCTCGACCGGCTGGATCGAACATGGCCGCGCGGTCTATCTTGAGGAATTGCGCGCCGCGCTCGGCGAAAGCGAAGCCGCATGACGCGCCGCCTCGCCCTCTCGGCGCAGCAGTTGCTCGACCCCGTCGACCTCGCGCACGCCAGCCCGCGCCGCATCGGCACCCTCGTCTCGCACGAGGGCATCATGCTCGAAGTATCGGGCTTCCCGATGCCGCTCGGCAGCAACGTCCGGATCCGGTCGGCAGACAATGATTATGTTTATGGCGAGGTCGTCGGCTTTCGCGGCCACCGCAGCCTCGTCCTCCCCTTCGACACCAACAAGCCGCTCGTCACCGGCGCGCCCGTTGAACCGCATGGCGCGTCGAGCATGGTTGCGGTCGGCAAGACATTGCTCGGCCGCATCATGGACGCGCAGGGCAACCCGCTCGACGGCCGTCCGGCGATCAAGTCGCAGTTCCAGTGGCCGCTCGCGGGGCGGAAGGTCAATCCGCTGCGCCGCGGCCGCGTCACCCGCGCGCTCAACATGGGCGTGCGCGCGATCAACGGCCTGCTCACCGTCGGCGAAGGCCAGCGAGTCGCGATCATCGCCGGGTCGGGCGTCGGCAAGTCGGTGCTGATGGGCCAGATGATCGCGGGCACCGAATGCGACGTCATCGTCGTCGGGCTGATCGGCGAGCGCAGCCGCGAGGTCAGCGATTTCGTCGAAACAAAACTGCCCCCCGAGGTCCGCAAGAAGTCGGTCGTCGTCGCGGTTCCCGCCGACCATCCGCCCTTGCTCCGCCTGCGCGCCGCGATGCGCGCGACCGCGATCGCCGAGGCCTTTCGCGCCGAGGGCAAGAAGGTGCTGCTGCTGATCGACAGCCTGACGCGCGTCGCGCATGCGCAGCGCGAGATCGGCCTGACGCTGGGCGAACCGCCGACGATGAAAGGCTATCCGCCGTCGGTCTTCGCGCTCATCCCCTCGCTCTGCGAACGCGCCGGCATCGACCGCGAAACCGGCGGCTCGATCACCGCGCTCTACACCGTGCTCGCCGACGGCGGCGACATCGACGATCCGGTCGTCGACAGCGCGCGCGCGATCGTCGACGGCCATATCATCCTGTCGCGCGCCCTCGCCGAACAGGGGGTTTATCCCGCGATCGACGTCGCGCGCTCGCTGTCGCGCACGATGGTCGATTCGGTCGACCCCGAACATGCCGCCGCCGCGGCGCGCTTTCGCCAGCTCTGGTCGCTCTATGAAGAGAATCGCGACCTGATGCTGATGGGCGCTTACGTCGCCGGCGCCGACCCGGTGCTCGACATCGCGATCGCCCGTCACGCCGATCAGCTCGCCTATGTTTCGCAGCCCGCGAAAGCGCAGGTCGATTTCGACATTTCCCGCCAAACCCTGATTGAAGGATATTCCGCATGAACGCCCGTACCGCACGCCGCAAACGTATCATCCGCGTGCGCTCCGTCGAACATCAGATGGCGGAGGCCAATCTGGCGCGCGCCAATGGCGAGCTGGCGAACCTCGTCGAGCTGGCGAGGCGGCTCGAAACGCTGCGCGTCGACCTGGCGATGGCGAAGGGCGCGGTCGCCGGCGGCGCGCTCAACACGATCGGCGAGCTCGCGATGCGGCTCGACATCGCGCAGGAAAGCCTGACCGCGCCGCTCAGCAACGCGAGCCAGCGCCGCGACGAAATGGGCGCGCGCGCGCAGAGCGCGATGGCGAAGGAAGAATCGGCGGTGCGCCTTTATGAACGCAGCCGCAAATCGGCACAGGCCGAACAGGAACGCCGCGACGACGCGAACCGCCCGCACCGTCCGCGTGCCGGGATGCGCCTGCGCCTGATCGAAGGAGGCGCGGCATGATGAGCGCGCCCGCCCTTCCCACGCCGCAGGGCGCGATGCCCGCGGGCTTCGCGACCTTCCTCGCCAATATCGGCCAGCTGCCCGAGGGCGGCGGCGAAGGCGGCGGCTTCGACCAGCTGCTCGCCGCAGCGCCGGTCGCGGTGCCCCCCTCCGCCCATGCGGCCGCGACGATCAAGATCGATCCCGCAGCGCCGTCCGAAGCGGTGGCCCCGCAAATCGAGTCACCGCCGCTCAAGGATGCTGTGAGCGAAACCCCGGTCGTCAAAGCCGAGCCCGCCGAAACCGGCGCCGCGACGCTGGCCGCCAACCTGCTGATCGCGCTGGGCGGCAGCGCCCCCGTTCCGGCGCCCAAGCCCGGCAAACCGGTTCCGGCCGAAACCGAAACCGAAACCGAAACCGACGCCGCGCCCGGCACGGCGGAAACGGCAGACGCTGTCCCCGCCGCCCCCGCAACCGATCTGGCAGTGGTGGTCGCGGCCGCTATCCCGGCCGCCGCCACGAAGCCCGCCAAGCCGGCCGAAGCGCCTCCGGTCCGTGCCGACGCCGAAGCCCCGGAAGCGCCCCTCGCCGCGCGCCCGCGTGATGTCAGGGCGCCGTTACCGATGCTGACCAGCGCGGAACCACCGGTCGCGAAGGCCGTCGATCCCACGCCGTCGATGACGATCCTCTTCACCCAGCCGGCCGCGCAGGGCGCTGCCGCGGTCGCCGAAGCCGCTGCCCCCGTCCAGCTCGCCGAGCGCGTACTCGACATGGATAGCGACGGCGTATGGATCGACCAGCTCGCGCGCGACATCGCGGCGACCAAGTCGGACAGCGGCGACATCAGCTTTCGCCTGATGCCTCGCCACCTCGGCCGCCTCGACGTCGCGATGCACATGGGGGACGAGGGCGTCGCGCTGAAGCTCGACACGCATCACGAAGCGACCGCGACGATCGTTACCGCCGCGCAGGGCCGCCTCGTCGAGGAACTGCGCCAGCAAGGCGTCCGTGTCGCCGGCGCCGAAGTGACCTGCACCCCGGGCGAGGCCGGCCGCCAGTCGCAAGGCCACGGTCAGGGCCGCGCCGCCGCGCCCGACCCGGCGCATCTCATCGAAACCGCCACCGAACGCGCCGAACCGCGCGGCGAAGACCGCGCCGCGGACCGCCGCGGTCGCTTCGCCTGATCAGGAAGGGTCCCACCATGGCCAAGGATAATGTCGAAGGCGCCCCCAAGAAAAAGGGCAAGTTCAAGAAGCTGCTGCTGATCGGCGTCGCTGCGGTCGCGCTGATCGGCGCCGGCGCCGGCGCCGGCATCTATTTCGGCGCGCTGTCGGCGCATGAGGCGAAGCCCGAGGATAAATATCCGAAGCTCGTCCTGCGCAGCGAGGACGGCGCCGAACCCGCCGCCGAGGGCGAGGACAAGGAAGCGCCGCCGAAGGTCGGCACCGTGTCGGTCCCGAACGACAAGTTCAAGGTCGACCCGCGAAAGTATGAGATCACCTACTACCCGATCACCGAGAGCTTCACGACCAATCTCGCCGACGGATCGGGGTTCCTCCAGATCGGTATCAGCCTTTCGACCTTTTATGACGGCAAGGTTATCAATAATATCAAACGGCAGGCGGTGCCTATCCGCTCGGTCGTGCTAATGGTGCTCGCCGAACAGGATCCGGTTTTGCTCTCCACATCGCAGGGGAAACAGCGGCTGCAACGTCAGTTGACCGCCGTGATCAACGATGTGCTGCGCGAGAAGGAAGGTTTCGGGGGTATCGACAATGTCTATTTCACGAGTCTGGTGATCCAGTGACCACCAGTCCGAAAACCGTCAAGGCCGTGAGGGCGCCGGCCGCACCCGCGGCCACGCCCGCTGACAGCAAGGAATCCTTGCTGCTGCGCAAGGCTGCGGATGGTTACGCCTTTCCCGCGCTCGAGGGGGTAGCGAACCAGTTCGCACGCAGCTTGCGCGATCTCGTGCGCGCGCTCGGCGCGCCGACGATCCAGGTCGAGCGCGGCGGCGGCGAGCAGATGAGCTTTGCCGATTGGAGCGCGTCGGCCGTCCCGGCGATCTTCTGGCGCTATCACGCGCCGTCGTTCAAGGGGCCGATCCTGGTCGCCGCTCCGCGGACGCTGCTGCTCCAGCTCGTCGACATCTTCTATGGCGGCCGCGGCCAGCTCGCCGCCGAGCGCGAGGAACTGACCGATGCCGAGGATCGCTTCGCGGCGCGCCTCGGTCGCGACATCGGCTTGCAGCTTTCCGCCGCCTGGCGCGGCAAGCTGGCGCTCGAACCCGAACTCGACTGCGTCACGGCCGATCCGGCGAAGCTCGCCGCGGTCCGCGCCGACGACGAATTGTTTGTCCAGCGCTTCACGCTGCGCGGTGCGCCCTTCGACGGGCGCGTCATCCTGTGCGCCTATCCGGTGGCCGCGCTGCGCGGGATCGCCGGGGACGAGCTGCTTCCCGACACGCAGGCGCATGGCGGCGCCGACCCCGCCTGGTCGGGCGCGCTCGACAAGGCGCTGCGCGACGTGCGCATGCCGGTGCGCTCGGTGCTCGCGCGCCCCGAGATCAGCCTCGTCAAGCTGCTCTCGCTCGAGGTCGGCGACATCATCCCGCTTTCCATGCCGCGCCATGTGCCGGTGACCGTCGCCGGGCGCAGCTTTGCATTCGGCAGCATAGGCGAGGCCAATGGCAACGCCGCGATCATGATCGACCATATCGAAAAAGGACCGGACAATGACTGATATCGCCGAAGCCCCGAAGGCCGGGCGCGCCGACCGGCGCGACAAGAGCATCGCCGCCGCGCCCAATTTCGACCTGCTCGCCGGCGTCTCGCTGCGCGTGTCGGTCGAGGTCGGGTCGACGTCGATGACACTCTCCGAACTGCTCGCGCTGGGCGAAGGCAGCGTGATCGAGCTCGACCGCGCCGCGACCGACCTGCTCGACATCTACGCCAACGGCACCCTCATCGCGAAGGGCGAGATCGTCAGCATCGATGGCCGCTATGGCATCCAGGTCGCCGAAGTCGTCGCGCCGGCACGCGGGCTCGAAGGTTTCGAGCGGAGAGCCTGATGCTGGAATATATCCTCCGTCTCCTCATCCTGCTGCCGATCATCGGCGCGATGGCATGGGGTAGCCTGTGGCTGTGGAAGCGCGTCCAGATGGGCGTGCCGCTTGTCGGCGGCGCCGCCAAGACGCGCGCGATCGAGATGGTCGACGTGCTCCCGCTCGGCCCCGGATCGAAGCTCGCGGTGGTCGAATTTGCCGGGCAGCGGGTACTGATCGCGGTGTCGCGCAATGGCATTACGCGGATCGCCGACGACAGCCAGGGCGACTTCCATGCCGACTGATCGCCGTTTCTGGCTGCGCGCCGCGGCGCTCGCAGGCGGCGCCACGCTGCTCTGCGCCGCGCCTGCGGCCTATGCGCAGGCGGCCGATGGCCTCAGCCGCGCGGTGAGCGAGATCGGCGGCGACGGCCGGCCCTTGAGCCTCTCGCTCCAGATTCTCGTCCTGATGAGCCTGCTGACGGTGCTGCCGTCGCTGCTGCTGATGATGACCAGTTTCACGCGTATCATCATCGTGCTGTCGATCCTGCGCCACGCGCTCGGGCTGCAACAGACACCGCCGAACCAGGTGCTCGTTGGTTTGAGCCTGTTCCTTTCGCTGTTCGTGATGCAGCCGGTGATCAGCGAAGTGAACCGCGTCGCGATCGAACCTTATGGCCAAGAACAGATCGACATCGGCGAAGCGGTATCGCGCTCGGGCACCGCGCTCCACGGCTTCATGATGAAACAGACGCGCAAGACCGACCTGATGATGTTCGCCAAGATCGCCAAGGCGCCGAGCTATGCGAGCCCGAAGGACGTGCCCTTCTCGATCCTGCTGCCCGCCTTCGTCACCAGCGAACTCAAGACCGCGTTCCAGATCGGCTTCCTGATCTTCCTGCCCTTCCTCGTCATCGACCTGATCGTCGCGTCGGCGCTGATGTCGCTGGGTATGATGATGCTGTCGCCAACGATCATATCGATGCCCTTCAAATTGCTGCTCTTCGTGCTCGTCGACGGCTGGGCGCTGACGATGGGATCGCTCGCCTCCTCGTTCGTGAGTTAGGGCCCCGACGATGGAGACCGACTATTTCATCGGGGTGGCGCAGCAGTCGCTGTGGATCCTCGCCCTCGCCTCGGCGCCGCTGCTGTTGCCGGTGCTCGTCATCGGCGTGCTGCTCGGCATGGTGCAGGCGGCGACGTCGATCAACGAACAGACGCTGACCTTCGTGCCCAAGCTGATCGTCGCAGCGATCTGCCTCGCGATCTTCGGCGGCAGCATCCTCGTGCTGCTCACCGATTTCACTCGCGAACTGTTCGCGCAGATCCCGGCGCTCGTCCGGTAGGGCGATAGGGCGATAGTGAACCCCGCCGACATCCCGAATATCGAGGCGATGCTCCAGCTGTGGATGCTGGGAATGATCCGCCCCGGCGCCGCGTTCATCGCCGCGCCGGTATTCGGCGCGTCTAGCGTCCCGGTGCAACTGCGGCTGGTGATCGCGCTCGCGGTCGGGGTGCCCGCGGTGGCGGCGTCGGGCATGACGCTGCCGGCCGAAGGCATCGTGTCGGTCCCCGGCTTCTTATTCATCATTGGCGAGGTGGTGATCGGGCTCGCGATCGGCTTTGTCCTCCAGATGGGGCTCGCCGCCGCCTTGCTCGCGGGCGAAGTGATCAGCAACGCGATGGGCCTCGGCTTCGCGTCGATGGTCGATCCCTTGAGCGGCGCGTCGAGTTCGGCGATCGGCCAGTTCCTCTCGATGATGGCCACCGCGCTGTTTCTTGCCGCCGACGGTCACCTCGTGCTGATCGACATCGTCGTCGACAGCTATAGCGCGCTGCCCCCCGGCAACGCCTTTCCGTCCTGGGACGCGATCGGCGGCCTCATCCGTTTCGGCAGCCTGATGTTCGCGGCCGGGCTGACGATCGCGATGCCCGTGGGATTCGTGCTGATCCTCGTCCAGATCATCATGGGTGTCATCGGCCGCTCGGCGCCCGCGCTCAACCTGTTCGCGGTGGGCATCCCTGCGACTTTGCTGGCGGGGATCGTGCTGCTCGGCGTCGCGACCCCTGCGATGGCAGAGGCGATCGCGCGCATCCTTTCCGACGCGCTCGACGCCGCGCGCATGATGGCCGGGACCTGAACCGTGGCCGAAGGCAGCGACAAGGACCAGAAAACCGAACAGCCGACGGCGAAGAAGCTCGCCGATTCGGCGCGCGAAGGCGATGTGCTGATGTCGCGCGAGCTGGCGACCGCGCTGATGATGCTGGCCGCCGCGGGATGGATGGTCGCCGCGGGCGGCTGGTTCGTCCAGTCGGCGGGCGACCTCGTCCGCCGCGGGCTGACGCTGACCGCCGCCGACGTCGCCGATTTCGCACCCGCCGAGGCGCTGATGCGCAACGGGGTCGAAATCCTGCTTCCGCTCGCGAGCCTGTTCGCGCTGGCGATCGGCGCCGCGATCGCGGGGCCCGCGATGCTCGGTTCGATGGGCTGGCGCGGCAAGGCGCTCCACTTCAAGGGCAACCGGATCAACCCGCTGAGCGGGCTCAAGCGCATGTTCGGGATGCAGGGCGCGACCGAGCTCGGCAAGGCGATCGCCAAGGTGCTGCTGCTCGGCACGATCGGTTACTGGCTGGTCGCCAGCAGCCTGCCCGCGATCATGACGATGGCGCGGGTCGACCTGATCGCCGCGATCGGCCTCGCCGGAAAGGCGATCGGCCATGCGATGCTGACGCTCGCCGGCGGGCTCGTCGTCATCGCGCTCATCGACGTGCCGGTGCAATGGTTCCAGCGCAATAAAAGACTGATGATGAGCAAGCAGGAGATCAAGGAGGAGATGCGCCAGTCCGACGGCGCGCCCGAACTCAAGCAGGCGCAGCGCCAGCGCGCGCACGAGATTCTGAGCGGGTCGGCGCGCAAGGCGGTGTCCGAGGCGTCGGTCGTCCTCACCAATCCGACCCATTTCTCGGTCGCGCTGCGCTATCGCCCCGGTACCGATGCCGCGCCCGTCGTCGTCGCGCGCGGGCGCGGCGACGTCGCGCTGTCGATCCGCGAGTTGGCGCGCACCGCCAATGTCCCGATGCTCGAATATCCGCAGCTCACCCGAGCCATCTACTTCACCGCGCGCGCCGGCCGCGTGATCCCCGAAGAATTGTTCATCGCGGTCGCCACCGTGCTTGCCTTCGTCTTCCAGCTCGAGCGCGCCGCCGCCGACGGGCTCGCCCAGCCAGCGGTCGATATTCCGCCCTCGCACCGTTTCGATCCCGAAGGGCGCCGTCAGGCTTAATCTTCCGCGCGCGCCGCCGTTAAGCAGTGCGAAGGATATTTCGCCATGGTCAGCTCAATCGCCAACAGCCTCGGTTTCGGCTCCGGCCTCGACGTCAAACAGCTCGTCACCGACCTCGCGAACGCGTCGCGCGAGCCCAAGATCGCGCGCATGGCCGAGCTGACCCAGACGAACCAGACGCGGATCAGCGCGCTGTCGCAAGCCCGCGCCGATCTCGACGGGTTCGCCGATTCACTGAGCCAGATGGTCGCCGACGGAACGCTGCGCAGCACGCCGACCGTGTCCGACGAAAGCGTGCTCGGCGCCACCAGCCGCGCCGGCCTGTCGGCCGACAGCTTCGCCGCGACCGTCGTCGTAAACCAGCTCGCGCGCGCGCAGACCAATTATTCGGGGGTCGTCGCGGACAAGGCCGCCGCGATCGGCACCGGCACAATGACGCTGTCCGTCGGCGGCGTCGATACGACGATCACCATCGACGCCGCGAACAACAGCCTCGACGGGCTGGCCAATGCGATCAACGCCAGCGGCGCGGGCGTCACCGCCTCGATCATCGCCGACGAAGGCGGGCACCGCCTGATCCTGAAAGGCCCGACGGGCGAAGCCGGCGCCTTCACCCTCGCCGCCGACGCGGGCGCGGATCCCGGCCTCTCCGCCTTTGCGACCGGGGGTGGAATGACCGAGGGGCAAAGCGCCGCCAACGCCGAATTCACGATCGACGGCGTCGCCTTCAGCCGCGCCACCAATATCGTCGACGACGTCGTTCCGGGCATGTCGCTCACGCTAAAGAAAGCGGCGCCCGGCCAGCCGGTCGATATCGGCGCGAGCCGGCCGCTCGACATGATCAAGCAGACCGTCGGCGATTTCGTCGCGGTCTATAACCAGCTCAAGAAAAGCCTCGTCTCCGCCTCTAACCTGTCGGGTCCGACCAGCTCGCTCCGCGAACTCGAGCGCGAGCTTTCGGGCCTTCTTCACAAGGTGGTCTCAAGCCACGGGAGCATCAACAAGCTGTCCGATATCGGCATCACGTCGACGAAGGAAGGCCTGCTGGCGGTCGATAGCACCAAGCTCGACAAGGCGCTCGAAACCGACGCGGGTGCGGTCGAGGCGCTGTTCAACCCGCGCCGCGACGCGACTCACACGGAACAGAGCGACCCCGGCATCGCCTTCGCGCTCGACGCGATCCGCGACAAGGCGGTGGGCGCCAACGGCGCGATCGACCGCGTCTCGCAGTCGCTGACCGCGAAACAGGAAAGCCTCGCCGATCAGCTCGAGAAGATCGAGGAGCGCGAGGACGCCTATAAGGCGCGGCTCGAGAAGCAATATGGCGCGCTCGAAGCCAAGCTTGCGGCGTTCAAGGCGACGCAAAGCTATCTGGAACAACAGATTGAGCTCTGGACGAACCAGGGCAATAATTAGGGACCGCCGCCGTGACCGCTACCGCCTCGACCGTCCGGGCGACCGGGCTTTATCGCCGATTGCAGAATGAAAGCCGCGCCGCCGCCGCCGACCCCGTCGAGCTGGTGACGATGCTTTATGACGAGCTCGAAACCGCTGTCGGCGTCCTCGCCGCCATGGTGCGGCAGGGGCAGCGCATTTCGGCCACTGAACCCGCGCACCGCGCACGCGCGATCCTGATCGGTCTCGACGTCAATCTCGACCGCGACAAGGGCGGCGACGTCGCGACGGCGCTATCGCGCGTCTATCGCAGCATGCGCCGCAAGCTCGACGATGCCGTCGCGGCAAACAGCGCCGAAGGACTTTCCGAACTGCTCGAAGGTATCCTCACGATCAGCGCCGCCTGGCGGCAGCTCCGCTGACGCCCGCCGCGATGATCGCCGAATGACAAACGGCCCGCCCTTCGCAGGAAGGAGCGGGCCGATGCCGTTTATCAAGCGAGCCCGCTGGGTACCCGGCCGCCCGAGGTGGGGACGGACGGCCGGGTGGTGCGGGAGCGGACCAGAGCCCCCTTTTTCAGCGGGTGCTGAAACTTGTATCGCAAGCGCTGTCAGGCAGCCTGCTGGTGGACGCCATATTTGCGCATCTTTTCGATCAGCGTCGTGCGCTTCAGCGTCAAAAGGCGCGCGGCTTCCGAAATGATGCCGTCGGCAAGGTCGAGCGCGACGTGGATCTGTTCGAGTTCGATGGTTTCGATCTCGCGCTTCAGGTCGATCGGACGGCCCGGAGCCGGCGTCTTGGCCTGCGGCGCGGCCACGGCGAAAGGCGCTGCGGCAAAATCGTCCGCGCTGGCCTGCACCGCGGCAACGCTGCCAGGGACAGCGTACCGCGGCGCAAGCGCTGCGGTGGGGTTCAAAAGCATCGCGACATCGTCCGCGCCGAGCGTCTCGCCGCCATGGAGAACGCTGGCGCGTTCGACGAAATTCCGGAGTTCGCGCACATTGCCCGGCCACCCGTGCTGCATGAGCAGCGCCATCGCGGCGTCGTCATATCGGCATTTGGCATCGGCCGGCATCCGGCGCTGAAAGTGGCGGACGAGCGCCGGGATATCCTCGACGCGGCTGGCCAGGCTGGGGACCTGGAGCACAACCACGCCGAGCCGGAAGAACAGGTCTTCGCGGAATTTGCCATCGGCGATCGCGGCGCCGAGATCCTGGTGGGTAGCCGAAATGACGCGGACATCGACAGCCTTTACCTCGCTGCTGCCGACGCGGACGATCGTCCGGTCTTCGAGCACGCGGAGCAGTTTCACCTGCATGTCGAAACGCATGTCGCCGATTTCGTCGAGGAAGAGCGTACCGCCCTCGCTCGCTTCGAAATGGCCGATGCGGCGGGCATGGGCGCCGGTGAAGCTGCCCTTTTCATGCCCGAACAATTCGGATTCGATAAGTTCGCCGGGGATCGCGCCGCAATTGATCGCCGAAAAGGCCTTGCCCGCACGGGCGCCTTCGTCGTGGATCGCGCGGGCGACCAGTTCCTTGCCCGAGCCCGACGGGCCGCAAAGCATCACCGACGCATTCGAGCGCGCCACGCGCCGGATCATCTCGCGCAGCCGGCAAACCGCCGGGCTCGACCCGATGATCAGCGCTTCGAGCGCTGCATTGTTATTAAGCCCCAGTGTCATTTTGGTCTCCACCGCACCGCCCGCTCGGTGCCCCCTTCGATGGACTCAGGAATTGACGAAACTGGTAAACAAAAGCTTATCGCGCCTTCGCTAAGTCCTTCAAAATTAAGTGATATTGCCAGATTGGAAGTATCTGTGGCGCAAATGCGTTAACTACCTCCGATATGTTGCCAAACTGGCACTAATTATCGAACCCGCGCCAACCGAGGGTGATCGAGATGCGGCGATTGCGCGGATCGAATCGGTCGGAGGGGACATAGGGCTCGCGATCGGCGACTCCCTCGATTCGCGCGAAACGCTCCGACGCGATGCCGCGGAATTCCATATAATGGCGCGTCACTTCGGCGCGATCGACCGATAGTCGCCAATTGTTCGTCCCCGCCTTCGCCGACCATGGCGCGGCATCGGTGTGCCCGCGGACCATGACCTGGTTGGGCACCTCGGCGATCGTCGCCGCGACCTCCGCGAACAGTTTGGCGCCGGCGGGCGTGAGCTGGCTGGTGCCGATCGCGAACATCGAGACATCGGCGTCGTCGACGATGTCGATCCGCAACCCTTCGATCGTTTCGGTGAAGCGCAGGTTCCGCGCAAGGCGTCTGAGTTCGGCCCGACTCTGGATCCGGTCTTTCAGCGACTGGGCGAGCAGGTTGAATTTCTTCGATTCGGCTTCGCGCTCGCGGCCCGACGCCTCGCGCGGCCCGCCGACCGCGTCGCGCGGGATCGTCATCGCGCGCGTGCCGGTTTGCGCCGCGCCATGCGGATAGCGGTCGACCGACACCAGCGAGTCGCCCCCGAACAGGCCGGTCGATCCCGCGGTATCGGTTTGCGTCTGCACGATCGTCGGCGCGAAATAGTCGGCGAGCGCCTTGCGCTGCTTCTCGTTCGTCGCGCCGAGCAGCCACATGAGCAGGAAGAAGGCCATCATCGCGGTGACGAAGTCGGCATAGGCGACCTTCCACGCGCCGCCGTGATGGCCGCCATGCGCTTGCTGGATCACCTTCTTGACGATGACCGGCCGCGGCGGGGTGTTCGGACGCGCCGCCATCAGCGACCCCGCATTCCATCAAATACCTCGGCGAAGCTCGGCTGGTTATGATGGTCGACGCCCGAGCGCGCCGCCTCGATCACCAGCGGCTGCGGGTGGCCGTGGAGCGAGGCGATGATCAGTTGCTTTACCGTGTGATAGATGGCGCCGTCGCTTTCGATCACCGTCTTGGCGCGCGTCGCGAACGGGCCGACGAGGCCATATGCGAGCAGAACGCCGAGGAAGGTTCCGACCAACGCCGAGCCGATCATCGCGCCGAGGATTTCGGGCGGCTTGTCGATCGAGCCCATCGTCTTCACGACGCCGAGCACTGCGGCGACGATACCAAGCGCCGGGAGCGCGTCGGCGAGGCTCTGCAAGCCTTCGGCGGGTTTGAGGCTATGGTGGTGGTGGCTTTTCAGCGCATTGTCCATCACCTCCTCGACCGCGTGCGGGTCGAGCGTCCCCGAGGACACCACCACCAGGCGCAGCGTGTCGCAGATCAAGTGGACGAGCGTGTCGTCCTTCAAGAGCTTGGGATATTGCTGGAAGATCGTCGAATTCTTTGGATCCTCGATATGCGGTTCAACCGCGACCGGACCCTCGGTACGCATCATCTTCATCAGCGACGAGACGAGCAGGATGCAGTCGAGATAATCCTGCTTCTTGTACTGCGGCCCCTTGAACACCTTGCCGAGCCCGCCGGCCAGCGCCTTCAGATCGGCGCCCGAATTGCCGATGATCAGCGAGCCGAGCGCCGCGCCGCCGATGATCAGCATTTCGTGCGGCAGCGCGTGCATGACGGGGCCAAGATTGCCGCCGGTCAGCGCGAAGCCCCCGAAAACCAGCAGGATCAAGACGACGATGCCGACAACGGGAAACATGTGTGCGCAACTCCATTGGGGACCCGGCTGTCGAGGCCGGCCCCCGCGAACTCAGGGACGTCTTGATGTTTAACGGCAGCGGCGCCGCAAGATTGAGGGCCGTCAGGTCAAAATATCGAACAAGGTCTGCCGGTTGATCTTGGCGAAGGCCGCCTGCGCGGCCTGCAACGTCAGGTCCTGGGCGTGAAGCTGGGCGATCGCCTCTTCGAGGTTGGTATCCTCGACCACCGAGCGTTCGTCCTTGAGCGTGATCCCGCGCGACGCGAGGCTGTCGCCGATGCGTTCGAGGCGGCCGCCCGACAGGCCGATCTTGGCATGTTCGTCGGCGACGTGGCTGATCGCGGTCGCGAGCGCGTCGAGCGACGCGTTCATCGCCGTCTTGTCATTCGCCGCGACCGCCGCGGCGGCGTCGCGGATGCCCGTCGACAGGCTGTTGCCGCCGACGACGAAAACATCGGCCGCCGACGGGACGGGCGCGAAGGTGACGTCCGAATCGAAGCGCATCACGCGCGCGGGGCCGGTAGCGAATACCGGCTCGCCGTTCGAATCGCGGGTTGCCGCGAGCGCGTCGAGCTCATCGGCGATCGTCCCGAGTTCGGCGGCGATGGTGGCGCGGTCGGCAGGGTTCGCTGTATCGCTCGCGGCGGCGAGCGTCAGTTCGCGCGCGCGCGACATCAGGTCGCTCACCGATTTCATCACCCCGTCGGCTTGCGACACGAGCGCCGAGGCCGAATTGACGTTGGCCGACCAGGCGGTCATGCTCGCCTGTGTCGTGCCGATCGTCGCGATGCGCCGCGCCGCGACCGGGTCGTCGGACATGCGCAGCAGCTTCTTGCCGCCCGAGATCTGGATCTGCGTCCGCTCGAGCGCGTCGGCGAGCTTCTGTTGGCGCGCGATTTCGCGCGTCATGCGGTTGCCCACGGCATTGATCATGGTTTCGACCTTCCCTTAGAGCGAGCTCAGGAGCGTTTGCATTGTTTCGCGCGCGACCTGGATCGTGCGCGCGGCCGCCGAATAGGCCTGCTGGAAACGCAGCAATTCGGCCGCCTCGGTGTCGAGATCGACCTGGCTGACCCCGTCGCGCGCGGCGGCCGACGCGTCGGCGCGCGTCGCCGCAGCGGCATCCTGCGCGCGCGCCGACGCGACCGTCTGCGCCTGCGTCGCCATATGGCCCGACCAGCGCGCCTCGGGATCGTCCGCCCCGCGCATCGTGCCGAACGCCAGCATATTGCCGTTGCTGCCCGACGCGTCGGCGACGGCCACCTGATCGGGGGTCAGTGCAGCGGCGGTGAGCGTCGCCGCGCTGGTGCCCGTGAAGAGCGGCTGGCCCGGATTGCCGTCGGCATCGGTGCCCGCCTGGTGCGCGGCGTTGAGCTGGGCCGCGAAATCGGTCGCCATCGTATCGAGCGCGGTGCGCTGGTCGGCGACGTGATTGGCGCCCTCCGCCAGCCCCGCGAGCGAGCCGGTCGAGATCGCGAGCGCCCCCCCCCCGACGCTGTACGACAACCGCCCGTCCGGCGCGGCGGTCACCGAAATCGGGTTCACCACACCGCCGCCGACGAGCAGGTCGCCCGATCCCGCGGCGCGGAGCGTCACCGCGCCATTATTGTCGAAAGTCGCGCTGACGCCCGCCTGCGACGACAATTTGTCGAGCAGCCGGTCGCGCTCGTCGAGCAGGCTCGCCTCGTTCGTCGAGCCGGGGCGCGCCTTGCGCAACCCGATATTGATCTGTTCGAGCGCATCGAGGTTCGCGTTGAACGTATCGACCTCGCTCGCGGCGGCGCCCTCGATCCCCTCGCCCATCTTGTCGAGCTGGTCCGCGGCGGTGCGAAAGCCCGATGCGATATCGTCGACCGACTGCAGGAACTGCGCGCGCAGCGTCCGGTTCGAGGGGTCCGAGGTGAGCTGGTCGGCGGTCGTATAGAGGTTGGTGAGGCCGGTCTTGATGCCGTTCGTCTCGTCGCTCAATGCCGCTTCGACCTTGTCGAGCCAGCTGAGCTTCGTCGCCGCGCGCCCCGAATCGCCCGAGGTGATGCGCGAATCCTCGATCAGCCACGCGTCGACCGAACGGTCGAGGCCGCGGATATCGACGCCCCCCGGGTTGGTGTTGCCGCGATAGAAGATCGAATTGCCGCCGCCGACGGCTTCCATCATCTCGAGCCGGCGCCGCGCGTAACCGGGCGTCTGGGCGTTGGCGATATTGTCGCCGATCGTCGAAAGCGCGCGTGAATAGGCCTTGAGCCCGCTATAGCCGATGCCGAGCAGGTCGCTCATTGCACGCCTCCCCCGGAACCGCCGGCCGCCGCGCCGCCGGCGAGGCCGCGGAACTGGCGTTCGACCATGTCGGCGATGCCGAACTGGCGCATCGCGGCGAGGCTGTCGGCGGTGCGCGCGTCGGCCATTTCGCGGAAATTGTCGGTCGCGCTCGATCCGAGGATATCGTCGCCGAGCTTCGCCTGGCGCATCGACGCCATCAGCTGGCGCAGGATCACGGCCTCGAACGCCTCGGCCGCCTTGCGCAGCCCGCCGTCGCCGCCCCCCGCAGCCGCGGGGGTCGGCGTCGCCGAAACGGAAGAAATGGGGCTCGTCATATTATCACCAGTTCCGCAGTGAGCGCGCCGGCCTGGCTCAGCGCCTCGAGGATGGCGACGAGGTCGCCGGGAGGAACGCCCAGCCGGTTGATCGAATCGACCAGCTCGGAAAGCGAGGCATTGGGTTGCATCAGGAAGGCCGGACGATAGTCTTCGGACACCTCGATTTCGCTCGACGGTTCGATCGCGGTCTGACCGCGGCTGAACGGCGCGGGCTGGACGACCATCGGCGCTTCCTTGATCGAGACGGTGAGCTTGCCGTGGCTGACCGCTGCGGTGCCGACGCGGACCGCGCCGTTGATCACTACCGTGCCCGTGCGGGCGTTGACGATTACCTTCGCCGGCGGCTCCGAACGCGTGACGCCGAGATTCTCGATCTGCGACATCAGCCGCATCCGGTCGTCCCCGTTTCCGCCGGCGCGGATCGCGATGCTGGCGCCGTCGATCATCGACGCGGTGCCGGGGATCGCGGCGTTGATCGCGTCGGTGACGCGCTTGGCATTGGTCGCGTCGAACTGATGCAGGTTGAAGGTGAGGTAGCTCGCCGAGGCGAAGCCGGTGTCGACTGCGCGTTCGACCGTCGCACCGCCCGCGATGCGCCCGCTCGACGGCACATTGACCGTCAGCTTCGACCCGTCGGCGGCATCGACGCCGAGCCCGCCGATCACCAGATTGCCCTGCACCATCGCGTAAATCTGGCCATCGGCGCCATAGAGCGGCGCGAGCACGAGCGTGCCGCCGCGCAGGCTTTTCGCCTTGCCGATCGCCGACACGGTGACGTCGAGGCGCTGGCCGGGCTTGGCGAAGGGCGGCAGCTCGGCGGTGATCATCACGGCCGCAGCGTTTTTGAGCGCCGGGTTCACGCCCGGGGGCAAGGTCAGGCCGAAGCGCGATACCGCGCCGCGCATGCCCAGCGTCGAATAATCGAGGCTGTCGTCGCCCGTGCCCGCGAGCCCGACGACCAGGCCATAGCCCGTCAGCTGGTTCGCACGCAGGCCCTGGAACTGGCCCATATCCTTGATGCGCTCGGCGTGCGCGGGCGCCGCGAAGGCGAGGCTCGCGAACAGAAGCGCAAGAAAGGTGAACAGGGTCGGACGCTGGGTCACTTCAAATTCCTCGGTTAGAAGGGGCTGATGATCGAGAAGAAGCGCTGCAGCCAGCCTTGCCGGCTGGCGCGGGCGATCTCGCCCTTGCCGACGTAGCGGATGTTCGCATTGGCGACGCGCGTCGACAGGATGCGGTTGTCGGGGCTGATGTCGATCGCGCGCACGATCCCCGAAATCTGGACGCGCTCGTCGCCGCGATTGAGCGTCAGGAATTTCTCGCCCTTCACGAGCATCGTGCCGTTGGGATAGACGGCGGCGACAGTCACGCTGACCTCGCCCGACAGCGCGTTCGACTGCGACGCCTCACCCTTGCCCTTGAACTGCTGGCCGCCCCCCATCGCGATATCGCTGGGGTTGAAAAGCGACAGCGGACCGGTGGTCGGCGGGCTGAGGCCGATATCGCCGTCGCGCTGCGTACCCGCGGCGTTGCTCTTTGTCGCGGCGGTGCGCTCGACGAGCTGGATCGTGATGATGTCGCCGATGGCGCCCGCGCGCCCGCCCGAGGTGAGCGGCACATAGGCGCCTTGAAAGATCGAGCCGTTCGCGGGCGGCGGCGGCGGGGGCAGCGGCATCGACACCGCAAAGGCGTCGGGCGGCAGCTTGTCCTTCGCCTGCGCCCCCATGGGCGCAAGCGCGAGGGCCAGCAGCGCCAGCCTAGAGAGTCTGCGACGCATTTTTCATCATCTCGTCGGTGGCCGAAATCATCTTCGAATTGACCTCATAAGCGCGCTGCGTCTCGATCATGTCGACGAGTTCCTCGACCACATTGACATTCGATCCCTCGAGCATGCCGCCGCGCAAGGATCCGCGACCTTCCTCGCCCGCACCGCCGACGAGCGGGGCGCCCGAGGCCTGCGTCTCGACGAGCATGTTGCCGCCGATCGCCTGCAGCCCCGCCGGGTTGGCAAAGCGCGCGATCTCCATCCGGCCGAGCTCGAGCGCGGTGCCGTCGGCGGCGGTCGCCGACACGGTGCCGTCGAGTCCGATCGTCACATTGCTCGCGTCTTCGGGGATCTGGATCGCGGGGGTCAGCGGCTTCCCGTCCGAGGTCACGATCGTCCCGTCGGGCGAGCGGCCGAAATTGCCGGCGCGGGTATAGCCGATACGCCCGTCGGGCATTTCGACCTGGAAATAGCCGGCGCCGTCGATCGCGACGTCGAGGCCGTTGCCCGTCGTCTGGAAGCTGCCCTGCGTATCGATGCGCGCGGTGCCGTTCAAGGCGACGCCGGTGCCGAGGTTGAGCCCTGTCGCATAGCGGTTTTCGGCGGTCGATTGCGCGCCCGCCTGCGTCATCATCTGATAACTCAGCGTCTCGAAGCTCGCGCGGTCGCGCTTGAAACCCGTCGTGTTGACGTTGGCGAGGTTGTTGGCGATCACCTGCATCCGGAAGCCCTGGGCATCCAGACCGGTCCGCGCGACGTGCAAGGCACCGATACTCATTTCAAATTCTCCTTAACGGGGGAGCTGCATCAGATTGGCGGTCGCGCTGTCCATGTCGCGCACGTCGCCGATCATCTTCAATTGCGTGTCCCAGCTGCGGCTCGCCTCGATCATCTCGACGAGCGCGCTGGTGGCGGTGACGTTCGATCCTTCGATCGAGCGGGTGAGGAGGCGCGCTTCGGGATCGTCGGGCAGGATGCCGCCGCCCTTCACGCGGAACAGGCCGTCGAGCCCCTTGGCGATCTCCGACCCCGCCGGCGTCGCGAGCCGCAGCCGGTCGACTTCCTGCGGATTCTCGGCGTCGCCTCCCTGCGGCACGATCCACACACGACCTTCCTGGTCGATGGTGATCGCGTCGGCGGGCGGGATCGTCACCGGGCCCTGCGTGCCCTGGACGGGATTGCCGTCCCCGGTGGTCAAGAGCCCGCTCGGCGCGACCTGCAGGTCGCCGCGCCGCGTATAAGCTTCTTCGCCATCCTTCGCCTGCACGACCAGCAAAGCGTCGCCCTGCATCGCGATGTCGAGGTCGCGGCCCGTCTGGGTGACGGTGCCGGCGCGCATGTCGGCGCCGAGCACTTCTTCCGACGACATCGCGCGCGCGTCGAGCCCGCTGCCGTCGAGCCACAACGACTGGGCATTGGCCATATCGGCGCGGAAGCCGGGCGTCTGCGCGTTCGCCAGATTGTTGGCGATCGCCGTCTGCCGGGACATGCTGCCCCGCATCGCGGTAAGGCTGGTATAGATGAGGCGGTCCATCTGGATACTCCCGGCAGGCGGCGGTCAGGGCTGCGTCAGCGCATGCCGATGATCGTCTGGGTCAGCTGCGACGCGCCCTCGATCGCTTTGGCATTGGCCTGGAAATTGCGTTGCGCCGACATCAGCATCACCAGTTCCTCGGTGATATCGACGTTCGACCGTTCGAGCGCCCCCGAACGAACCGCGCCCATCGAGCCGCTGGTCGGACCGTCGATCGTCGGCGCGCCGCTTTCGCCCGTCGACTGCCAGTGCGCGTCGCCGGTCGGGCGCAGGCCCGACATCGTCGGGAAGGTTGCCATCGCGACCTTGCCGAGCATCTGGTCCTCGCCATTGGCGAAGGTCGCCGTGACGAGGCCGTCGAGGCCGATCGACACATTGACCAGCGACGAGGTCGGATCGGACGGCGCGCCCGTGGGCAGTTGCAGGTCATAGGCGCCGGCGAGCGTGTTGTTGGTGACGTTGCCGTTGGCGTCAACGGGCAGGAGCTGGAGCTTTGCGCCCGTCGTGTCGATGACATAGCCATCGGGCGTCGGTTCGAACGAACCGTTGCGCGTATAGGTGATCGCCTCGGTCGGGGGATTGCCCTTCACGATGAACATGCCCTCGCCGACGATCGCCATGTCGAGCGTCTTTTCGCTCGCTTCGTACGATCCCTGCGTGAACTGCTGGGTGATGCCATTGAGGCGCGTGCCCTGGCCCGCGATCGTCTTCGTCGACTGCGTCGGCGACGAAGCGAAAATGTCGCCGAACTGCGCCTTGCTGCGCTTGAAGCCGACCGAGCCCGCGTTGGCGATATTGTTCGAGATGACCGACATGTCGGTTTGCGAGGCCTTGAGGCCCGAAAGCGAGGTAAAGAATGACATGGACTTATCCTTCCTGGGTGGTGGGGGTCGAGGGCGTTGCGGCCTTGATGTCCTGAAGCAGCTGCGTCTGCGCGGCGAGCTGCTCCGAAATCTGCGCGAGCACCGTGTTGGTTTCGCTGATCCCCGCGAGGCTCGAGAATTGCGCCATCTGCGCGACCATCTCGGTGTTATCGACGGGGTTGAAAGGATCCTGCTGCGACAGCTGCGCGGTCATCAGGCGAAGGAAATCGCTCTGGTCCATCTGCTGACTGCTGCCTTTCGGCTGGATCACCGGATTGTTGTTCGTGATGCTGTAGACGCCCATCTTACTGTCCCATCCTGAGGGTTTCGTTGATCAGGCCCTTCGCGGTTTCGAGGACCTGGACATTGTTCTGATACTGGCGCGCGGTCTCGACCATCTCGACGAGCTCGGCGGCGCTATCGACCGCGGCTTCCCAGACGTTGCCGTCGGCGTCGGCGAGCGGGTTCGACGGATCGTGGCGCTTCGAAGGCGCCATTTTCGAGGTCGTGACCTGGTCGATCTGCACCGTCGCGCGGCCATGGTCGTCCATCACAGTGCGAAAGACGGGCTTCAGCGAGCGGAAGGCGCCCGCTTCGCTGCCCGCGACCGTCCCCGCGTTGGCGAGGTTCGAGGCGGTGGTGTTCAGCCGGACGAGCTGCGCCGACATGGCGCGACCGCTGATGTCGAAGACGGAGAAATTGCCGTTCATCGTCATTCGCCCTTCAGCGCGCGCGACAGCGTGTTGATGCGGCCGCTGAGGAAAGCGAGGCTCGAACGATAGGCGAGCGCGTTTTCGGCATAGGCGGTCTGCTCGGTCGCCATCTCGACGGTATTGCCGTCAAGCGACGCCTGGACGGGCACCCGGTACGACTCCGCGCTTTCGGTCGAGGCACCTTGCTGCGCGAGGTCCAGCGCCTTGGCGAAGTCGAGATCGCGCGCCTTGTAACCCGGCGTCGCGGCATTCGCGATGTTCGACGCGAGCATCATCATGCGCTGGCTGCGAAGCTGGAGTGCCGTCGCATGCAGGCCAAAGAGTTTCTCGGATGCCATCATCACATTCCTTCCATTTCCGCCATCCGGCGGCGGGCCTTCCAATCCCGCCATCCAGCGGCAGGCCTTCGGTTGCCGCCCTCCGGCGTCGGAGCCGTTCGCCGGGGTCCGGCCGGCTGGCACGGACGCGCGGAAAAACACCAAGGCATAATGCAATGGCCGTGCCAAACATGATTTTTCTCATTATTTCAGCTATTTATATAAGATCATGCAAACGACGCCGAGCGGCTCGTCAAAAATCTGACGACGCGCGGTCGCGTCCGGCGGAACCGCGCGTCAAACCGTGACTGGCACGCTTCCTGCACAATATCGGGCGAGCCTATCGGATCGAAGGAGATCGACCTTGTCCCGCAAAATTCTCGCCGGCCTCGCCGCCTGCGCCACCGTCGTCCCGCATATCGCCGGGGCCCAGCAGGCAACCGAGGACTGGCAATCGATCGATGCGCTGACCGCAACGATCGCCAGCGCCCTGGGTCGCACCGCGACCCCGATCGACCGCCGCATCAAGCTTGCGCGCTGTCCCGAACAGGCGTCGATCACCGCCATCGACGCGCGCACGCTCGCGGTGCGCTGCGCCCCGCTCGGCTGGCGCCTGCGCGTCCCGATGACGGGCCCCGCCGGCGCGGCCCCCGCGGCGGCAAACTATGCCCGTCCCGCGGCAAGCGCCCCGGTGATCCGCCGCGGCGACAATGTTCGCGTGACGATCGACACCGACAGCTATTCGATCAGCTATGCCGCGATCGCCGCCGAGGACGGGCGCGTCGGCGAAACGATCGCGCTCAAGGGCAACGACACCCGGTCGTCGCTCAGCGCCACCGTCACAGGCCCCGGACGCGCGGTGCTGCAAGACTGATTTTCGCCTGCTTACCCATCCACCGGGCCCGGGCTGTCGGCTTTCCGACGGCGCCGGGCCTTTCTTTTGTTTTTTGTGATCGGCGGCCTTAATCGCCGCGGATCGCGTCCGTTAAAGCCTTCGTGAACCGCGCCGTCACTTTTCTGACGGCACCGGATGGAGGCTTTTATGTCGGGTGACAGCAAGATCGGACCCGTTGGCGGCGTCGGCCGCACCGGCCCGTTGCGGCGGGTCGCCAGCGACAATGTCGCGGCGCGCGCGCCCGCGCAGCTCCAGCCGGCGCAGGAGAATCTACCGACCGCAAAGCTGACGCGCCTCGCTAACAGCCTGGCCGACCAGTCGCCGCCTGTCGATGTCGCACGCGTCGCCTCGCTGCGCACGGCGATCGCGAATGGCAGCTATGGCGTCCACCCGGCGATCATCGCGAGCGCCATGCTCGATTTCCACGGCCGCGGGACCGACTGATGCTGGCGCAGATGGACGAGGTTCAGTCGCGGCTCAACACGCTCGTCGGCGCGCTCGACGGCCACGACGCCGGCGCGATCATCGCGGCGACCGAAGAACTCGCCACTGCGGTAATCCTGTTTCGCGGCGCGGCGATCCCCGCGGGCAGCGAACATCGCGCGCGCGCGCTGATCGGGCAGACGCTGAACCAGCTTGAGGCCGCGGCGGTGCGCGTCAATATCTTGAAGAACTGGACGCGTCAGAGGATTGACAAGAATCACGAAATCCGCGGCACGCGACCGCGGGGTGCGGCTTTAAGCTACTGATAACCAGATAATTTTCCTAGACTTTCGAGAAATGGCACGATGATTGCTTTTGGTCTGCTGAACAAGCGGAACCAGAGCCATGAACGCAATCAACAATCCCCTAGGCGCCGGCCGCATCGCCGCACCCGTGCTCGATGCGGTGCAGAACGCGTCGGCGCGGTCGGGAATCGATTTCGACTATCTGTTCGACGTCGCCCGCGTCGAGAGCGGCTATAATCCGGCCGCGCAGGCCCAGACCTCATCGGCGCGCGGCCTTTATCAGTTCACCAGACAGACCTGGCTTGCAACGCTCGACCGCCACGGCGCGAACCATGGCCTAGCGTGGGCTGCCGATGCGATCGGCCGCGACGCGTCGGGCCGGCTGACCGTCGCCGACCCCGCGCTCCGCCAGCAGATTTTCGATCTGCGCGACGATCCGACGGCGTCTTCGAACATGGCGGCCGCGCTGACCGGTGACAATCGCACCTATCTCGAAAGCCGGATCGGCCGCGCCGCCGAGCCGGTCGATCTCTATCTCGCGCATTTCCTCGGGAGCGGCGGTGCCGCCAAATTCCTGACGGCGCTCGCAGCCAACCCCGACCAGCCCGGCGCATCGATGATGCCCGAGGCCGCCGCCGCCAATCGTTCGGTCTTTTACGCCGCCGACGGCAGCATGCGCAGCCTTGGCGAGATCCGCGAACGCTTTCGCGTGAAGCTCGAAGAGGGCGGCAAGGTCGAAAATATGAAACCCTTCCCCCCCTCGGGCTGGCACGCGCAGGCGAGCAGTTCGAGCGGGCTCGCGGGCGCCGGCGGAGGCCGTCCGCCGCTCCAGATGATGGATATCCAGCCCATGCCCAAGACGCT
Organism: Sphingopyxis chilensis; assembly: GCF_035930445.1. Classification (NCBI taxonomy): domain Bacteria; kingdom Pseudomonadati; phylum Pseudomonadota; class Alphaproteobacteria; order Sphingomonadales; family Sphingopyxidaceae; genus Sphingopyxis; species Sphingopyxis chilensis. The sequence continues at coordinate 3,709,149 of NZ_CP142394.1, read as the reverse complement.
CTCGATGGGCTTTGCCGCCGATGCCTACCGGCGGCTCGCCTCGCTTTCGGGAGGCGCCGCATGACCGCGGACTTCAACCTCCGCAACGTCGCGCGTTTCGCCAGCATCTCGGCACTGCCGGCGGGGATGCTGATCCTCGTCGGGCTGATGGTGATCCCGGTCTCGCCGCTGATTCTCGACATCAGCTTCGTCGCGAACATCATGATCAGCCTCCTGATCCTGATGGTCGCGCTGCAGGCCTCGAAACCGCTCGATTTCTCGGCCTTCCCGACCGTGTTGCTCCTCGCGACGCTGTTCCGGCTCGCGCTCAACGTCGCCTCGACACGCGTCGTGCTCGTCCACGGCCACGAGGGCACCTCAGCGGCAGGCCATGTCATCGAGGCGTTCGGCCAGGTCCTGATCGGCGGCGACTATGTCGTCGGCCTGTTCGTCTTTTTCGTGCTGATGATCATCAATCTGATCGTGATCACCAAGGGCGCGGGCCGCGTGTCCGAAGTGTCCGCGCGCTTCACCCTCGACGCGCTTCCCGGCAAGCAGATGGCGATCGACGCCGACCTCAACGCCGGGCTGCTCACCCCTGAAGAGGCCAAGGCGCGCCGCGTCGAGGTCGGCACCGAAGCCGATTTCTACGGCTCGATGGACGGTGCATCGAAATTCGTGAAGGGCGACGCAGTCGCGGGGCTGCTCATCCTGTTCGTCAATATCATCGGCGGGCTGATTCTCGGCATCTTCAGCCACGGGCTCAGCCTGTCCGAAGCCGGCAGCACCTATATCACGCTCGCGATCGGCGACGCGCTCGTCGCGCAGATCCCGGCGCTGCTGCTATCGATCGCCGCCGCCGCGATCGTCACCCGCGTCGCCTCGCCCTTCGACCTCAGCGGCCAGATCGGCAGCCAATTCTCCTCGCCCGTGATCTGGATGGCGGTCGGCGGCATCCTCCTCATCCTCGGCCTCGTCCCCGCGATGCCGCAGCTCTTGATCCTGCCCGCGTCCGCGCTTGCCTTCGCGATCGGCTGGCAGCTCCGCCGCGCCGAGGCGGCGGTCGCCGACCTGCCCGAGCCCGTAGCCCCCGCGCCCGACCCGTCGCATATCGAATGGTCCGATGTCAGCGACGCGAGCGCGTGCCAGCTCGAGATCGGCTATGCGCTCGTCACCCTCGTCGACGAACGCAAGGGGTCGCCGCTGATGACGCGCATCACCGGCATCCGCCGCCAGTTGTCGAAGGAACTCGGCTTCGTCGTTCCGCCCGTGAAGGTCAGCGACGACCTTTCGCTCCCCGGCAACGTCTATCGCATCTCGGTCGCCGGGGTGATCGTCGGCGAGGATGAGGTCTTTCCCAACGAAATGCTCGCGCTCGATTCGGGCGACCTCGTCACCAAGGTCGTCGGCCGCCCGTGCAAGGATCCGACCTTCGGCCTCGACGCGCTGTGGATTCCGAAGGCGATGCAGAATGACGCGATCGCGGCGGGCTATACCGTCGTCGATCCCGCCACCGTCGTCGCGACGCACCTCAACAACAGCATCGTCGGTTCGGCCGCCGAGCTGTTCGGCATCGACGACGCGCAGGCGCTGATCGACAATCTCAAGACCCGTTATCCGCAGCTGGCCCAGAATCTGAGCCCCCAGGGCTATGCGCTGCCGCGCGTCGCGAGCCTCTGCAAATCGTTGCTCGTCGAGCGCGTGCCGCTGCGCGATTTCCGCAAGATCGCCGAAGCGATGGTCGCGCTGGCGGCGCAGCAGCTCGGCGAGATCGACCTTGTCGAAGCGGTGCGCCAGCGCATCGGCGCGCTGATCGTCCAGACGATCGTGCCGAGCCGGATGCCGCTGCCCGTCGTCACCTTCAGCCCCGAGATCGAGATGCTGCTCAATCAGGCGGTTCGCGCCAATCCCGCCGCCGAATGGCCGTTCGAACACGGCCTGGCGATGACGATCATCGAACAGGTCGGTCAGGCGGTCGAACCGCTGCTGCTCCAGACGCGCAGCTTCGCGCTCGTCGCCTCGCCGATCTGCCGCTCCGCCCTCTCGCGCCTCGTGCGCGCCACTTTCCCCGACGTCGCCGTCATCTCCTATCTCGAGATTCCGGCGACCAAGCAGACCGAAATTGTCGCGACGATCGGCGCCGAAGTGCCGCGCCTCGCGGCCGGGCCGGTAGCCCATATGGAGGACCAACCGCATGAGAATTGAGCCCGCCGAGCAGTTTGCCGCGAGCGGCGGCCGCGCGCCGCGAGCGCGCGGCTATGGCGAGAGCGCCGAGGCGCTGGTCGAGGAATATGCGCCGCTGGTGCGCAAGATCGCCTGGCAGGTCTTTTCGCGCGTGTCGCGGACGAGCGAGCTCGACGACCTGATCCAGACCGGGTTGATCGCGCTGATCGAAGCAAGCCGCCATTATGAGGAGCGCGGATTCGCCTTTGCGACCTATGCCACGACGCGCATCCGCGGCGCGATGATCGACCAGCTGCGCCGCGAAGCCGACGTCGGCCGTTCGGCGATGGTCGCCGCGAAGCGGATCCAGGCGATGCGCAGCACGCTCGAACAGCAGCTGATGCGCGCGCCGACCACGGCCGAGATGGCGGTCGCCTTCGACATGTCGGCGGAGGATTATTTCGCGCTCGAACGCAATGCGACGCACGGCCGCTCGACCTCGCTCGACGAGCTGACCGATATCGGCGCCTTCCTTGCGGCTGATGAGGATGCCGGCGCCGACGATCGCTGCGAGCAGGAAGATTTGATGGGCGCGCTGCGCCAGTGCGTCGGCCGCCTGTCCGAGCGCGAGCAGATGGTGCTCCAGCTCTATTTCTTCGAAGAGCTCAACCTGCACGAAATCGGGCTGACGCTCGACGTCAGCGCGGCGCGCATCTGCCAGATCAAGCGCGAGGCGATGGCCAAGGTCGATCGCATGATGAAGGACATGACCGAATAGGCGATTGGCGCAACTAGGCTGCCAGCTGCAGCATGGCCTGACGGACGCCGCCGACCCTTTCGAAATAGCTGGCCATGCGCTCGGTCCCGTGGTCGCTCAGCCGCACGATCGTGCGGCGGCGATCACGCTCGTCGATCGAGCGATGCACCAGCCCGCGCCGTTCGAGCGATGCGATCATGCGCAGCCCTGACGACAGCGGAACCCCCGCGCCGGTCGCGAGATCGCTGGCGCTGAGCACGCGGCCGTGCGCGCCCGCGAGCATCAGGTCGAGCATCATGTCCCAGACGGGTCCCGATATTTCGGTGTCGCCGAAATGGCTGCGGCGGATGCGCCTGATCTGGATGCTGAGCGACAATTGGTCGAGCAGCCCGGCATCGGACGGAGCGCTGTCGCGCGCCGCCTCGACTCCGCGCACGGCGGCGGGCGGCGATTCCTCGCCGCGGCTCGCGAGCAGTTCGTGGATCTGATCGACCCGCGATTTCAGCTCGGCAATTTCTTCGTTCGAAAACGGCTGCATGTGACGATGCCCCTGGGGAGCCACATTTCAGGCCGTGACGTCATTCCGCCGACTGTAGGATCCCGATGCGTAGATGATCAGCAACAGGATCGGATAGGATATATACACCGAGAGCAGCGAATAGGGCCGCGCCAATATCTCCGAGAACATGAGCTTCTGGATATGCCCGAAAATGGCGATCAGCTGCCATCCGGTGATCCAGTAAGGCCAGAAACTCTGCGTCCGCATGGCGATGAACCAGAAGCTCATCAGAACCAGCACGTCGATGATGAAGATATTGACCTCGATGTTGGTCCAGGTCGGAAAAGGCGTCACGGCCGTCGTGAGGACCGAGGCGATCAATGCCGTATAGGCTGCCCAGCGTTCAAACGGTCCGCCGCGTCGGATCGCGACGGCCACGGTGATGAGCAGAACGGCATAATAGATCGCCACGGACCACATTGTGGCAGTCAACCTTTCTTGCGGATCAACCGGCCTTCGCGAACGTCGGCGCGTCTGCGCCCTGACGGTCGTTGCTGCCTTCGTCGACCAGCTTCGCAGCGGCCGGCTTCACGCCCGCGCCGAACATGCGCGTGCCGAGGCCGACTTCCTTCTGCGTCACCGTCAGCGCCAGATGCGCGTCGGTGAGGAGCTGGCGGACATCGCCGGCGGCGGCCAGCGCCTGTGCGACCTTCGCCATCGCTTCCTGGCCGACGATCGCGGACATGTTCGTCTCGCGGCGCGCGGTGGGCAGCGTCGCGGCGAGCTGGGCGATGCGGATCATCACTTCGTCGATGGCGTCTTCGGCCAGATGCAGCTCGGAAGCGATCTTCTTCGCCGCAGAAACTCGTTGATTCAGCATTATCTTTTTCCTTGAAAAAGAATGCTACCGGTTCCCCCCCGCAGCATTCGTTCGAACATCAGGTCAGAACGCGACCAAGTCCGACAAGGATCGAATAGAGGGCGGAGAAAGCCAAAATCGTCGCGAACGCGATCAGGATTGGCCAGATTATCCTTTCCATCAACCCATGCCGGTTGGCCGGCTGGGACGCGGTAGGAAATGGCGAACCAATATCGAAAATTCGCCGAAACGAACTGCGCCCCGCTTCGGCATCGGCGGGCGGAGCAACGTCGCCTAGGTCGATCAATTGATATGTCAAAGGCTGATAAGGGGTAACATCATCGAAGACACCGTTAACCGCCAGGATTCGCGCTGCCTCTATCCTGTTCGAAACATTAAGCTTTTTCAAAACCCGCCGAACCCGTTCATCGACCGTGTGCGGTGAAACGTTCATCAGGCGGGCGATCTGCTTGGAATTTTTGTGCTCGTAAACGTGCCGCAACGTTTCAATCTGCGCGGCGGACAGCAGGCTGAGGTAATTGTCGGGGTCGCCTTGCACGGGGTTGGAATAGAGCATCACGAGTCGAAATCAAGGTCGGTAGCTAGCTAATTTCCTGCCTGACCCACATTCGGCCATCCCCTCTGCGTCCGATTCGCCCCGCTATCGGCTCTCCTTCAGACCGCGATAGCGCTGGATCGACTTTTCGATGTGCCGGCGCGCGGCGCGGCGCGCGGCGACCGGATCGCCCGCCTCGATCGCGACGACGATCGCTTCATGGTCGCGGTTGATCGTGTGCGCGTAGCGCTGGTGCCGGACCGGATCGTCGCCCTGCAGATAGAGCCGCCGCGATGGCACGAGCCGGACGCCGAGAAACTGGGTGAACCGCAGGAAATAGGGGTTGCCGGTCGCGCTGGCGATCGCGGCGTGAAAGGCGGCGTCGGCGGCGACCGACGCATCGACGTCGCGGCTTTCCTCCATCGCGTCGAGCGTGCGGCGCAGCGCCGCAAGGTCGGCGTCGGTCCGCCGGCGCGCGGCGAGATCGGCCATCTCGGCCTCGAACCCCATGCGCATTTCGAGGAGCCTCAGCACATCGTCGATTTCGCCGATTTCCTCGGCGGTAACCTGAAAGGCGCGATATTGCGCGCCGTCGGGAACATAGGCGCCCGATCCGCGCCGCGAGACCAGAAGGCCGCGCGCCGCGAGCCGCGAATAGGCCTCGCGCACGACGGTGCGGCTGACGCCGAACGTCTCGGTGATGTCCTTTTCGGTCGGAAAACGCGATCCGACGGGCATTTCGCCCGTCTCGATCTGTTCCTCGAAACGCTGGACCAGATCGTCTGCCAGCGATGCCGCCTTGGTTACCGCCATGGATGCTGCGTTATCATCGCGCCGCGAAGCTGGCTAGGGTCAAGGCCTCGGGCCGGAAATCGGGGCGCTGTGCATCGACATAGCGATTCCAGTCGGCCTCGGTCGCAAAATCGCCACCCTTGTCCCATGCCGCGCCGCTGTAATAGACGAAGGGCCGCCCCGGCTGGACGCGAACGAGGATCAGATAATTGTCGGCGTCCTCGGCGAAACCAGCAAAGGCCGCCGGATCGACGATCACCGCCGCCGCCATCCGCCCCTTGTCGCCGTCGGCGGGCCCCCACCAGCTCATGCGGGCCGCCGCTTCGTCCTTCCTGATGTCACCCAGCTTCGCGCCCCCGATCGGCCGCTTGGAGATGCCGATGCCGACGATCAGCTCGGCATCGCTGCTCGACATGATCGTCGAGTTCAACCGCGTGAAATTCGTGCCCGCGGGCAAGGTGAAGCGTCGCGTCTCGCGCACCGTGCGCTGCGTATCAACGGGCCAGGGTTCGTAATCGACGGCGAAGTCGGCGACGTCCGGTCCCGATCGCAGGATGCGCGGCCGCACATAGTTGCGCGAGGTCCACAGCTTGTTGTCGTGCCAGATGCCAAGCCCGCCAGCGCCGCGCCCCGTGCCGACATTATAGAAATCGACCCCCTCGCCATGGTCGGCATGCTGGTCGCCGGTGCGCAATTGCCGGTCCATATAAGGCCAGCGCACGCGCTTGCCCCACGCGTCGATCCCCGACGACGACGGCGGTTCGGCCGCCTCCAGCGCGCGGCCATAGATGCGAAACGCGATCCGGTCATTTTCCCAGAGCAGGTCGTCGAAACGATAGTCCGCGATCGTGACCGCGGCGCGCGCGCCTTGCTCTTCGACGGTGGCGGGGCGGATCGGCTTATGCTCCTGCGCGCCCGCCGGGGTCGCGAACAGGGCAAGAACAAGAAATAGGTTTCGCATCACCAGCTCCACATTGTGCCGTCCTCAAGCCGATTCACCGGCAGAAAGGCACGGGTATAAGGAAAGGTTCCGGCGAGCGCCTCGTCGATATCGACGCCGAGACCGGGCGCGTCGCCGGGATGAAGCATGCCGTCAGCAAAGCGATAGGCATGCGGGAAGACCGCGTCGGTCTCCGCCGTGTGGCGCATATATTCCTGGATTCCGAAATTGGGAATGGCGAGCCCCAGGTGCAGCGCCGCGGCCATCGTCACCGGCGACAGGTCGGTCGCGCCGTGACAGCCGGTGCGGACCTGGTGCAGGTCGGCGAGCGAAGCGATCTGGCGCATATGGGTGATGCCGCCCGCGTGGAGCACGGTCGCGCGGATATAGTCGATCAGCCGGTTTTCGATCAGCGCCTTGCAGTCCCACACCGACGAGAAGATTTCGCCGACGGCGAGCGGCGTCGTCGTATGCTGGCGGATCAGGCGGAACGCATCCTGATCTTCCGCCGGGGTCGCATCCTCGATCCAGAAGGGGCGGTAAGGCTCCAGATCCTTGCCGAGCCGCGCCGCCTCGATCGGGGTGAGCCGGTGATGGATGTCGTGGAGCAGATGGACGTCCCAGCCGAGCGCCTCGCGCGCCGCAGCGAATAATTCGGGGACGACGCGCATATATTTCGCCGTCGACCAGACATTCTCGGTCGGCAGGTCATTGTCGGCAGGCTCGTAGAAGTAGCGGTCCTTGCTGACGCCATAGGTCGACGCCATCCCCGGCACGCCGCATTGCAGGCGAATCGCCTTATATCCCTGCCGCTGGTAGTCGAGCGCCGCCTCGATCGTATCGGCGATCGTCGCCCCGTTGGCATGGCCATAGACCATGCAGCCCTCGCGCGCCGCGCCGCCGAGCAATTGATAGACCGGCAGCCCCGCGACCTTGCCCTTGATGTCCCACAACGCCATGTCGACCGCCGCGATCGCCGTCATCGTCACCGGGCCGCGCCGCCAATAGGCGCCCTTGTAGAGAAATTGCCAGATATCCTCGATCCGGTGCGCGTCGCGCCCGATCAGGCAGGGGGCGACATGCTCGGACAGATAGTGCGCGACGGCCAGTTCGCGGCCGTTGAGCGTCGCATCGCCAACGCCGGTCGTGCCGTCGTCGCATTCGATCTTCAGCGTCGTGAAATTGCGGCCCGGCGACGTCGATATCACCCGGGCTGACACGATCTTCGGCATTCCATCCCCTCTGGCCAATATGGGCTAGTTGTGTGACAACATTATTGACACTTGCGAGAAAAGGAAAGAGGTATGTCACCGGTGTCAAGGCGAAAAGCCGGGCCGGCTTGAAAGGGAGAGGATATGCCATGTCGCTGAGCCTGTTTTCCATGATGATGACGGCGCCCGCCGCGGTGGCGGCGCCCGCCCAGCCCGCGATGCCGCAGCCCGCCGCGATCCTCGCCGAAACGCGCCGCGTCGCGGACTGGCAGCTCGCGAACCGAACCAACTGGGCGACGATGCCCGCCGCGCGCAAGAGCGTGCAGGAGGTGCGCGACTGGCAGCAGGCAACCTTCTGGGTCGCGCTCACCGAACTTGCGAATCGCGACAGGCGATACGCCAAACCGCTGCTCGATCTCGGCCGCGCCGAGAAATGGCAGATGGGCGACCTTCCCTTCCACGCCGACGACCAGCTGATCGGGCAGGCGTGGCTGTGGGCGGCGCAAAATGGCGCTGGCAGGCAGGCCATCACGCCGATGCGAACCTATTTCGACCATGTGCTCGCCAACCGCCCGACGATCGGGCTCGAATTCATTCCCGTCGCGCCGGGCAAGGGCACATCGACCTGCACCGACCGCTGGTGCTGGTGCGACGCCTTGTTCATGGCGCCCCCGACCATGCTGCGCCTCGCCAAGGCGACGGGTGACAAGCGTTATGCCGATTTCGTGCACGAGGAGTGGAAGGCGACGACCGATTATCTCTTCGACCCGTCGGAGCAGCTCTATTTCCGCGACAGCCGCTTTTTCGACATGCGCGACGCCAAGGGGCGCAAGCTGTTCTGGAGCCGCGGCAATGGCTGGGTGATGGGCGGGCTCGTCCGCGTGCTGCAGGTGCTCGACGAAAAGGACCCCGAGCGCCCCTATTACGAGAAGCTGTTCAAGAACATGGCCACGAAGCTGGTGACGCTGCAAAAGGCCGACGGATACTGGCCCGCCTCGCTGCTTGACGATGATCGCGGCACGCCGCCCGAATCGAGCGGCACCGCCTTCTTCACCTATGCCTTTGCGTGGGGGGTCGACAATGGCTTGCTCGACCGCGCGACTTACGAGCCCGCCGCGGTGCGCGGCTGGGCTGCGCTCGGCCGCGCGGTGCAGCCCGACGGGATGCTCGGCTGGGTTCAGCAGGTCGGCGACCGTCCCGACAGCGTGTCGGCGAAGGAGACGCAATTCTATGGCAGCGGCGCCTATCTGCTCGCCGGGACGGCCATGTACGACTTGGCGAGAAAACGCGGAAGGTCTTGATATCTGGCGGATATACTCCACCGGACCGACCCGCCACGCGAACGATTGACTTCCCCCATCAAAGTTGTAATACATTTCATAAGTTGTATGACATCTAAGATTGACACCGGTATCAACCGGGTCATCGCCGCAGATCAGGGGCGGCAGGAAAAGGAGAGGGAAAATGAAGTCATCATCGGTCTTGCCGACTCGCGCCGCGTTGCTGGCGTCGGCCGCGCTGTTCGCCGCCACGCCCCTGTGGGCACAGGAAGCGCCCGCCGACATCGAAGGCGAGCAGGTTCCGGCGGTCGATGGCGATGACGAAATCCTCGTCACCGGAACGCGCGCGACGCAGCGCAGTTCGATCGAGTTCAAGCGCGCCGCCGACGTCGTCGTCGACGGCCTTGTCAGCGACGAGATCGGCGCCACGCCCGACAATTCGGTCGGCGACACGCTCGAACGCATCGCCGGCGTTTCGGCCGACCGCTTCAAGGGCAATGCCAACGAGCTGTCGGTACGCGGCCTCGGGCCGACGCTCAGCTTCTCGACCTTCAACGGCCGCGAGGTGTCGACGGCGGGACCCGACCGTTCGGTCGCCTTCCAGCAATTCCCGTCGGAGCTGGTGAACGGCGTCCTCGTTTATAAATCACAGCGCGCCGACTTCCTCGAAGGCGGCGTCGGCGGGGTGATCGAACTCCGCTCGATGAAGCCCCTCGACTATGGCAGGCGGCGCATCCAGTTCGAGGTGCGCGGCGATTTCCAGCCGCAGGACAACGATGTCTATCAGCACGACGGGCTCGGCTATCGCGCCAATTTCGCCTATACCGACCAATATGAAACCGGGCTCGGCGACATCGGCGTGTCGATCGGTTACCAGCGGCAGGACACAAGCGCGCCCGAGGATTATTACAACGGCAATTCGACCTTTCAGCTCTGCAACACGTCGGCCGACAATCCCTGGCAGCTGACCGGCAATGCCGCGGCGCAGGCCGCCGCCGGCGCCAATATCAACTGCACCTTCGCCGAGGGACCGCGCACCGCCAATGGCGTCACCGTCGGCGAGACGATCGGCGACACTTATTTCCCGACCTCATCGCGCAGCTTCCGCACCCAAAAGACGTCGGAAGTGCGCGACGGGCTGATCGGCTCGATCCAATGGCGTCCATCGCCCGAATTCGAGGTCGCGATCGACGGCCAATATTCGAAGCGCCGCAGCCGCGAGGACCGCAATGTGCTGGGCATTCCCGAAAGCCTGCGCGGACTCGAGCCGCTGATCATCGGCGACGGCAGCAATGGCTACTCACCCGGCGCGCTGATCAGCTATCGCGGCAATTCGAATATCGAGAACCAGCTCGAAACGCGCCAGCGCAACGAAACCTACAAGGGCGGGGGCCTGGGCCTGATCTGGACGCCCGACCGCTGGACGGTCAGCTTCGACGGCTCCTATTCGGACAGCCACCGCACCGAGACGCAGAAAGCGACGCGCATGCGTTCGAACCGCCGCGTCGGCTATACGCTGACCTATCTGGACGACGATGTCGTGCCGAATGTCGAGTTCGAGGATTTCGACATCACCGACCACGACCTGTTCCTGACCACCGCGCCCAATTCGGTCTATGCGCGCAACCGCTTCGTCACCGACCGCCGCGACCGCATCTGGGCCGGACGGCTCGATATCGAGCGCGAACTCGACGGCTTCATCACCTCGGTCAAGGTCGGCGGCCGCTATTCGGACCATCACCGCACCAACGACAATGCGCGCAACAACGACCTCAACACGCTCGCTGAAATCGACGGCGCTACCCCAGCCGAGCTGATCGCGCAGGCGAACCAGCTATGCCGCGTGCCCTTTACCACCACCAGCTACATGCAGGGCATGGGCACCAACGTCACGCGTTGGGCGACCTTCGACAACGACTGCCTGTTCCGCACCTTCACCGGCGGCGACGATGCGCTTCCCTATCCAACCGACGGGCGCGATCCGAGCGACATCGACGTCACCGAGCGCATCTATGCGCTCTACGGCCTCGCCAATTTCGAATCGCAGGCGGGCAGCGTGCCGTTCAGCGGCAATATCGGGCTGCGCTGGGTCAAGACCGAGATCACCTCGATCGGCTATCGCCAGCCCTATGTGATCACGATCGACACCGCCGGCGACAGCTATAGCGTCGACCCCGACCCGAATGGCGAACTCCAGACGAACCGCGCCAAAGGCAGCTATAATTACTTCCTGCCGAGCGCGAATATCGCGTTCGACCTGTTGCAAGAGGTCAAGTTGCGCTTCGCCGCCTATCGCGCGATCGCGCGGTCGGGGATCGAAAGCTTCGGCGCGGGCATCCGGCTCAACCCCTCAGCGGGGACCGGGCTCGACAATATCATCTTCGACGCCACCACCGGCAACCCGAACCTCAAGCCGCTACGCGCGTGGAACCTCGACGCGAGCCTCGAACTTTACGCTTCGCAAGATACGCTGCTCTCGATCGCGGGCTATTATAAATGGGCGAAGGGCACGGTGATCAGCGCCGAGGAGCCGATCCCGACCGATGTCACGATCACGACGATCCGCGACGGCGGCGCGCCGGTAACCGAGACCGTCACCATTTCGCCGGTGGCCCCGACGAACGACAGCGAGACGCGGCACCTCTACGGGATCGAGGCGACCGCGAGCCACGCCTTCACCTGGCTTCCCGACCCGCTCGACGGGCTCGGCATCCAGGGGTCGGTCAACCGCGCCTTCGCCAATTTCGAATATCCCGACACCTCGCCGATCGCCGACTATGTCAACCCGGCGAACCTGATCGGCCTGTCGAAATGGACCGCGAGCGGATCGGTATGGTTCGAGAAATGGGGCCTCTCGCTGCGCGCCAACCTCCGCTACCGCTCGGGCTATTACAAGCCGAACAGCGGCACCAATCGCGAGATTCGCGGCGCCACCTACGTCAATCTTTCGGCGCAGTACAACCTGACCGAGAATGTCCAGGTGAAGCTGCAGGCGCTGAACGTCACCGGCACGAACGACGTCATGTACAAGGGCGGATACGACAGCATCGCCGAGGTGTCGCGCAGCGGCACGCAATATTTCTTCGGCTTCCGGGTCCGCCTGTGACGCCATCGAGTTTAGCCCGACTCCCTTGGGCTATCCTGGCCGCCGCCGCGACTCCGTCCGCGGCGGCGGCTTTTTCCCTGTCCCCGGCGGCGCCCGTCTGCGACGCGAGCGAAGGCTATTCGGCTTCGTTCGACGGTCGCCGCACCTTCGCGTTGCGCCCCGCCGATCTCGAAGCGATCAAGGCGGCGCTGCCGACCAACCCCGCGATCGGCGCCGCATATCGCGACCTGACCGTCCGCGCCGACAAGGCGCTTGCGGCGAAACCCGGGTCGGTGATCGACAAGCGCAGCACCCCCGTGTCGGGCGACCGCCACGACTATGTCAGCCTCGCGCGCTATTGGTGGCCCGATCCCGCGAATCCGAGGGGTCCCTATCGGCGCCGCGACGGCGACACCAACCCGGACATTGAAAGCGACCGCTTCGACCGCGCCGCGCTCGCGCGCATGGTGCGCGACGCCGATACGCTCGCGCTCGCTTATTATTACAGCGGCGAGCGATCATATGCCGACGGCGCCGCGCGCGCCATCCGCGCGTGGTTTCTCGACCCCGCGACGCGCATGAACCCGAACATGAACTTCGCGCAGGCCGTGCCCGGCGTGTCGAACGGCCGCGCCGAAGGCGTGCTCGACGGCGCCGGCTTCATCGCGGCGATCGACGCCGTCGGCCTGATCGCACCCTCGGGCGCGCTGACGCCCGCCGAGACAGAGGCGCTCGAAAGCTGGTTTTCGCGCTACACCGACTGGATGCTGACAAGCCCGAACGGCAGGGCCGAAGGCAAGGCATCCAACAATCACGGTCTCTGGTACGATGCGCAGGTCGCGCGTTTCGCGCTGTTTGCGCGGCGCCCCGATGTCGCGCGCCGGATCGTCGCCGCCTTTCCCGCGAAGCGCCTCGCGCGACAAGTCGATCCATCCGGCGCGCTACCGAAGGAGCTGACCCGGACGCGCAGCTTCCATTATTCGCTCTATGCGCTCTCCGCCGCCTACACAGTCGCCGACAGCGCGGCATGCCTTGGCAGCGACCTTTATCACGTCGAGGAAAAGGGCCGCTCGCTGCGCAAGGCGACCGATTATGTCGCCGCCTTTCGCGGGCGCGCGTCCGACTGGCGCTATCGGGAGCGGGGCTGGCCCGCCGCCATGCTGGACGAACTGCTCGTGCGCGCCGACGACGCGTGGGGTCCGGGCGCCTATCCGCGCGCTGTCGACGGCGACCTGTTGCTGCGCCACCGCATCGCCGTAAAGGACGAACGATGATCGCCCGCCGCACCCTGCTCCTCGCCACGCTTCTCGCCGCGCCTGCGGCATGGGCGCGGCCGGGCGCCACGACGATCGATGTCCGTGCGATCGAGCGCCGCCGCCTGCTGCCGCAGGCCGAAGCGCTGCTCGCCGCCGAACCGCGCACCGTCGCCGCGGTCCCGGCGCCGCGCAGTCCCGCCGGGCGGCAGGATTATTATTCGGAGGGCGATTATTGGTGGCCCGACCCGGCGAGCCCCGGCGGCCCCTATGTCCGCCGCGACGGCCGCTCGAACCCCGACAAGTTCGACGGCCACCGCGACGCGCTGATCGCGTTCGGGCGTACCGTCCCCGCGCTCGCGGCGCTGTGGAACCTCACCGCCGACGCGCGCTTTGCCGATGCTGCGATGCGCCACCTCCACGCATGGTTCGTCGATCCGAAAACGCGAATGAATCCTAACCTCGACCATGCGCAAGCGATCATCGGCGTCAACAGCGGCCGCGCGATCGGGGTGATCGACACGCTGCAGATCGTCGAGGTCGCGCGCGCCGCGACGCTGTTCGCGCGGCGGAACGCGCCGGGCTATGCCGCGATCCGCACCGACGTCGAGGACTGGTTCGCATCCTATCTGGGCTGGCTCACCACCTCACCCTTCGGCATCGAGGAACGCGACGAGAAGAACAACCACGGCAGCTGCTGGCTGCTGCAGGCGGCGAGCTTCGCCGCGCTGCTCGGCCGCGCCGACATTCTCGCCGACGCCCGAACCCGGCTCAAGACGATCATCGTCCCGACACAGATCGCCCCCGACGGTCGCCAGCCGCTCGAACTCGCGCGCACCAAGCCTTATGCCTATTCGCTCTTCAACCTCGACGTGCTCGCGGCATCGGCGTGGCTGCTCGGCGGCGGCGAACTGATCGGCTGGAAGACCGCCGACGGTCGCTCGATCGCCGGCGCGATCGCATGGATGGCCCCCTATATCGCCGGCAAGGGTAAATGGCCGCGCGCGCCCGATGTCGAATATTGGGACGGCTTCCCGGTGCGCCAGCCGAACCTGCTCTTCGGCGGTCTCGCGCAGCAACGCGGCGACTGGCTGACCCTCTGGCAAAGGCTCGACCCCGATCCCGTTGTCGGCGAGGTCGTGCGCAACTTTCCCGTGCGCCAGCCTTTGCTCTGGCTCTAGTTTCGCCCTTCGATCAGCCCGCGCGCGATCACCTGCGCCTGAATCTCCGCCGCGCCCTCGAAGATATTGAGGATGCGCGCATCGCACAGCACGCGGCTGATTTCATATTCGAGCGCATAGCCGTTGCCGCCGTGGATCTGCAGGCTGGCGTCGGCGTTCGACCAGGCGGCCCGCGCACCGAGCAGCTTCGCCATGCCCGCCTCGATGTCGCAGCGCTTGCCGCTGTCCTTGGCGCGCGCGGCGGCATAGCTCAGCTCGCGCGCCACGACGAAATCGACGAGGCTCATCGCGAGCTTGTCGGCGACGCGCGGGAAATGGACGATCGCCTTGCCGAACTGCTTGCGGGCGAGCGCATAGTCGAGCCCGAGTTCGAGCGCGCGCCGCGCGACGCCGACCGCGCGCGCGGCGGTCTGTATGCGCGCGCCCTCGAAGGTCCGCATCAATTGCTTGAAGCCCTGCCCCTCCTCGCCGCCGAGCAGCGCGTCGGCGGGCGCCGTCATGCCGTCAAACTGCAACGCATATTCGCGCATCCCGCGATAGCCGAGCACTTCGATCTCGCTGCCGCCCATGCCCGCCGCCGGAAAGGGATCAGCGTCGGTCCCGCGCGGTTTCGGGACGAGCAGCATCGAGAGGCCGGCATAGCCCTTCGCGTCGGGGACGGTGCGCGCCAGCAGGGTCATCAGGTCCGAGCGCGCGGCGTGGGTGATCCAGTTTTTCGCGCCGTCGATCACCCAATGATCGTCGGCGCGCCGCGCGCGCGTCTGGAGCGAGCCGAGGTCCGACCCGACGTCGGGTTCGGTGAACACGGCGGTCGGCAACACCTCCCCGCTTGCGATCTTCGGCAGCCATTCCGCCTTTTGCGCGTCGGTGCCGCCCATCGCGATCAGCTCGCCTGCGATCTCCGACCGCGTGCCGAGCGACCCCGCGCCGATCCAGCCGCGCGACAGCTCCTCGGTGACGATGCACATGACGAGCTTACCGAGGCCCAGCCCGCCGAACGCTTCAGGGATGCAGACGCCGAAGGTGCCGAGGTCGGCCATCGCCCGAACGGTGACATCGGGGATCAGCGCGTTGGCGAGGTGCCAGCCATGCGCATGCGGAATGATCGCGGCGTCGGTGAAGCGGCGATATTGATCGCGGATCGCGTCGAGGTCGGCGTCGTGGAGCGTCTCGCTCGGCCAGTGACCCCCGGCGAGCGCAGCGGCGACCTCGGCGCGGGTTGCCGCGTGGTCGGCGTCGAGCAAGTCGGCGCAGGCATTGGCAAGGTTGCACCCGGCGGCGGCAATGCCGAGGTCGGCGGGGCGGAAAATCTCGTTCTGCCCCATCGGCAGCCCGCCGGCGAGCTGTCCGATCCCTTCGGCGAAGGCGAGCGTGGCGATCTTCGCATCGAGCGGGTTCGAGTCCCGGCCGGACTCGCACCAGTCCAGCGTCGCTTCGAGCGCCGCGACCGTCGTCGCGACCCACGCGAAACCGTGCGCCGCGCGCTGCTCGGCGTCGATCGGCCGCGACGCCAGCCGCTCGCCGAGCGCCGTTTGCGCGGCGCCGCGATAGCTCCGCGCGGCGGCGAGGGCCTCCCGCAAATCGGCCATGCTCAGGCGGCGCGCTCGAAGATCGCGGCGATGCCCTGCCCGCCGCCGATGCACATCGTCTCAAGCCCGTAACGGCCGTCGCGGCGCACCAGCTCGCGCGTCAAATTGGCGAGAATACGCCCGCCGGTCGCGCCGATCGGGTGACCGAGCGAGATGCCCGACCCGTTGACGTTCAAAATCTCGTTCCGGCTGTCGTCTTCCGACCAGCCCCAGCCCTTCAACACCGCGAGTACCTGCGGCGCGAAGGCTTCGTTGAGCTCGACGAGGTCGATGTCGCCCCAGCCGAGCCCGCTGCGCGCGAACAGCCGCTCGGCCGCGGGCACCGGGCCGATCCCCATCCGGCTCGGGTCGCAGCCCGCCGCCGCCGCGCTGTGATACCAGGCGATTGGCTCGAGCCCGAGTTCTTCGAGCTTGTCCTCGGCGACGACGAGGCACGCCGCCGCGGCATCGTTTTGCTGGCTCGCGTTGCCCGCCGTCACGACCCCGCCTTCGAGTGGACGCAGCTTGCCGAGCGATTCCATCGTCGCGTCGGCGCGATAGCCCTCATCGTGCGCGAAGATCACCGGATCGCCCTTCTTCTGCGGCACGCTGACCGGCACCAGCTCGTCGTCGAACAGCCCCTTCGCCCACGCCGCCGCCGCGCGCTGGTGGCTCTGCACCGCATAGGCGTCGGCCGCCTCGCGCGTGATGCCATAGTCCTTCGCCAGATTTTCGGCGGTCTCGATCATCCCGGTGATGACGCCGAAGCGTTCGACCGGCTGCGACATCAGCCGGCCGCGCGTCAGCCGGTCGTGGAGCGTGAGGTTGCCCGCGCGAACCCCTTTGCGAATATCGGTCGAATAATGTTCGACGTTCGACATCGACTCGACGCCCCCCGCGACGACGACGTCGGACATGCCCGTCTGCACCATCATCGCGGCGTTGATCACCGCCTGCAGCCCCGATCCGCAGCGGCGGTCGAGCTGGTAGCCTGGCACCTCGAGCGGCAGGCCCGCGGCGAGCCACGACCAGTGGCCGATGCTCGGCGCCTCGCCATTGCCATAGCCCTGCGAAAAGACGACGTCGTCGACGCGCGCCGGGTCGATCTTCGTCCGCTCGACCAGCGCCTTCAATATCACCGCGCCAAGCTCGCCCGCGGTCATTGACGAAAGCGCGCCCCCGAACTTGCCGACGGCGGTGCGGATCGGGGCGACGATGGCGGCGCGGCGCAGGGTCATTGTTCAATCTCCACTTTTGGCGACGCCGACGATACCGGCATCGATCAGGCGGGCAAGCTCGGCGCTCGAAAGCGACAGGCGGTCCGCCAATATTTCCTCGCTATGCTCGCCGTTGCGCGGCGCGGTGCGCGGCGGCCGGCGCTCCTGCTGCGGCAACGTCGCAAAGGCGCCTGCGGCGGGATAGGCGAAACCGCTGGGGTTGTCGGCGCTCCCGAAGATCGGATTGTCGGCGACGAGCGCCGGGTCCTGCACCGCTTCATACATGGTGCGATAGGGCGAATGGACGATCCCGCCGGCGTCGAAAGCCGCGGCGAGGTCTGCATGGTCGCGCTTCGCGATCGCCGCCTCGAACAGCGGATAGAGCGCATCGCGGTGGTCGAAGCGGAGCCCGTCGTCGGCCGCGAAGGACACGCCGCGCGCCGCCTCGATTCGTGCGACCGCCTCGCCGAGGCCGAGCGCGGCGACGAGGTTCGCCCATTGGCGCGGGGTCACGACGACGATCATCGTTCGCTGTCCGTCGCGCGTCACGAAATCGCGCCCGAACAGCCCGTAAACCGCATTGCCGAGCCGCGGCCGGTTCGCGCCCGAATAGAGCATCTCGGCGACCCCGCCCAAATTGGCGACGGTCCCGATCGCGACGTCGGAAAGCGGAATCCGCACCTCGCCGCCTTCGCCGCTCGCGCTCCGCCGCTGGATCGCCGCGAGCAACGCGAAAGCGGCATAGGCGCCGGTGAGCAAGTCCCACGCGGGCAGCACATGATTGACCGGGTCGGGGCCCGCGCCGGTCAGCATCGGATAACCGACGCTGTTGTTCACCGTATAATCGAGCGCGGGCGAGCCATCGGCCCAGCCCATCACGCGCACGGTGATCAGGTCGGCGCGCCCGTCGGCGAGCTTTTCGTGCGACAGGAAGCCGCCCACCGGGAAATTGGTGATGAACTGCCCCGTCGCGCGCACCAGTTCCTGCAGGATTTCGCGCCCTTCGGGCCGGCCGAGATCAAGCGCGACCGACTTTTTCGCGCGGTTCAGATTTTCCCAATAGAGTGAGTCATTGGCCGCGGTCACCGGCCAGCGCCGGAAATCGGGGCCGCCGCCGATCTGATCGACGCGGATCACCTCGGCGCCCATTTGCGCGCAATAGAGCCCGGCGGTTGGAGAGGCGACGAAGGAGGACGCTTCGATCACCGAGAGGCCGGCCAGCAGGTCGTACATCTGGCGCCTGTCTCCCGCGAAGTCCCGGCGTCTTCCGCCGCAGAATTCTATCTGGCGCACCCGAAGGGATTCGAACCCCTGGCCTCTGCCTTCGGAGGGCAGCGCTCTATCCAGCTGAGCTACGGGTGCTGATAGAGCGCGGCCTCTAGCAAGCCCGCGCCGCGCCAGCAATGGCCTATCGACCGGGGCGCACGGATATGCGAAGCGGGCCCCGCAACGAGGACGGGGAATGTTGGTGAAACCATCCGAACAGAGCTGGCCGATGGCTGCCGACCTTTATGGCGAGATGCAGCTCGAGGCGAACCCGCCCGCGCGGCATCGCTGGCAGGCCTATTTCCCCGGTGTTCTCGTTACCGCGATCGCGGCGCTCGCGGCGGGCTGGCTGGCCGATCATTATGCCGTGCCGATCGTGTTGATGGGGCTGCTGATCGGCCTTGCCCTTTCCTTTCTATCGCAGGACCGGCGCACGCATGCCGGGCTCGACCTGATGTCGCAGACCGCACTCCGCACCGGCATCGTTCTCATCGGCGCGCGGATCACGGCGCAGCAGCTCGCCGACCTTGGCCCCCTGCCCTTCGCTTTGCTGGCGCTGATCATGGTCATGGTCATCCTGATCACGGTCGCGAGCGCGAAGCTGTTCGGGCAAAGCCGCGACGCGGGCCTCCTTGCGGGCGGCGCGACCGCGATCTGCGGCGCCAGCGCAGCGCTCGCGCTCTATTCGCTGATCGGCGACAAACGCGTCGATCAGGCGCGTTTCACCTTAACGCTCGTCGGCATCACCGTCGCGAGTGCGCTCGCAATGACGCTCTATCCGGTGCTCGCCGCGCAATTCGGACTGTCGGATGCGCAGGCGGGGTTCCTGATCGGGGCGTCGATCCACGATGTCGCGCAGGCGATCGGCGGCGGCTTTTCCTATTCGCCTGCCGCCGGCGAGGTCGCAACAATTGTCAAACTGACGCGCGTCACCCTGCTGGCGCCGATGCTGATGCTCGTCGCGCTCTGGCTCGGCCGGAGCGGCGAGGCCGAAAGCAAGACCCGTATTCCGCTGCGCCTGCCCTGGTTCATCCTCGGCTTCCTCATCGTTGCCGCGATCAATTCGCTGGTTGCCGTTCCGAAGCCGGTCGACGATGCGGCTGCTACCGCCGCCTCGGCCCTGCTCCTCCTCGCCATCGTTGCCACCGCGATGAAAGCGCGACTCCATCTGCTGCTCGACCAGGGGTGGCAAAGCTTCGCGCCGATCATCGTGGCGACGCTGACCAGCTTCCTGTTGTCGCTGGCGGCCGCGCTCTGCTTGTGACGCCGTGGCGTCACCTCAATAGATTGTAAATTCAGCCTTTTGGTAGCGCCCAGCTCACCGTCAGCTGCGTCGCGCGGCGCGGAATGTCGAGCTTCGCCTCGCTGAAGTTGACCTTTTCATTGGGCGGCAGCATCCGCACCGGCGGCTTGATCGTCCAGCTGTAGACGATGGTCCCCTGCGCATCGCGCAGTTCGGCGAGGATCGGCGGCACGCGCTGTTCGCGGTCGGTCGGGTTGATGATCACCCCCGACGCCGCGAAATAGATGGTGCCGTCGGCCAGCTCGCGGTGATCCTGATTCGGCGGCAGCTCGATCACCAGGTCGGGCTCGTCGACCCCGCCCGGCAAGCCCAGCCCCTGCGCCCATCCCGGCAGGCCGAAATAGACAAGCCCCGCCGTCGCGGCGATCATCAGCACGGCGGCGCTCGCGGCAATCGCCGTCCAGCGTTTCGCGGGATTGCGCCGCGGGCGGCGGAACGGCAACGGCGCGTCGGCAGCGGCGGGCGTCGCGCGCGGCGCCGGCTCCGCGGCGGCGGCAAAGGCCGGCGGCGCCGGCGCGGGCTCGGGCGAAGTCTCCGTAATGTCCGGATAACCGGGCGTGGAAACTGGTGCAGGGGCAGGCTCGGCCGCCGGCGTCGGCACCGTCGCGGACGGCGCAGACGGCGCAGACGGCGCGATCGGCGCGGCGGATGCCGCCGCGGGTTCCTGAAACCAGCTATGGCGGCAATTGGCGCAGCGCACCGTGCGCCCCGTCGGTCCGATCGCCGTATCGGGCACGACATAGCGGGTGTGGCAGGACGGGCAGGCAAGGATCATGGCGTCCTCTAAACACGCTGATTCGCGGTGTTGCAAGCGCCGCGTTCCACTCGCACCTTGTCCTTGGTGCATAGCCGTGCGACAGGCAGGCGGATGAGCGGACCAGCGCCCCTGTTCCCAGGCCCCGTGCAGGCACATGGCTGCCCATGCGTGAAGCCATGACGGATCCCGCTCCCGCGCGCCCCGGCGGGGCGATGGTCGAATTCGACGGCGTCGGCCTGCGCTACGGCCCCGATGCCGAGATACTCTCCGACATCAGCTTCAACCTCCAGCCCGGCAGCTTCTATTTCCTCACCGGCGCGTCGGGCGCCGGCAAGACCTCGCTTCTGAAGATGCTCTACCTCGCGCAGCGCCCGAGCCGCGGCATCGTTCGCCTGTTCGGCGAGGATCTCGTCGCGATGCCGCGCCACCGCCTGCCCGGCTTTCGCCGCCGCATCGGCGTCGTCTTCCAGGACTTCCGACTGATCCCGCACTTGAGCGCACGCGACAATATCGCGCTGCCGCTGCGCATCGCGGGGGTCAGCGAAGAGGATCTCGCGGGCCCGGTCGGCGAGATGCTGAGCTGGATCGGGCTCGGCGACCGCGCCGAGGCGCGCCCGGCAACGCTGTCGGGCGGCGAACAGCAGCGCGTCGCGATCGCGCGCGCGGTGATCGCGCGCCCGCAACTGCTCGTCGCCGACGAGCCGACGGGCAACGTCGATCCCGAAATGGCGATGCGTTTGCTGGGACTGTTCGAGGCGCTCAATCGCCTGGGCACCACCGTCGTCGTCGCGACCCACGACATCCACCTGATCAGCCGCATCGAAAATGCGCAGATGATGCGCCTCGAAAAGGGGCGCCTCTCCGACCCCACCGGCGCGCTGCGCTATCCGCCGGCGAACAGAGCGTGATGGGCCGGGCATGATCATCCCGCGCGTCCCCGTCCAGCACCGCCGTCTGCTGCCCGATCGCCGCCTGTCGGGGCCGACGCCGTGGGTCGTCGCGATCCTGATGATGCTGACCCTGCTCGCCGCCGCCGCCGGCGTCGGGCTCGCGCGGTCGGCGAATGCGATCGGCGAAGCGATCGCAGGGCGCGTCACCGTCCAGATCGTGACCGCCAACCCGGTGACACGCGCCGAGCAGGCGGCCGCCCTCCGCCGCGCGGCCGCCGCGCAGCCCTTTGTGCGGTCGGCGCGTTCGGTCGAACGCGAGGAATTGCAGGCGACGCTCGGCCAGTGGTTCGGCAGCGAGGGGAGCGACCATGGGGGCGACGACCCGGTGCTGAAATCGCTTCCTCTGCCGGCACTGGTCGATGTGGATTTCGTCGGCGAGGATCGCGCCGGCCATATCGAGGCGCTCGGCGCCCTCGTCGCGCGCGAGGCGCCGGGCGCGCGGATCATCCCGCACGCCGAATGGCTGGGTCCCGTCGCGCGGCTCATCCGCTCGCTCGCGTGGATCGCAGGCGGACTCGTGCTGCTGATGGCGGCGGCGAGCGCCGCGGTGGTGATCATGACGGCGCGCGCCGCGCTCGCCACCCATTTTCCGACGATCGAGATGCTCCACCTGATCGGCGCGACCGATCGCCAGATCACGCGACTGTTCCAGCGCCGGATCGCGATCGACACCGCTTATGGCATCGCGCTCGGCAGCACGGTCGCCGCGGCGATCCTGCTGCTGATCGGTTGGCAATGGTCGGGGGTCACCGCCGGTCTGGCCGCAACCGCGTCGCTCGGTCCTGCGGGCTGGGCGCTCTTGCTGGCGCTGCCGCTATTGGCTATCGCGCTGGCTGCCCTGACCGCGCGGCAGACCTTGCTCGCGGCGCTCAAGAAGATTTTATGATCAAGCGCCTGATTTCCCTGTTGTTTCTGGCCTGGGTTCTCGGCTTCGCATGGTTTGCGCTGCTGTTGCCGCTGCCCGCCGAAGCGCAAAAGACCGACGCAATCGTCGTGCTGACCGGCGGGCCCGGCCGCATCGACCGCGCGCTCGAACGGCTCGAGGCCGGCGACGCCAAGCGCCTGCTGATCAGCGGCGTCGCGCGCGAGGTGAAGCCGCGCGAGCTCGCCGCCGAATATAAACGTCCCGTCAGCCTGTTCGACTGCTGCATCGCATTGGGGTTCGAGGCCGAGGATACGCGCTCGAACGCGACCGAGGTCGCGACTTGGGCAGAGCGCCGCAAATATAAGAGCATCCGGCTGATCACGACCGACTGGCACATGCGCCGCGCCGAATATGAAATCGGCCGCGCGGTCGGCGACACGGTGACGATCCTGCCCGACGCGGTACGCAGCCAGCCCAATTTCGCGACGTTGTTCCGCGAATATCATAAATATCTCGCGGGACTGGCGGGCGGCGTTCTGGGTCTCTAAGACCAGCGCCCATGCGCTACGCCGTCGCCCTTGTCCGCTCGATCCTTTTTTGGCTGCTGTTCGTCCTGATGAGCAGCATCAGCTCGATCGGCGCGGTGATCTCGCTGCCGCTCTCGCATCGCGTGACAATCTGGTTCGTGCGCATCTGGGCGCAGTCCCACCGCCTGTTTTGCCGCTTCGTCCTCGGCCAGCGGATCGTCGTAGAGGGCAAGATGCCCGACGCGCCGGTACTCTACGTCTTCAAGCATGAATCGGCGTTCGAGACGATCGAGCAGCCGATGCTGTTCAAACATCCCGCCGTGTTCGCGAAGGAAGAACTGTTCTCGATCCCCGTCTGGGGACAGGCGGCTCGTTTCTACGGGCTGATCCCCGTCGACCGCGACGGCGGCGGCAAGGCGATGCGCGCGATGCTCGGCGCGGCGAAGGCGGCGCTCGCGGTGGGGCGGCCCTTGTGCCTCTTCGCCGAAGGCACGCGCGTCCCGCATGGCCAGGCGCCCGAACTGCGCCCCGGCTTTGCCGGCATGTACCGCTTGTTGGGAATCGATGTGATCCCGGTCGCGGTCGACAGTGGCATCGCCTATCCGCCGCGCCGCTGGGTCAAATGGCCCGGCACGATCACCTACAAGGTCGGCGAAACCATCCCCGCCGGCCTGCCACGCGAAGAGGCCGAGGCACGCGTGCGCGCCGCGATCAACGCGCTGAACCCTCCCGAAGCGCTGCTGGAAGGCTGACTCCCCCATCGAGGGGAGAGGTTGGAATTCAGTGCTTGCGCCCGAAATCGGGCGCGGCATCATCCTGGCCCTGTTCGATGATCGACCGCCGGATCGCGCGCGTGCGCGTGAACCAGTCCTCGAGCTTTGCGGCGTCGCCGCGGCGGATCGCCTGCTGGAGCACGGTCAGGTCTTCGTTGAAGCGCTGCAGGGTCGCGAGCACGGCGTCCCTGTTCGACAGGAACACATCGCGCCACATCACCGGATCGCTCGCCGCGATGCGCGTGAAGTCGCGGAAACCGCCCGCCGAATATTTGATCACCTCGCTCTCGGTCACCTCCTCGAGCTCGCTCGCGGTTCCGACGATCGTATAGGCGATCAGATGCGGCAGATGGCTGGTCACCGCGAGCACCATGTCGTGATGCGCGGCGTCCATCGTCTCGACCCGTGCGCCGAGCGCCTGCCAGAAGGACGTCACCACCGTCACGGCGTCTTCGGACGCGCTTGCATCCGGCGTGACGATGCACCAGCGGCCCTCGAACAGCGTCGCAAAGCCCGCTGCCGGTCCGCTATTCTCGGTCCCCGCGACCGGATGCGCTGGAATGACGACGTGATCGGGTAGCGCCTTTGCCAGCGCGTCGGCCACCCCGGCCTTCGACGAGCCGACGTCCGAAATGATCGCCTCCGCCTTTAGCCCCGGCGCGATCGCCGCAGCCGCGTCGGCCATGCGCCCGACGGGCACGGCGAGGATGACAAGGTCGGCGTCCGCCACCGCGCCGGCCGGGTCGCCGACAATCGCGTCGCAAAAATCGAGTTCGCGCGCGATGTCGCGGACCTCGGCCTTGGAGTCATGGCCGGTGACCGCCACCTGCGGCAGCCGTTCCTTGATCGCGCGCGCAATCGACGAGCCGATCAGGCCCAGTCCGATAATCGCGACGCGTTCTATTCCCATCAGCCGTTCAGCGCGCCGCGGATCGCCGCGGCCAGCCCGCGGGTTTCGTCCTCGGTGCCGATCGTCATACGCAGCGCATTGGGAAGCCCCTGCCCCGGCAGCCAGCGCACGATATAGCCGGCCTCCATCAGACGGTTATAGACCGTCTCGGCGCTCACATCGCCCTCGAACAGCACGAGCAGGAAGTTGCACGCCGACGGCACGACGCGCACGCCATGATTGCCCAGGCTTTCGAGTTCGCCCGCCAGCCAGGCGCGCCATTGGGCATTATGCTCGCGGCTGTGCTTCACGAAATCCTCGTCGCCTAGCGCCGCGACCGCCGCCGCCTGGCCCGCGCGGGTGACGTTGAACGGCAGGCGGATGCGGTGCAGCGCCGAAATCACCTCGGCGGCGGCATAGCCCCAGCCGATGCGCTCGGCGGCAAGCCCGTGGATCTTCGAAAAGGTGCGCGTGATGAACACGTTCGGCTGTGTCTTCGCGAGTTCGAGCCCTCCGTCATCCTCGGCTTCGGACAGATATTCGCTATAGGCTTGGTCGATCACGAACAGCACAGTCCTCGGCAGCCCGGCATAGAGCCGCGCGACTTCCTCGCGCGTTGCGAGCGTGCCGGTCGGATTGTTCGGGTTGGCAAGATAGACGACGCGCGTCTTGTCGGTCACCGCCGCGAGCAGCGCATCGACGTCCGTCGCATAGTCGCGATCATCGGCCTCGACCGGCACCGCGCCGACCCGGCGCGCCGCGATCTCGTAGACCGCAAAGCCGTAGCGAACATAGAGAATCTCGTCGCCGACGCCCGCGTAGGTTCCCGCCGCGAGATGGAGCAGCTCGTCCGACCCGTTGCCGCAGATGATCCGCGCCGGATCGAGCCCGAACTTCGCCGCGATCGTCTCGCGCAATTCGACCGAACCCGGATCGGGATAACGCGACAACGCGTCGGCCGCGCCCTGCGCCGCCGCGAACGCCGCGCGCGCCTTTTCGCCGGTTCCGAGCGGATTTTCGTTCGCACTCAATTTGATCAGCGGACGCCCGTCGGCGCCGGCGGACTTGCCGGGCACATAGGGGGCGATGCCGCTGATCCAGGGCTTGGGGGCGAGAGTGGCGCTGGTGTCGGTCATGCCGCGCCGTTTAACGGCTGGGACGCGCGAGTCCAGCACGTTGACACGCCCCGCGCACCCGCTTAGCCCCGCGCGCACCATGGCGAGCCTTCTCCACCAGATCCAACACCAGAGCGTCACGATCGCGAAGCCGCTGCCGCTCGACAGCGGGCAGGCGTTGCCGTCGGTGACGATCGCCTGGCAAAGCTATGGCGCGCTCGACGCCGACAAGTCGAACGCGGTGCTGATCTGCCACGCGCTCACCGGCGACCAATATGTCGCGAGCGACCATCCGGCGACGGGCAAGCCCGGCTGGTGGGCGCGCATGGTCGGCCCCGGCAAGCCGATCGACACCGACCGCTTCCACGTGATCTGCGCCAATGTGCTCGGCAGCTGCATGGGGACGAGTGGCCCCGCCACCCCCGACGCCGCGACCGGCGCGCCACTCGGCATGGCCTTTCCCGTCATCACCATCACCGACATGGTCCGCGCGCAGGCGATGCTGCTCGACCATCTCGGCATATCGCGGCTTCACGCCGTCGTTGGCGGTTCGATGGGCGGGATGCAGACGCTCGCCTGGGCGACGACTTATCCGGATCGCCTCGCCTCGGCGCTCGTCATCGCCAGCGCGGCGCGCCATTCGGCGCAGAATATAGCATTCCACGAGGTCGGGCGACAGGCAATCATGGCCGACCCCGACTGGCAGGACGGCCAATATTATGGCAGCGCGCGCGCGCCCACCAAGGGCCTCGCGGTCGCGCGCATGGCGGCGCATATCACCTATCTGTCCGAGGAAGGGCTGACCGAGAAATTCGGCCGCCGCCTGCAGGCGCGCGACATCAAGAGCTTCGGCTTCGACGCCGATTTCCAGGTCGAATCCTATCTCCGGCATCAGGGGCTCGCCTTCACCGACCGCTTCGACGCCAACGCCTATCTCTATATCACGCGCGCGATGGACTATTTCGACCTCGCCGACCCGCACGACGGCCGCCTTGCCGGCGCGTTTGCGGCGGCGAAGGACGTGCGCTTCACCCTCGTCAGCTTCGACACCGACTGGCTCTATCCGACGTCCGAATCGCGGCGTGTCGTTCAGGCGCTGCAAAGCGTCGGCGCGGCGGCGAGCTTCGTCGAACTGTCAGCGCCCTTCGGCCACGACAGCTTCCTGCTCGACGTCCCCGCGCTCGACCGGCTCGTTGCGGGCGCGCTCGGATCGGGTTTCTGATGGCGCTGCGTCCCGACCTTGCGATCATTGCCGATGCCGTGCCGGCGACGTCACGCGTCCTCGACGTCGGCTGCGGCGACGGCGAGTTGATGGTTGCGCTGCGCAACAAGGGCGTCGATGCGCGCGGGCTGGAAATCGACCCGGCGAACGTCACCGCGGCGATCGCGCGCGGCCAGTCGGTGGTGCAGGGCGATGCGAACCACGACCTCGCCGACTATCCCGACGACGCGTTCGACTATGCGATCCTGTCGCAGACGCTGCAGACGACCGAGCGTCCGGACAAGATTGTCGATGAACTGCTGCGCATCGCCCCGCGCGCCTTCGTCAGCTTCCCCAATTTCGCGCATTGGCGCGTCCGGCTAGACCTGCTGTGGGGCGGACGGATGCCGGTGACGCGGCTGCTCCCCGTCGCGTGGTATGAAACGCCCAACATCCACCATGTCACGGTCAGCGATTTTCGTGACTTGCTGCGCGCCAAGGGGATTGCCGTCGAGGCGGCCTGGTATCTGTCGGGCGACAAACCGACCAGCGCCGCCGCCGCAACCTGGCGCGCCGAACATGCGATCTTCTTGATCGCGCGGGGCTGATCCACCAGATTTGCGACCGCTAACGGAAAGCAGCCAACAAATTCTCGTCGCGCCGGACTTGATCCGGGGGTCCATGATTTCAGTGCCGAAGTGGGTCGCGGATCAAGTCCGGAAAGACGAAAGTAGGAACCGCCCGCCCAACACGGTAAAAGGCCATCAATCCGGCTTTTTCAGCCCATTCGCCAGAAAGTCATTCGCAATCCGCGCAATTTCGGAAATGTCGCTGTCGGTATCCCACAACCCATAACGCATCCCGAGAAACACGTTCATCCCGCCGATCGCCCAAGCGTGGATCTCGCTGACGTCATCGCGGATTTCACCGCGCGCCGCGCCGCCCTCGAGCCGCTGGCGCACGCGCGCGACGGTCGTTTCATAGTGGCGGCGATAGCTTGCGTAATCGACGAACTCGGCCTCGTCGATGATGCGGTAAATCTCCTTATGCTCGCGCACGAAACCGAGATAGGATTCGAGCCCGATGCGTTCGGCGCTGATCTCGTCGGGCGCGGCCTGAACCAGCGGCGTGACATGGTCGCGCAATTGCTCGCTCATATAGCGAACGAGCGCCTGGAAGATTTCCTCCTTCGAATCAAAATAGGTGTAGAAGCTGCCGAGCGCGGTTCCGGCGCGGCGGGTGATCGCGCTGATCGAGGCTTCGTGGAAACCCCGCTCGCCGAATTCGACCGCCGCCGCGTCGAGCAGCTTGCGCAGCGTTCGCCGCCCGCGCTCGGTGCGCGGCGTCTTGTCGCGCGCGTCGCCGGCGCCCGCCCCCATATCGTCTTGGGCCTCTTCGCCCTGCCCCGTGTCGGTTTGCGGCTGATCCATGGCTGCCCTTCCGTCTCCCCCTCCGTCCGGCTCCGCCTGCATCGTGGCATTTCCGCACCACTGGCAAGCAAAAAACGACGAAGCCAACTTCCAAGTTGAAACTTGGTTCACCTTTCATTATTGGAAGCGGCGCGGCTTGGCAAGCACCGGCCCAAGAAAAGCAAACAGGGCGGCGAGGGGTCGCCCATCACATGGGAGAGTTTTCATGCGTCCTTTCGCCCGTCCGCTGCGCCGTGCCATCCTTGCCACCAGCGCGCTTTCGATGATCGCCTTTGCCCCGCCCGCCCTTGCGCAGGAAGAGGGTGTCACCGACGCCGGCGATAACGAGATCATCGTGACGGCACGCCGCCGCGACGAGCGGCTGATCGACGTCCCCGTCGCGATCACCGCTTACTCGGGCGAAGCGCTCGAAAAGGCCGGCGCAATCGACATCACCGACATCGGCGCGACGACGCCCAACACGACACTCGAAGTGTCGCGCGGCTCGAACTCGACGCTGAGCGCCTTCATCCGCGGCGTCGGTCAGCAGGATCCGGTGTCGGGCTTCGAACAGGGCGTCGGCATCTATCTCGACGACGTCTATCTGAACCGGCCGCAGGCAGCGGTGCTCGACATCTACGACGTCGAGCGCATCGAAATCCTGCGCGGGCCGCAGGGCACGCTTTACGGCCGCAACACGATCGGCGGCGCGGTCAAATATGTGACCAAGCCGCTGCCGGAGGAATTCTCGCTCAAGATCAAGGGCACGCTCGGCACCTATGACCAGGCCGACCTCGTCGTCACCGCGAGCGCGCCGATCGGCGACCTCGTGCGCGTCGGCGGCTCGGTCGCGCGCCTGTCGCGCGGCGGTTTCGGCGACAATCTCACCACCGGCACCGAAAATTACAACAAGGACGTCTGGGCCGGCCGCGGCACCGTCGAGCTCGGCGGTTATGACGCCCCCGTGCTGATCCGTATCACCGGCGATTATTCGAAGGACAAGAGCGATCCGCGCGGCGGCCACCGCCTGATCCCCTCGCTCGCCACCGGCGCCCCCGTCCTTGACGACGTCTTCGATTCGCGCGGCGGTCTCAACGACCCGAAACAGGATATCGAGGCCTATGGCCTCGCGATGAACGTCACCGCCGAGCTCAGCGACACCGTGACGCTCCGCTCGATCAGCGCGTGGCGCAAGGACAAGTCGGCCACACCGATCGATTTCGACGCGCTGCCCGCGGTCGACGTCGATGTCCCCGGCTTCTACTTCAACGAGCAGATCAGCCAGGAATTCCAGCTGCTGTACGAAGGCGACCGGCTCAAGGGCCTGCTCGGCTTCTATTATCTCGATGCGACCGCCGATACGCTCTTCGACGTCCGCATCTTCAACACCTTCGCCGGGCTGACCGCCTTTACCGAAGCCGACGTCGATACCACGACCTTTGCCCTGTTCGGCGATGCGACCTTTGACTTCACCGACCGGCTCAGCCTGTCAATCGGCGGCCGCTATACCTGGGACAAGCGGGAGGCCTCGATCCTGCGGCAGAATTATCTCGGCGGCGGGTCGCCGGTATTCGGCGGCGCCGGCGTGCCCTTCGGCGCGCCGGGCACCGATTTCGAGGGTAGCCGCAGCTTTGAAAAATTCACGCCGCGCGCTTCGCTGTCGTTCAAGCCGACGCCCGACCACACGCTCTACGCAAGCTATTCGCAAGGCTTCAAGGGCGGCGGATTCGACCCGCGCGGCGTCGGCGTCAACGCGCCCGCCACAACCCCCGGCATGCCGTCCGATGACGAGGTTGCCGCCTTCCTGAGCTTCCGTCCCGAACAGGTCGACAGCTATGAAATCGGCTATAAAGGCAGCCTGCTCGACGGCGCGCTCAATGTCGCGCTCGCGGGCTTCTACGCCGATTATACCGACGTCCAGATCCCCGGCTCGGTCGCCTGCACGGTGCAAGGCCTGCCGAGCTTCTGCGGCGTCGTGTCCAACGCGGGCAAGGCGACCTTCAAGGGCATCGAGTTCGAAGGCCGCGCGCGGCTGGGCGAGGATATCGCCGCCGTCGGCGACCGGCTGACGCTGTCGACCGCGCTGGGCTATATCGACGCCGAATATAGGGAATATATCACCAATATCGGTGGGGTGCCGACCGATGTCGCCGATTTCCGCGAGGTGCAGAACACACCGAAATGGACCGCCAGCGGAACGCTCGCCTATTCGACCCCCGTCGGCGACGGCGACCTCAGCTTCGCGACGACGCTCTCCTATCGCAGCAAGACCTATCAGTTCGAAATTCCGAACCCCTATATCGACCAGAAGGGCTTTGCGCTGTGGGACGCGAGCATCGTTTACACCGCGCCCGACGACCGCTGGAGCCTGGGGGTGTTCGGCAAGAACATCCTCGACAAGGAGTATAAGACCTCCGGCTATACGTTCATCGTCGTCGACCCGGTCACCGGCGTCCCCGCGCTCGGCGCCAACGGCCTGCCGGTCTCGGCGCTCGGCACCGAGGGCACGCTGACCGCCTTCTACGGCAACCCGCGCCAGGTCTTCGTCACCGGAACGGTCAAATTCTGATCTGAGACAAAGGGGGGGAGAAGGGGCGTCCGCTGCGGCGCCCCTTTTCTATGCGCCCAGCGGCGGCGCCCCCGTGCGCGCAACCATGCGCTCCCCGTCGATGACGATCGGGCTCGCGACGCCGTCGATCGACGCGCCTTCGGGGCGAAAGCGCATCCCGCGCGCAATCACCTGCGGGTCGGCGAATACCTGCGCGAGGTCGTTGATCGGCCCCGCGGGCACGCCCTCGGCCTCGAGCGCCAGCGCCAGCGGCTGCGCGTCCCATGCGGCGATCTTCGCCGCGAGCAACGGGATCAGCTCGGCGCGGTTCGCGAGCCGCGCGGCATTGTTGACGAAACGCGGATCGTCCGCCCATTCGGGCACCCCCAATATGCCGCAGAGCTTGCGGTATTGGCGGTCATTGCCGACCGCGATCACCAGCTGGCCGTCGGCGGTCGCAAACACCTGATAGGGGACGACATTGACATGCGCGTTGCCCATCCGCTTCGGCGCGACGCCGCTCGCCAGATAATTGGCCGCCTGGTTGGCGAGCACCGCAACCTGCGAATCGAGCAAGGCCATGTCGATATGCGCGCCGCCACCCTTGTCGTCGCCCGTGACGTCACGACGTCGCAGCGCGGCGAGGATCGCGACCGCCGAATACATGCCGGTAAAGATATCTGCATAGGCGATTCCCGCCTTTTGCGGGGCCCCGTCGGGCTCGCCGGTCAGCGACATGAAGCCGCTCATCGCCTGCACGATATAGTCATAGCCGGCGCGATGCGCATAGGGCCCGGTCTGACCGAAGCCGGTGATCGAACAGACGACCAGCCGCGGAAAATCGGCGCGCAGCCGCGCCGGGTCGAGCCCATATTTGGCGAGACCCCCGACCTTGTAATTTTCGATCACGACATCGGCGTCGGCGAGCAGCGCGCGCACCTTCGCCTGCCCATCCGGGCTGGCGATGTCGATCGCGATGCTGCGCTTGCCGCGATTGCAGCTATGATAATAAGCCGCGCCCAGATTGTCGCCTTGAGGGCCCGTCACGAAGGGCGGCCCCCATTCGCGCGTATCGTCGCCCGCACCCGGTCGCTCGACCTTGAACACCTCGGCGCCCAGATCGGCGAGCAATTGCCCGCACCACGGCCCCGCGAGCACCCGCGCCAGTTCGACGACGCGGATGCCTTCCAAGGGCCTAGGCAAAGGCGCTGATGCCTGTAATTGCGCGGCCGAGGATCAGCGCATGGACGTCGTGCGTGCCCTCATAGGTGTTCACCGTTTCGAGGTTCACCGCATGGCGGATCACATGATAGTCGGCCGAAATCCCGTTGCCGCCGTGCATATCGCGCGCGACGCGGGCGATATCGAGCGCCTTGCCGCAATTGTTGCGCTTGAGCAGGCTGATCGCGTCGGGAATGAGCCGGCCTTCATCGATCAACCGGCCGACGCGCAGCGCCGCCTGCGTGCCCAGCGCGATTTCGGTGAGCATGTTGGCGAGCTTCAATTGCACGATCTGGTTTGCCGCGAGCGGACGCCCGAATTGCTTGCGCTCGCCGGTGTAATTGCGCGCCGCCTCATAACAGAATTCGGCCGCGCCCATCGCGCCCCAACCGATGCCGTAACGCGCGCGGTTGAGGCAGCCGAACGGCCCTTTCAGCCCCGACACATGCGGCAACAGCGCGTCCTCGCCAACCTCGACGCCGTCCATCACAATTTCGCCGGTGACCGAGGCGCGCAGGCTCACCTTGCCCTCGATCTTCGGCGCCGACAGCCCCTTCATCCCCTTTTCGAGCACGAATCCGCGGATCGCGCCGTCATGCGCGTCCGATTTCGCCCACACGACGAACACGTCGGCGATCGGCGAATTGGTGATCCACATCTTCGCACCCTTGAGGCGATAGCCGCCTTCGATCTTTTCGGCGCGCGTGCGCATCCCGCCCGGGTCGCTGCCCGCGTCGGGCTCGGTCAGGCCGAAACAGCCGACGAGTTCGCCCGACGTCAGCCCGGGCAGAAATTTGCGCTTCTGCTCCTCGCTGCCATAAGCGTTGATCGGGTGGATCACGAGGCTGCTCTGCACCGAACAGGCCGACCGGTATCCCGAATCGATGCGCTCGACCTCACGCGCGATCAGCCCGTAGCTGACATAATTTAGGCCAGCGCCGCCATATTCGGGATCGATCGTCGCGCCGAGCAGGCCGAGCGCGCCCATTTCCGACATGATCTCGCGGTCGAAACGCTCGTCGAGAAACGCCGAGGTCACACGCGGCAACAACGCATCGGTCGCATAGGAGCGCGCCGTGTCGCGCACCATCCGCTCCTCTTCGCTCAGTTCGGCGTCGAGCTGGAGGGGATCGAGCGGGTCGAGCGCTTCGATGCGCTGCGGATCGGCAAGGGCCATGGGTCAGCTTTCTTCAAGAAGCGACCCATGGGCCCGGGTCGCTAAGGGGTCTCTTCGGCCGTTTTGCGGGCCAATGCGGCAGCCGGGCTGTCGCGCGGCTCCAATATCGCCGCCGTCTCGATCAGGTCAAGCGCGCGCCGCGCCTCATGATAGCGCCGTGCATCCATGAGCCATTCGCTCGCGATGTCCGACCCCGGCATCGCTTCGACCTCGGCGATCGCCTGGTCGGCCTGCCCCGCCGCGAGGTAGCGCCGCGCGCGGTCGAGCCGTTCGGACGCGCGCGGCGACTTGGTGCCGGCCGCACGCACGACGAACAATTCGCCCAGTTCGCGACGAAGCCCGGTCCACAGGCTGCCATCTCCTTCGCCGTTCCGCCCGACGAGTTGCGGTGCCATCGCGTCGAGTTCGGTGCGAAGCCGTTCGAGCGTCACCGGGTCGCGCGACGTATCGATGATCGTCTTGACCGCGTTCGGCTGGTCGTCGCCGAAGCGTAGCCGCAGCTGCGCGTCGAGATAGCCGAGCGACAACCCGCGATCGAGCGCGCGGCGCACCGCGAAGGCGACGAGCAGCCCTTCGGCGCGCGAGGCGTTGCCCGACGCCGATTCGGCCTGAAGCGTGATCCGCGACAGTCGCTGTTCGAGCTCGGCGACGCGCGCCGCGAGCGCGTTCGCACCGTCGACCGGCGCCACGACCAGCGGGGCCGCCGCGGCGGCCCCCTTCGCCGTCCCGTCCGTCAGCAACGGGCTGGCAGTGCCGCCCGGTGCCGTGACCGTCTTGGCGGGCGGCGGCACATTGCTGCCGGTCAGCCAGCGGTTCACCGCCCATCCGCCGCCGACGATCCCGATCAGCAGCAGCAGGAAGGCCCCGATGACGAGGGCGCGGAACGATAGCCCCTTCGCCGGGACCGCCCCGTCCGCAGTCGGGGAGGTTTCGAAGCTGTCGATTGCCATGTTTCTCTTTCGAACGACCCTATTTCGTACCCTTGTGCCACAAAGCACGCGCCTGTGCCAATATGGCGACATCGTCGGGCCGTTCCGCTACCGCGACTTCGCGCCACCCCTCCCCCGCCGCCGCCGCTACAGCAGGGCTGATCGCGGCGAGTGACAGGTGTGCGCGCGCCGCGCCGACGAGGCTCGCCAGGCGCGTTGCCGCGCGCGGGGAGTGCGCAAGCAGCACTGCGGGCGCGGCGATCAGTTCGGCCCATCCCGCCGGCGGCGGAACGGGATCGACGGCATAGCAGGGCAATGGCACGATGGCCGCGCCGCGCGCGTCGAATTCCGACCGTTCGCGGCCGCAAAGCCACAGAATCCGGCGGATATTCGCTGACGTCATGGCATCAAGAAGGCGCTGCGCATCCGCCGTTCCGGTCATCGCCACCGTCAAGCCTGCCGCCCCGGCGGCGCGCGCGGTCGCGGCGCCCACCGCATAGACGGGGAGGGCGGAAAGGCCGGCAATCCCCGCCCCGGCGAGCCGCGGGGCGAAGGCGCTGGTCAGCAGCAGGGCATCGAAATCTCCGGCCGCCGGAGCGCGCCACTCGACCGGACGCGCCGCGAAAAGCGGCGTTGCATGGACATCGAACCCCATCGCCGTTGCACGCTCGACCGTTGCGGCATTTCCCGGTTCGGGCCGAGTGACGATCAGCGGCAATCCGCCCGTCATGGTGCGAACAATGCCCGGACGCCGTCCGGTGCGTCGGCGAGCAGCCGGCGCGCCAGCGCGGCGGGCGCTTCGGGCTGCGTCACGATCACATGCCCGGCGGCATGCTCCGCCCCGTCCTCCGAAAAAATCTCGGCGTCGAGGCGCAGCGCGCCATCCTCCTGCCAGCGGGCATGCGCCGCCACCGGCGAGCGGCAATCGCCGCCCAGTGCGGCGAGGAAGGCGCGCTCGGCGGCCACCGCGCAGTGCGTCGGCGCATGATCGACCGCGCCGATCAGCGCGATCGCCCTGGCATCGTCGGCGCGGCATTCGATCCCGATCGCGCCCTGCGATGCCGCCGGAAGCAGCAACGCCGCGTCCTGCACCGTCCCGACATCGTGCATCCCGAGCCGTTCGAGCCCTGCGGCGGCGAGCAGCGTCGCATCGGCGTCGCCCCCCGCGATCTTCGCGAGCCGCGTCGCGACATTGCCGCGCAGCAGCACGGTTTCGAGGTCGGGGCGGATCCGCTTCACCTGCGCCGCGCGGCGCGGGCTGCTCGTACCCATCCGCGCGCGCCGGGGCAGGTCGGCGATCGTCGCAGCCTCGATCCCCTCGCGTACCACCAGCCGGTCGCGCGGATCGGCGCGGTCGAGCATCGCTCCCAGGAAAAAGCGCGCATCGCGCAGCGTTTCGACGTCCTTCAGCGAATGAACCGCGATATCGATCCTCCCCGCGTCGAGCGCGGCGTCGAGCTCGCGCGTCCACAGCGCCTTGCCCCCGACCTCGGCGAGCGCGCGGTCCTGGATCCGGTCGCCGGTCGCGGTCATCGGCACAATTTCGAGCGCCGCCACATCGATGCCGTGGGTAGCAATCAGCGCCGCCATCGCCATATGCGCTTGGGCCATCGCCAGCGGCGAGGCACGCGTGCCGATGCGAAACGGGTTTTCGGGGGTCGGGAGTTCAATCATCGCCGCGGTGCTAGAGCATTTCCGGAAAAAGTGGGAACCGGTTTTTCGACCGGAAATGCTCAAGACATCACAAGGAGCCGTTTCCAAGGCTCCGCTGCGGCTTGCCCTGTCGATAAAGGGGCGGGTAAAGGAGCGCGCAATAAATGACCCTGATCCTCGGCCTTGAATCGAGCTGCGACGAAACCGCGGCGGCGCTCGTCGACAGCGAGCGGCGCATTTTGGCGCATCGCGTCGCGGGGCAGGAGGCCGAGCACAGCCCCTATGGCGGCGTCGTCCCTGAAATCGCCGCGCGCGCGCATGTCGACCGGCTTGCGCCGATCGTCGAGGGCGTGCTCGCCGACGCCGGCGTATCGCTCGCCGATGTCGACGCGATCGCTGCGACCGCGGGCCCCGGCCTCATCGGCGGGGTCATGGTCGGGCTCGTCACCGGCAAGGCGCTCGCGCACGCGGCGAACAAGCCGCTGATCGCGGTCAACCATCTCGAGGGTCATGCGCTCAGCCCGCGCCTCACCGATGCGACCCTGGCCTTTCCCTATCTGTTGCTGCTCGTCTCGGGCGGCCATTGCCAGCTGCTGCTGGTCAAGGGCGTCGGCGACTATCGCCGCCTCGCCACCACGATCGACGATGCCGCGGGCGAAGCGTTCGACAAGACCGCGAAGCTGCTCGGCCTCGGCTATCCCGGCGGCCCCGCGGTCGAGCGCGTCGCGCAGGATGGCGACGGCCAAGCCGTTCCGCTCCCCCGCCCGCTCGTCGGCAGCGCCGAGCCGCATTTCTCGTTCGCCGGCCTGAAAAGCGCAGTCGCGCGCGCCGCCGCAAGTGGAGAGCACAGCATTCCCGACCTCGCGGCATCCTTTCAGCACGCGGTCGTCGACTGCCTCATCGACCGCAGCCGCATCGCGCTCGCCGCGTGTCCCGATGCGACCGCCTTCGTCGTCGCGGGCGGCGTCGCGGCCAATGGCGCGATCCGCGCCGCGCTCACCGAGCTCGCCGCGCGCTTCGACAAGGCCTTTGTCGCGCCGCCGCTCTGGCTCTGCACCGACAATGGCGCGATGATCGCATGGGCGGGCGCCGAACGCTTTGCCGCGGGGCTGACCGACCCGCTTGACACGCCCGCCCGCCCGCGCTGGCCGCTCGATCCGGCAGCCGAGGCGGTGCGCGGAGCCGGAGTGAAAGCATGACGTCATACAAGCAATTCGGCGTTGTCGGCGGCGGCGCCTGGGGCACCGCGCTGGCGCAGCTTCTGGCCGCCGACGGCGCGCCGGTGCGCCTCTGGGCGCGCGAACCCGACGTCGTCGCCGCGATCAACGCCGAGCATCGCAATCCCGCCTTCCTCCCCGGCGCGATCCTCTCGCCCTCGCTGACCGCGACCGGTTCGCTGGCCGAAATGGTCGCTCTCGACGCGCTGCTCGTCGTCGTCCCCGTCCCCTTCCTGCGCGCGGTGCTTGGCGAGCTGCCTGCGGGCGACGCCCCGCTGATTTTCTGCAGCAAGGGCATGGAGGCGGACAGCTTCGCCTTCCCGATCGACATGGCACGCGATCTGGCGCCGCGGCGCCCGCACGCGGTGCTCTCGGGTCCCACCTTCGCGCACGAGGTCGCCGCCGGGCTACCGACCGCGATCACCCTCGCCGCCGCCGATGCGGACGTCGCCGGTGACCTCGCGCGCGCGCTCGCCCGCCCGCATTTCCGGCCCTATGTCTCGACCGATGTGATCGGCGCGGAGGTTGGCGGCGCGGTCAAGAATATCCTCGCGATCGCGTGCGGAATCGTCGACGGCGCCGGGCTCGGGCTCAACGCGCGCGCGGCGCTGATCAGCCGCGGTTTCGCCGAAATGACGCGATTCGGCCTCGCCCGCGGCGCCCAAGCCGAAACGCTCGCCGGGCTCGCCGGGCTCGGCGACCTCGTGCTCACCTGCACCTCGTCCAATTCGCGCAATTTCGCGCTCGGCCAGGGGCTCGGCCGCGGCGAAGCGGCGGAGACTCTGATGGCCGATCGCCGCACCGTCGCCGAAGGCGCCTTCAGCGCGCCGGTCGTCGCCGCCGCCGCACGCGTCGACGGGATCGACATGCCGATCACCGATACGGTCGCGCGCCTCGTCGCCGGCGAAGTGCGCGTCGCCGACGCCATTCAGGCCCTGCTCAGCCGTCCGCTGCGATCCGAAGGACGATGAATTGCCGCACACGATTGCCTGCTCCCCCGGGCCGCGCTAAACTGCGCATCAAGGCAAAGCAGAAGGGGCGCCAGGCTTGAGCCAAACCGACAGCGCGGCTGCGCCCCCATTACCCGGCCCATCGCCCGACGCACCCTCGCACGATGCCGACACGGCGGCGCTTGCCAAGGGCGGTCGTACCAATTTCTTCGGATTCATCCTCCGCCTCGTCGCGCGCCTGCCCTTCCTCTATGTGGCGGGCCGCTGGTACGGGCCCGAGGCGGTCGGCCGCTTCGCCTTTGCCGTGCTCGTCATCGAACTCGTCGCGCAGCTTGCGACCTTGGGCCTCAAGCGCGGCCTCGCCGAGCAATTGAGCGCGCCCGAAGCCGACCAGCGCATCGTCGTATGGGACGGCATGTTCGTCGCCTTCGTCGTCTCGGCGGCGGGATCGGCGCTCCTCTTCTTCTTGCCGCAGCTGATGTATCCGGCGGGTGGCGTCGACAGCGCCGATCGCTGGATGGCGCTGCTCGTCTTCGCGATCGCGGGGACCGACATCGCGCTCGCCGCTTGCGCCTATAAATTCGACGTCGGCGCGACGGTGCGCGCGCGCGCGATCGTCGAGCCCTGGGTGATCAGCGTCGCCGCCGCGGGTTTCTGGTTCGTTTCGGCGCGCGACGGGCTGATGCTGTCCTATGCCGCCGCGATGGTCGGCGCCTTTCTCACCGCGCTCGTTCCGATGATCCGCCATTATGGCGGCCCCGGCGTATGGCGCCCGCATCCGGCGCACCTGATCCTGCTCGCCCGGCGCAACGCCCCGCTCGCCGCCGCCGACGCGATCGAATGGGGCACGCGGCGGCTCGACCTCTTCATCCTCGGCCAGTTCACCTCGCCGACGATCTACGGCATCTATTATATGGCGCAGCAGGTCGCCTCGCTGCCGCAAAAGCTGAAGACCAGCTTCGAGCCGATCCTGGGTCCGGTGATCACGCGCAACCTTGCCGAAAAGCGGCTTGGCGCCGTGGCGGCACAGGTCAGCCAGGTCGGTTTCTGGATCATCGCGGCGCAGGCGGGCGTCGCGCTCGCGCTCGGTATTCCGGGCGAGGCGGTGATGGGCCTCGTCGGCCCCGAATTCGTC
The DNA here is from genome assembly GCF_035930445.1 of Sphingopyxis chilensis. Lineage (NCBI taxonomy): Bacteria > Pseudomonadati > Pseudomonadota > Alphaproteobacteria > Sphingomonadales > Sphingopyxidaceae > Sphingopyxis > Sphingopyxis chilensis. The sequence goes on along the minus strand of NZ_CP142394.1, from coordinate 3,669,924 downwards.
AGCGGCACCGCCGCGCTCGCCTTCCTGCTCGCCGCCGAAGTCGTCGCCGCAACCGCCGTCGTCAGCGAAGCGGCACTTGTCTATGTCGCGCGCCACCGCAACCTGCTGATCAGCATGGCGACACTCGCGCTCCAGGCGGTCCTCAGCGTCGCGCTGATCCTGATCGCGCAATCGATGGGCTTGCCGACGATCTATTACGCCGCCGCAGTCGCGCTCGCGCTGCTGCTCGCGCTCGGTTTCGCCTCGCTCGTCAAGGCACGGCTACTCGCGCATATCCTCGGCGCCCCGGTGAACAGCCTGCGCTGGGCGCTCGTCTGGGCGACGGCGGGCGCCGCGGTGCTCGGCTGGGGCGCGACGCAGCTGCCCGAATGGGCCGAGCTCTTGATCGGCGTGCCCTTCATCCTCGGCATCTATGGCTGGCTGATCTGGACGCGCGGTTTCGGGCCCGCCGACCGCGAATTGTTCCGGAGGCACCCCGATCCGGCGGCTGCGAACTGACGCCTAATCGACCGCGCGCTGCGCCGCGTCGCCGACATCCTGCGCGGCATCGCCGACCTGCTGCGCGGCTTCGGTGATCGCACCGCTTTCCGCCTTTTCGCTCGCAAGGAATTGAAAGGCGAAAAAGGCCGCGACCAGGATCACGACGAGGAAGATCAGCCCCATGCCGATCCCGCCGCCGCGGCGCGGTTCGCGGTCGATGACCGTAGTGGTATGCGTGGTCCCGTCGGGATCGCGCGTCGTGTGGACTTCGTCGGCCATAAGAATCTCTCCCATGCTGATGGCGCATAGGACGCTTCAACGCCGGCGAAAGTTCCGGCACCGATCCGCTCCCCCACGAAAGCGGAAAAGGATCGCTACGCGAGGCGCGCCGCGACCTTCGCCTTGAGGTCGGTCTGCGCGCGCGGGCCGACCTGCGCGATGATCTCGCGCGCGCACACCGCGCCCATCGTCAGGCAGTCACGCATCGACCGGCCTTCGGCGTGCCCCGCAAGGAAGCCCGCGGCGAACAGGTCGCCCGCGCCGGTGGTGTCGACGACCTGGTCGATCGGCTCGGCGCCGACCTCGGTGCGTTCACCGCCCTCGATCGCGAGCGCGCCATGCGCGCCGCGGGTGACGACGAGCAGCGGCACCTTGGGCGCGATGCCCGCGACCGCCGCCTCGAAATCGTCGGTTTCGGCGAGCGCCCGGATCTCGACCTCGTTCGCGAACAGGATATCGAACAGCCCTTCGGCGATCAGTTGGCGGAAATCGGCGCCGTGGCGTTCGATGATGAAGGCGTCCGACAGGGTGAAGGCGACCTTGCGCCCCGCCGCGCGCGCCACGTCGATCGCGCGCCGCATCGCCGCGCGCGACAGCTCCGGATCCCACAAATAGCCTTCGAGATAGAGGATTTCCGAATCGGCGATCCATGCCTCGTCGATCATCGCCTGTTCGAGCAGGTGGCTCGCCCCCAGAAAGGTGTTCATCGTGCGCTGGCCATCGGGGGTGACGAGGATCAGGCAGCGCGCGGTCGGCGCGCCTTCCTTCAGCGCCGGGGTCTCATAGGCGACGCCCAACGCGCGCAAATCGTGCGTGAAGACATGGCCGAGCTGGTCGTCGGCGACCTGCCCGATGAAGGCGCAGCGTTCGCCGAGCGCCGCCATGCCCGCCAGGGTGTTCGCCGCGCTGCCGCCCGACACTTCGACCGCCGGGCCCATCGCGGCATAGAGTCGCTCGGCCTCTTCGGCGTCGATCAGCCGCATCGCCCCCTTGGTCAGGCCTTCGGCCTCGATCAGCGCATCGTCGGCGCGGGCAAGAACATCGACGATCGCATTGCCGATGGCAACGACATCGAAACGGGCGGTGGAGGCCATGGATAATCCTGTGCTGGGTGGAAAAAGCTGCGCGCGCTTTAGGGACGGCGGCGCGCCAAGGCAAGCGTGGGCGCTTGACGCGGGACGCGGCGACCCACATCCCCGCTCCATGACCCGCGCCGCCCACGCCTTCCTGCTCGCGCTGCGAGACCTGCCCCACCCGCGCGTCCTGCGCGTGCTCGCGCAAAGCCTCGCGCTCACACTGCTGCTGCTTGCCGCCTCGGGGGCCGCGATCTTTTTCGCCGCACGCTGGGCGCTCGCCCATTGGCAATGGCTGGACGGAGCGCCGCTCGACATGGCTGGCGTCCTGATCGTCCTCCTCATCGTCGCGGGAAGCTGGCTGCTCTTTCGCGCCGTCGCGATCGTCGTGATCGGCCTCTTCGCCGACGGCATCGTCGCCGATGTCGAAGGGCGCCACTATCCCGCTGCCGCGCGGCGCGCCGTCGATGTCGGCTGGCCGCAGAATATCCGCCTCGCCCTCGCCTCGCTCACCCGGCTGATCGGCGGCAACCTGCTCGCGCTCCCCGTCTATATCGTGTTGCTCGTCACCGGGATCGGCACGCCGATCTTCGCGCTCCTCGTCAACGCGTTGCTGCTGGGCCGCGACCTCGAGGCGATGGTGCTTGCGCGCCACCCGGACCACCCGCGCCTCGACCGGCCGGCGCGCTGGTCGCTCGGGCTGCTGTCCGCCGCAAGCTTCGTGGTGCCCGTCGCCAATTTGTTGGCGCCGATATTGAGCGCCGCTATGGCGGTCCACATGCTGCATCTCGGCAAGGGGGACCCCGAAACATGATCGATAACCGCCGCCTCGGCGCCATTGCGCTGCTCGGCCTGACGCTCGGCGCCTGCGCCGGTCCCGCGATTCCGCGCGCGACACCCCCGCGGTCCACCGCGCCCCCGCCGACGGTCGTGCGACCGGTGCAGAATAATGCGCTGATCGGGAATAGCGCCGACGCGATCGGCCGCATGTTCGGCAAGCCGCGGCTTGACGTCACCGAAGGCGCCGGCCGCAAGCTGCAATATGCCGGGTCGAGCTGCATCCTCGACGTCTATTTCTACGCCCCGCGCGCGGGCGCCGACCCGGTCGCAACGCATGTCGATGCGCGCACCCCCGACGGCCGCAACGCCGAGGTGAACAGCTGCGCGCAGGCGCTGCGGCGTTAGGCTGAGCGGGACCGGCCCGCTTCCCCGACAAACGACGTCACGACGCCAGTTCTTCGAGCCCCCATAAAGCCGCATCGGCGACCATCGGCGATTCATCCGTCGCCAACCTTTCGAGCGCCGGAACGAACGCCCTGTCCCCGCTGTTCCCCGCCGCGATCGCGGCGTTGCGCACCATCCGCCCGCGCCCGATCCGCTTGATCGGCGACCCGGCAAAGACCTGCCGGAACCCCGCATCGTCGAGGTCGAGCAGGTCGCCGATCGATGGCGCCGCCAATTCGGCGCGCGGCAGAAAGGCGCGGTGCGTATGCGCGGTGTCGGCGAATTTGTTCCACGGGCAGGCGGCGAGGCAATCGTCGCACCCATAGACGCGGTTGCCGATCCCGCGCCGCAGCGCCACCGGGATCGGGCCGTTATGCTCGATCGTGAGGTAAGAGATGCAGCGCCGCGCATCGAGCCGGTACGGCGCGGGGAAGGCGTCGGTCGGGCACGCATCCTGGCACGCCGAGCAGCTGCCGCACGTATCGCGCCCCGCCATCGACGGCGCTAGGTCGAGTGTCGTGTAAATCGCGCCCAGGAACAACCAGCTGCCATGTTCGCGGCTGACGAGGTTGGTGTGCTTGCCCTGCCAGCCGAGCCCCGCCGCTGCCGACAGCGGCTTTTCCATCACCGGCGCGGTGTCGACGAACACCTTGACCTCGGCGTCTTTCGCTTCGCCCACCAGCCATCGCGCGACGGCCTTCAGCGCCTTCTTGACGACGTCATGATAGTCGCCGCCCTGCGCATAGACCGAAATCCGCCCGCGGTCCGGATGCTCGGCCAGCGCCAGCGGATCGAGCGCCGGCGCATAGCTCATCCCCAGCGCGATCACCGATTTTACGTCGGGCCACAGTCCTTTGGGCGATCCGCGCTGCTCGGCGCGGCTCTCCATCCAGATCATGTCGCCGTGGCGCCCCTCGGCAAGCCACTGGTTCAGCCGCGCCGCCGTCCGCGGCGCCGCATCGGCATTTGCGATCCCGAACGCCGCGAACCCATGCGCGCGCGCGACGGCTTCGAGGCGTTCTTCCAGCGGAGGCAAGGCTTCGGCAACCATTGGCGCTCTATACGCGAGCCGCCTCGCCGTGCCATAGCTTGGTATGCGAATGATTGGGGACCAGGGTTTGAGCGATTACAGCGTCGAGGCGAACGGCCTCACCAAATATTTCGGCGATTACAAGGCGGTCGATCATGTCAGCCTCGCGGTGCCGGCGGGCAGTATCTATGGCGTGCTCGGCCCCAATGGCGCAGGGAAGACGACCAGCCTCCGCATGACGCTCGGCATCATCGATCCGGATGAAGGGACGAGCCGGTTGCTCGGCGGGCACAAGCCGCAGAGCGTGCGCAGCCGCATCGGCTACCTTCCCGAGGAGCGCGGCCTTTATCCGGGCATGAAGGCGCGCGAGGCGATCGCCTTCATGGGCGCGCTGCGCGGGCTCGACTGGTCCGAAGGGCGCCGCCGCGCCGCGACCTTCATGACCGAACTCGGGCTCGAACGCGTCATCGACGCAAAGATCCGCAAGATGTCGAAGGGCATGGCGCAGATGGTCCAGCTGATCGGTTCGATCGTCCACGCCCCCGACCTGATCGTCCTCGACGAGCCTTTCTCGGGGCTCGACCCCGTCAATCAGGAGCGGCTCGAAACGCTCGTCCGGCGCGAGCAGGAGCGCGGCGCGACGATTCTCTTTTCGACGCATGTGATGGCGCATGCCGAGCGTCTCTGCGACCGCATCGCGATCATCGCGCGCTCGGCGCGGCGCTTCGAGGGCACGGTCGACGAGGCGCGCGCGCTGCTGCCGATGCAGGTGCGCTACACGCCGCGCGACGCCAGCGACCCCGCCGCGGTCGCCGCGAATCTGCCCGCGGGCGCCGAATTGCGCGGCGACGCGTGGCATTTCGCGATCGAGGACGGCGGCGTCGAACCGTTGCTCGCGCGCATCACCGCGAGCGGTCATGGCGTCACCGGCCTGTCGATCAGCCGCCCGGCGCTCCACGACGCTTTCGTCCATATCGTTCGCCAGGTCGACGCCGGCTTCGACGCCGACGCTACCGAGGATGCCGTCGAGGAGGCAAGCGCATGACCCCTTTCGTCCGGAACATGTTCGTGATTGCGCGGCGCGACTTTCTCGCGATCGTCGCGACGCCGACCTTCCTGCTCTTCCTGCTCGCGCCGCTGTTCATGATCGGCATGGGGCTCGCGGGCGGCATGGGCGCGTCGCAGCTCGCCGACAGCGCGCGCGGCGCCGGCCGCATCGTCGCGGTTGCCGATCCCGCCGATATCGAGGCATTGCGCTCCGCCGATACACGGCTGCGCGCGGTCATGCCTCGCGAGCCCGCGCTGCTCGAACTCCGCGTCGCCACCCCCGCCATCGATCCGATCGCCGTCGCGCGCGAAAAGGGCGCCGACACCTATGCCGTGATGAGCGGCGACCTCGCCGCGCCGCGCATCGTCGAACGTGAAAAGGACAGCGGTTCGGGCCGCTATCTCGCCTTGCTCGCGGGCGAAGTGCAACGCGCGCGCGCGGCGGGACCGCTCCCGCCCGTCGCCCCCCGTTTCGAGGCCTTGTCGAGCGGCGGCACCAGTATCGCGGTACAGCAGTCGCTGGGGTTCGGCGCGGTGTTCGTCATCTTCCTCCTCACCCTGCTCCTTGCGGGCCAGACGGTGAGCTCGCTCGCCGAGGAAAAGGGCAACAAGGTCATCGAAATCCTCGCCGCCGCGGTTCCGCTCGAAAGCGTCTTCCTGGGCAAGCTGCTCGGCTTCCTCGGCGTCGCGGTGCTGTTCATCGCCTTCTGGGTCGCGATGGCGGTCGGCGGCGGGCTCGCCGCGGCGATGCTGTCCGATCCCGCGGCGCTGACCTCCACCGAAGGCGCGAGCAAGGCGGCGGCGGCGCTCGCTGCGATGCCGGCGACCGGCTGGCCCTTCTTCCTCGGCATCGGCTTCGTCTATTTCGTCCTCTCCTTCCTGCTGCTCGGCGCCGTCTTCCTCGGCGTCGGCGCCCAGGCGGCGACGGTGCGCGAGATCCAGATGCTCAGCCTGCCGATCACCATTTTCCAGGTCGGCATGTTCAGCTTGTGCGCCGCCGCCGCGAGCGCGCCCGAAAGCAGCCTCGCCCGCTTCGCGCAAATCTTCCCCTTCTCGTCACCGCTCGCCATGGCGGCGCGCGCCGCGACCGACGATGCGAAAGCGATCCATCTGCTCGCGATCGGCTGGCAGGCACTCTGGGTCGCGCTCGTCATCTGGATTTCGGTGCGCCTGTTCCGCGCCGGCGTGCTCAGCAGCGGCAGCGGCTGGAAATTCTGGCGCCGCGCAAGAGGCGCTGCGGCCACCGCGGCTGTCGCCGAAGCTGCTTCATCCCAGCCTCATTGACAAAGCTGTAAACAGTGGCATCCTGCAACTGATCTGGCCGACGGCGGCAAACGCTGCGGCGAGTCCCTTTTGAGGAGGAGGATGCCGATGGCGACCGCAGCTGCGCCCCAGCCCGTCACCGACCGTTATGACATGAGCCCCGCCGCCATCTATTCGGAGGATCGCTGGCAAGCGCCTTTCGCCGAAATCCGCAAAGCCGGCGGAATCGTCAAATGCGAGGACAGCGTCCACGGACCCTATTGGAATATCGCCAGCCATCAGGCGATCCAGCATGTCGAGGCGTTGCCCGACATCTACAGTTCGTCGTGGGAATATGGCGGCATCACGATCCTCGAACGCGACGAGGATGAGGATTTCCGCCTGCCGATGTTCATCGCGATGGACCGGCCGCAGCACACCGACCAGCGCCGCACCGTCGCCCCCGCCTTCACTCCCGCCGAAATGACGCGCCTTTCGGACGACATCCGCCGCCGCACCGGCGAGGTGCTCGACGGCCTGCCGTGGGGTCAGAAGTTCGACTGGGTCGATCGCGTTTCGATGGAACTGACGACGCAGATGCTCGCCTTGCTCTTCGATTTTCCGTGGGAGGACCGGCGCAAGCTCACCGAATGGTCCGACTGGATGGGCGACGTCGAACTCGCGCAAAAGGTCGAGCTCAAGGAACAGCGCCGCGCGGTGCTCGAAGAGGCGTTCGTCTATTTCCAGAAATTGTGGATGGAAAAGCTCGACCAGCCACCCACGCCCGACCTGCTCTCGATGATGCTGCACAGCGAAGCGATGCGGAACATGGACAAATATGAGTTCATCGGGAACCTCGTCCTCCTCATCGTCGGCGGCAACGACACCACGCGCAACACCATGTCGGGGCTCGCATACGGACTCGACAAATTTCCCGAAGAGCGCGCCAAGCTCGAAGCCGATCCGTCTCTGATCCCCAATGCGGTGAGCGAGATCATCCGCTGGCAGACACCGCTCGCGCATATGCGCCGCACCGCGCTCGCCGATGCCGACCTGTTCGGGCACCAGATCAAGAAGGGGGACAAGCTCATCCTCTGGTACCTGTCGGCAAACCGCGACGAGAGCGTCTTCGACGATGGCGATGCGCTGCGGCTCGACCGCGAGAATGCGCGGCGGCACCTCTCCTTTGGCTATGGCGTCCACCGCTGCGTCGGCGCGCGCCTCGCCGAGCTGCAGCTGCGCATCCTGCTCGAGGAGATGGCGGCGCGGCGGATGCGCGTGACGGTCACGGGCGAGCCCGAACGCGTCCACGCCTGTTTTGTCCACGGCTTCCGCGCGTTGCCCGTACAGATCGAGAAATATTGACGCGGTCTTGTAACCCGCGGGCCACGGCATACGTATCGAAGACATGATCGAACGTCGCTACCTTCTCGGCGGACTCGCGCTCGGCGGCGCCATCATCGGCGCGCCGATGCTCTTCGCCAAATCGGGGCGGCCCAAGGCGCAGGCGGGCTGGCAGCTTTCCGACGCCGAATGGAAAAAGCGCCTGTCGCCGCTCCAATATCGCGTGCTTCGCGAGGCGGCGACCGAACGCCCCTTCACCAGCCCGCTCGACAAGGAAAAGCGCGCCGGCATTTTCGCCTGCGCCGGCTGCGCGCTGCCACTCTATTCGAGCAAGACCAAATATGACAGCGGCACCGGCTGGCCGAGCTTCTGGGCGCCTTTGAAGGGCGCGATCGGCACCTCGACCGACCATGACCTCGGATATGCGCGCACCGAAGTCCATTGCCGGCGCTGCGGCGGCCACCTCGGCCATGTCTTCAACGACGGGCCGAAGCCGACGGGAAAACGTTATTGCATGAACGGCGCCGCGCTCAGCTTCCGCGCCGCCTAGGCCCTACTCGGGCTTCACCCGCCACACCGCCAACCCCGCGCGCGATCTGATCGGCACCGTTTCGAGCCAGGCGGGCGGCGTTCCGGCATAGAGCTGCGCCGCCAGCCCGTCCTTGCGCGCGCGGCGATATTTGGTGAAATCATTGGCGGTGCGGCAAAAGACGACCAGCGCCGTCTGCTGCCCGCGCACCAGCGCCTCGGCCTTGGCCGGATCGCCCGCAAAGGCGCGAATCGTATCGGCCATCGCGTACCTGTTGCGATGATGCGGCGTCGCCACCAGGCTGTGCCGCGTCCAGAAAACCAGCGGCGCGCCGAGGTCTATCGGCGTCAGCAGCGTCGTCGCCGGCAGGCGATCAAGGTCGGCGATCGCCGCCGGGTCGAGGCAGTTCGCCTTGTAACGATTGGCCTCGGCCTTCTCGGTGGCCGCCCTTTTCTCTTCGTCCCTGAGCGCGGGGATAACCGGCGTCAGCGCTGCGGCGACCGCCATGCTGCCGAGCAGCGGCAGCGTGAGCGCCGCCATCGCCGACGCGAGGATACGCGGCACGGTCGAGGCGATGGTGCGCGCCCATGCCCATGCGCGGAGGCCCAGCCAGGCGCAGCCTGGCAAGGCGAAGAGGTGGGCGGTCGAGACGGCGCGGAACACGAGCAGCGACAGCGCCGCCGCACCGGCGAGTGCGACGATGACCGTCGCCCAATTCCTTCGATCGGTCGCCTCGATCGAACCGCGCCACGCAAGGAGCGATCCGACGAGACCGACGAGCGACGGCACGAGCACATGCACCATGTCGTGCGGCTTCGCGGCCCACAAGGGCTGGCCTTCGAGGACATTGCGATACCAAAATTGCACGACGATCGGGTCGAGCGTGGCAAAGGGCCCGTTCGCGCATTGCGGTTCGGTCGCCACCAGCGCGCCCGCCGCCGCCACGCCAGCGAGCGCGAGCAGCGTAAAGCGGACCCATACCGCCGCCGGATTGGCGCGCGCCGACGCGAACACGACCGCCGCCGCCACGACGAACGCCGCCATATAGGGGGCCGAGAGCGAATCGCACCAGCTTCCGGTGAGGCCCACCGGGCCGCGGGTCGCGAACTGGAAGAGGATCGCGCCGCCCGCGAGCGCGCCCAGATAGCCGCACAGCCGCGCGCGGTCGTCGCCGCCGCGCCCGAGCGCCCAGCGCAGCGCCGCGAGGCCCGCGAACAGCGCGACGATGGGCAGGCCCTCGATCGACACCGCAAGCAGCGCCGCCGCGAACAGCCCGCCGAGCAGCCCCGCGTGCCAGCTTGCGGGACGCAGCGCCTGCGCCATCACCAGCATCGCAAGGAAGATCTGCCAGCCATGATGGTCGACGCGAAGCGGCCGGAACTGGACGAGGATATAGCCCGACATGATCAGGAACAGCGGCACGATATAGGCGATGCGGCGGTCGGAGAGGTTGCGATAGCCGAGCGCGCACGCGACGCTCAGCCCCGCGCCGAGCAGCGGCGGCCACAGCGCCATCACGATCCGTTCGGCCATCGCCTGCCCGAACAGCGGCTTCAGCAACAGGATGCCCACCGCCAATGGCGCATCGACGATGCGCGACCAGTGCATCAGCACGCCGCCGCCCGCCGGATTGACGCGATATTGGGAAAGATCCCACCAGCCCTGCCCCGCCAGAAGGTCGCGCACCTGCGCCATGCGCATCGCATCGTCGGTGTCGGCAAGGTCGAGCGCCCCGATCGCCTGCCAGTTGGCGACGATCGCGATCAGGCTCATCAATCCCCAGACGATCAGCGCGATTCGCGCCGGCGTGAACCAGGGGCTGAGCTGGATGCCGTCCGAATCCGAAACGGATGGCGGCGCCGCTTCGTTCATGCCGCGGCGGCCCGAAATACGATATGGCGGCGCAGCAGATAGGTCGTCTGGAAGCTCACGACGATCGCCGCGAGCTTCGCGAGCCGCGGGTCGAGCCCCAGCGAGCTGCCGCCGCCGACGATCGCGGTCGTGACCGCAAGGCCGACGAGCGCCGACCCGACGAAGAGCAGTTTCTGGCGGTGGCGTTCACCCGTGCCGCGCGCCGCGGCGCCGTCGGCGAAGACGAGCCGGCTCGAAATCACCCAGTGGACAAGGATACCCGCGCAATAGCCGGTCGCCGACGCCGTCACCGGCGACAGTCCCGCGTCTAGCAACAGCAGAAACAGCCCCGCATCGCTGCCGAGCGCGAGAACGCTCGCGAGCAGGTAGTTGAGCCATCGAATTTCGCCGCGCCGCACCGACGCGATCAATTTGGTGATGGGTTGCATCGCACCGATCCCCCGGACGGGCCCTGCCTCAGGCGGCCTTCGCGACGCGCGACGGCACGTTGCGGACCGACGCCAGCGCCGCCTGTTCACCCTCGGTGCCGCTTTCATGATATTCGGCGTCCTCGTTGACGCCCCAGATGTCGTAGAGCTTCTCGCCCGCCGCGATGTTGCGCACGGTCAGCATCGCGGTCATCATCGCATGATCCTGGTTGTTATAGCGGTGCATGCCGTTGCGCCCGACCATGTGCAGCGTCGGGTAACGCGCCTCGAGCTCCGACCGCATCGTGTCGACATGCGCGGCATAAACATCGTCGTAAACCGGATAGGCCTTTTCCTGCCGCACCACCGCGCCGCCGACCACATCTTCCGGATCGCAAAGACCCAGGATTTCCATTTCCTTCGTCGCGAGCGCAACCAGTTTTTCGTCGCTCGACGCCCAGAGCCCGTCGCCCTCGAAACAGAAATATTCGAGGCCGACGCATGCAATCGCCGGATCGGGCACCATTTCGGGCGACCAGCTGCGGAAATTCTGCACCCGGCCGACCTGCACCTTGCTGTCGTGGATATAGATCCAGTTGTCGGGGAACAGGTCCTCGGAGCGAATCTTGAGCGCAACGGTCAGGAAGTCGCGATATTTGAGGTTCGGCGCGGCGTTCAGTGCGCACGCGGGCAGCGGATGAATACGCGCCGCCAGCTCGCGCATCGGCGCCGAGCTGATGACATGCGCGGCATCAATCACGACATCGCCGTCGGGGCCGGTCGCGGTCATCCGCCAGCGGCCCGTCTTCTGGTCCTGCGTCAGCTGCTTGAAGCTGTGGCCCATCAGCACATGGTTGCCGCCCGCGACAACCTTGTCGCGCGCTGCGTCCCACATCATGCCGGGACCAAGCCGCGGATAACGGAAGGTTTCGAGCAGGGTCTTGGTCGCCATGCCGTCATTGGGGCGCTTGTTGAGCCCGAGGCTGCGCTTCAGGCCGTCGATCACCGCACCGCCGAGACTCAGCCCCTTGATGCGCTGCGCCGCCCAGTCGGCCGACATTTCGTCGCACGGCATGCCCCACACCTTCTCGGTATAGGTCTTGAAAAAGATCGAATAAAGCTTCTGCCCGAACTGGTTGATCGTCCAGTCCTCGAAGCTGCGCACCGTCTTTTTGGGCAGCAGCTTCGCCTTGGCATAGCTCACCATGCACAGCGTCGAACGCACGATGCCGAGATTCCACAGCGCCTCGAACGCACGCAAAGGATAGGAATAGAATTTGCCCTCATAATAGATGCGGCTCATCCGCGGGCGCTCGATGAAATCATGCGGAAGAATCTCGTTCCACAGGTCGACGACTTCGCGGCTCTTCGAAAAGAAGCGGTGCCCGCCGATGTCGAAACGAAAGCCCTCATGCTCGACCGTGCGGCTGATCCCGCCGACATAGACCGGGTCCTTCTCGATCACCGTCACGCTATATCCCTGCTGGGTCAGCAGATAGGCGGCGGTCAGACCCGCGGGCCCCGCGCCGATGATGGCGACGTCGGCACTCGTCGGACGGCTTTTCGAACCAGAGGCTTCGGACATTATGATTATTCCCCACAGGCAAATTCATGCTCGCTACCCCTGTGGCCAATCATGGATAAAAACTGGTTAACACCGCATCGGGATTCTGTCGGTAACGCCGCTTCGCGCCTTGGGAAGCCGGCCATATTGCTGTAAACCGGCACAGGCCAAGGAGGCGCACGGCATGGCAGGCGGTCTGGCAATCGTATTGAGCGGCGGCGGCGCGAAAGGCGCATTCCAGGTCGGCGTCGTCCACGAACTCGTCGTCAATCGCGGTGTCCGGCTCGACATCGTCGCCGGCGTATCGACCGGCGCGATCCAGGCGCTCGGCGTCGCACAGGACGATGTGCCCGGCCTGCTCGACGCCTGGCTCGGCATCCGCGGCAACAGCTCGATCTATAAATCGCGCCCGCTCGGCGTCGTCGGGGGCTTGCTCGGCGAGGACGCGCTCTACGACACCGGGCCCCTCAAACGCCTGCTCAAGGGCTTCGCGAACGAAGCGAAACTGGGCGCCAGCGGGCGCAAATTGCTGCTCGGCGTCGTCAATCTCGGTACCGGCACCTATCGCACGATCGACGAAAGCGTGCCCGGCATCCACAATTGGGTCTATGCCAGCTGCGCAATGCCGCTCTTCTTCGATCCGCTCAAAACGCGCGCGAGCGACGGGACCGAAGAACAATGGGTCGATGGCGGGGTGCGCGATGTCACCCCCTTGAGCTCGGCGCTCGAAATGAACCCGCGCGGCGTGATCGCGGTGCGCGCCTCGCCCGCACCGCGGCCGGGCGCGGTGCGCACCTTCCCCAACCTCATCAAGATCGGGCTGCGCGCGGTCGACATATTGCAATCGGAGGTTTCGGCGAACGACCTGTCGGGCGCCGCGCTGATCAACGACCTGATCGCCGCGCGCGAGGGCCAGCTTCGCGCGCTCCAGAATGAAGGCATCGGCGGGGCGCAGGCGGCGCGCATCCTCCGCCCGCTCGACGTCCAGATCGCGCGCTACCGCTTCGCGCCGATCCGCATCATCGAACCCGAGGAAGAAGTCGCCGAAACGCTCGAATTCAACCCGGCCAGGATCCGTGCCGCAATCGACGCCGGCCGCCGCGCCGTCGACCGCGAATGGGACGCGCTGGAGCCGCTGCTGAGCTGAGGCGGGCGGAACGTCCGCTTTCTTTCGACCGGAAGGTGCCTTCCACAAACTCGTCAGCCCGGCGAAGGCCGGGACGACGGATAAGGGAACGTCCACCCCACCCTTAAACCGTCATTCCCCACCAGCCCGCCATCGCCCCGCCCGCCACGACCACGGGCGTCACCCACGCGCCCTTGACGCGCCACGCCACCACCAGTGCCCCGGCAAAGAGTAATGCCGCAAACCATGGCTCCGCGACCCGCTCGGCCGTCGCCTGGCCCAGCTGCACGAAAGTCGCGGCGATAATCCCCACGACCGCGGCGGCAACGCCCGAAAGAAGACGGTGCAACGCCGGATTCTCCACGATCGCCTCCAACCGCTCGAACAGGATCAGCGAGAAGGCGAAGGCAGGCAGGAACATCCCCGCGGTGATCGCCAGCGCGCCGCTCGCGCCGCCCGCCACATAGCCGACGAAGGTCGCGAAAATGACGAGCGGCGCCGGGATCACCCCTGCGAGCGCAATACCATCAAGGAACGTCCCGTCGCCGATCCAGCCGCGCCCGACCGTGTCCGCGCGGACATAGGGGATCGCGGTGTAGGCGCCGCCGAAAGTGAGCAGCCCACCCTTCAGCCCGGCGACAAACAAGGCGGCGAGCGTGACGGGTACCGCCGCCATCGCGGCAGGCCCGGAATCAGTTGGACTCAGCGCCAGATGGATCGTCGTCGCCAAGCCGAGGGCTACCACCACGATCAGGATCGCAGCCGCGGGACGATGCGAAACGGCATAGGCCAGCCCGCCGGCGACAAGCGGAATCCAGAAGGGCACGCCCGCAATCGTCGCGAGCAGGCTCGCGGCGGCGACGAATGCGAGGTGCCGGTCCTCGACGATATGCTCGCCGATCCGCACGACGGCGCGCAGGATGATCGCGAGCACCGCGACCTGCACGCCGAGCAACACGCCGGCGAGCCCGGCCTTGCCCGCGACCCAGCCGACATAGAGCCAGCCTGCGATCAGCATCAGCGCGAGCCCCGGCAGCATGAACCCCAGCCCCGCGAGCAGGCCACCAATCCGCCCGCGCGCGACCATCCCCAGATGCACGCAAAGCTCGTGCGCTTCGGGCCCGGGCAGCACTTGCAGCACCGCGAGAAGGCGGTTGAAACGCGCCGGGTCGATCCAGCGCTCCTCGTCGATGAGCGCCTGCCGGATCATCGCGATCTGCGCGACCGGGCCACCGAAAGCGAGAAAGCCAAAGCGCAGGAATTTCAGGAACAGCGCCGTCAGGCTGAGGTCCGACGGGCGGGTCTGGTAGAGGTCGGGATTCATGATAACGCTCCGGGCGCCGCGAGAATGCGGCTGATGGAGCGGAACTTGGGCGGAAGTCCCGCCTGAACGGGCGTCCGCGCCGGCCCGTTGCCGCCGATATCATCCGAAGCCGGAACGAAGTCAATCGCGACCGGAGCGTGGTCGAATTGGGTTGAAACATCATTTTTCATAGCTCGTCATCCCGGCGAAGGCGGAGACGACGATTCAATCCGCAATGATCGCGCCCTTGAGTCCGTCGCTGCTTCTCCTTCGCCCGGAGGCCCACGCGGACTGTTGCCATGCGGCGACGGTCCGCCTTGCGCGACCACATCGCGCCGCAGCGGCTTCGGCACCAGCGTCCCCAGCCGCACGCGCGGCGTCGCCCTGCCGGGCGCCGCGTTCACCGCAAAATCGCCGTCGAGCCGCAGCGCCGCCGCCGACGCCTTGTCCAGCCGCACCGTGTAGCGCGCGTACGCCACGCCTTCGAACAGGAAATAGCCGTCGAATTCGGTCTGCGTCGTCGCACGCACGCGGCCTTCGGCGTCGACCAGCTCGACGCGCAGCCCCTCAACCGGATTGCCGCCGTCGCGTCGCACTATTCCCTCGATCTCGCCCGCCGCGACCATCGGTAGTGCAATGCGCGTCGCTACCCCGGGCCGCGGCGCGACCACAACTCCCGGCAGTGCGGGTTGGACATAGGGATCGGGCAGGCTGCCCGCGTCGATCCCGATCATCACCGGCCGGAAGGGTTCCAATCCATCGATCGTTCCGCGCCCGTCCACGTCGGTCGCCGCATCGACAAAGGCGTTGCCTGCGGTCAGCGGCACATCGGGCAGCGCGGCCTCGTCCGGCTGGCGCACCCCGTCGCCATTCTCGTCCATCCAGACATCGGCGATCACCTGGCCGCGGCTCGCGAGCTTTTCGCTCGACACCCGCCAGCCGCCGCCCGCCTTGGGCCCGAAGCTGAAGGCGAGCGCGAGCGACGCCGCGAGCGACCCGTCGCTCGCGACCTCGCCGAATCCCGTCAACTGTAGCCTGTTGAAACGGCGCGTATATCCGAGGCCCGCGCGCGCGCGATCGAGCCCGCGATCATAGCCGAGCTCGCTTCGCCATTCCGCATTGCCCTTCCCCGCCCATTCGCCGATCAGCGTCATGCGCGTGTCGCTATTATCGCCCGACAGCGCGAAGCGCGCCTCGCCGCGGACGCGGACGCGACCGATGCGCGCGTTGGCAAGCAGGGCCGCGGAGAAATTGTCGGGCGGGTCGGGGCCGGCGGGGACCTTGGTCCGGCTCCAGTCGAGCTGGCCGGTGAAGGTCAGCGCGCGGAAACTTGCCGATGCGCGTGCGCTGGCTTCCAGACTGTCGACGCCCGACCAGCGCTCAACGTGGCGCACATCGAAATGGAGCGGCAGGATCGTCTGCCCCAGCTTCACCGACTGGTCGACCGAGACCGACGTGATGCCGTTGATATTGCCGATCAGGCGGTCGGAAACGAACCCGCCCCAGCCGCGCATCGCATCGGCACGGACATAGGTTTCGCCGAACGCCGCAAGCCAGCTCGCGCGCGCCGCGACACCGCCCCCGCCACCTCTTGAAGCGTCCGCGTAGGAGCCTCCCACCTCCAGCAGGGTCGGCCCGATCGATCGCCGCAGCGCGACTTCGCCATAATTATATCGGACATTCTCGATCAGCAGGCTGTGCAGATAAGCGGCCGCCGACGTGCGCGTGTCGAGCCCGCGCTCGATTCCCGCGGTGCCGCGCCAACCGCGCCGGAACGCGCCGCCGCGCCGCCCCCCGAATTCGATCAGGTCGGCATTTTCCTGCGCGAACCCCGCCCAATACCAGGTCTGCTGCGGCGGGATCGAATCCATCCCCACCTGCACCTGCCGGATTTCGCGCCTGATCTGCCCCTGCGGCCCGTACAGCACGATCTCGAAGCGGTTCGCGCCATATTGCAGCGGCACATCGATGAATTCATAGCGCCCGTCGCCATTGGGGCTCGTGAAGGCGAGCAGCTGCCCGTTGCGATAGAGCTCGGCGTCCCAGCCCGCGGGCAAATCGCCGCGAAAGGTCGTTTTGTCGAAGGCGTCGGGCCGCTCGACCGGGCGATTGGTCAGCACCGCCCCGCGCCCCGGCGCCGACGCCGCGACGATGCCCGTCGACAGCAGGCTGACGTCCCCGGCGCCATAATGCGTCGCTTTCAGCGGCCCGAGCAGCCGCCCCTCAGGGTCGGTTCGATAGAGCCGCATCCGCAAGCTGTCGGGCACCCCTTCATTGTCCGACGACAGCCGCGCGTCGAAACTCTGCGCCAGCGCCTCGCCCGCGGCGAAAATCTCGTAACGCCCCTGGACATAGGAGCCGCCGCGCCTGTCCGACACGACCCCGGCCGAGGCGACGACATCGACCGACGGCGTCGCCCACGCCTGATAGGGCCGCACCGCTTGCGGCAGGGTCGCAAGGTCGAACTGGCCTTGCGGGCGGATCGACGCCCCGCGCGCGCGCCGTTCGGCGGCGAGCTGGAACGGCAGCTTCTCTTTCGCATCGACGCGCAGCACGGCGTTCGATAGATCGGCCGCCAGCGGAACGCCCAGCCACGCGTTCAAACTGTCCAGATCAACGCACCAGCCCGCGGCGGTGTCGCGGATCGTCGTCGCGCCCAGGCGGAAAGCCTGGCTCCCCGCGCGCACCTCGCCCGCGTCGCGATCGATCGTCAGGCTGCGCCGTTCGTCGAACACCCAGCCGGTTGCGCGGCGCAACTTCCGGTCGACGCGCACCGCCAGATCGAGCGCGAGCACGACATCGCCCAGATCGACGCAAATCCCCTGCGGCGTCTGATAGCCTCGCACCCCGTCGCCGAGCCTATATTGCCCCGACCGCACGTCGAACAGCCAGCTATCGTCCTCATTCGGCGCCCAATTGTCGGCGACCGCGACCGGCTTTTTCTCGACGGCTTCGGCGCCGGCGGGAAGCATCCCCGCCAGCGCCAGCCCCGCGAGGATCGCCGCCCCCCATCGAAAAAGCGCCGCGCGGATCATTGCCCCGACCGCCTCGCTTCGGCCTATGCCGTCATTTCACCATCCGCTCGGCCTCGTCGATCGTCCCGCCGCCGATTTCGCGGTCCTCGCTATACCGTATACGCACCGGGCCCTTGAGCTTCGCCGCAACCTCGCCGGGCACGCGCAGCGAAACGTTACGCTTGCTCACCTCGGAATAGACCGCGATTCCGCGCGCGACGAGCAGCGGCTCGGCGACGCCGGGCCGCGTCACTTCGATATCGCCATAGACCGAGCGGTTTCCCGTGCGCGAAAGGCCGAAATTGAACGCAGGCCCGTCGGCCCCCTCGCTCACCCACGCCGCGCCGATCGACGCGTCGGCGCCCAGGTCGCCGACGCGCACGATAACCGGGATGGTGATGCCATAGATCGGCGTCAGCGCGATCGACACGCCCGTGCTCGCGGGCTTCGTCCCGGCCGCGCCCGCCGGCGCCGCATCGGGAACCGAGCGGAACAGCATGTGCGCGCGATATTCGCCCGGCGGCAACCCCTCGGGCACGCGCACGCCGACGCGCACGACCTGCGGCTGGTTGGGCGGCAAGATCACACGCCGAGGGCTGAAGACGATCATGTCGAGCGCCGCGCGTTCCGCCGGCGTGACATTGTCCTCGGCGATCTCGTCGAGCCCGCCATCGACGGTCATTCGCTTGATCTCGAGGCTGATGCGATAGGTCGCGGGCTCGCTGCCGATATTGTTGAGCACCACTTCGGTGCCGCGTGAGCCGTCGAGGATGACGCGCGTCGGCGCGACGAGCAGGTCGCCCGCGGCATGGGCGGGAGCGGACAGCGCGGCGAGCGCCGCCACGGCGAGCAGGCGGAAAGGCTTTGAAAAGCGCAGCATCGGTACGATCCCCACAATCGTTGGATGTCGGGAGCTGGCTGGTCCTCGCCCCCGCGGTTGGTCGTCTCCTGCCTGCGCCAACATGGTTGAGATTTCGCTAACCATCGAGGGCGTCGGCGCAAAAAAAGGGCCGCCGGACGCGCGCCCGACGACCCCATTTTCACGGCTGGCGGATCTCGGCCCGCCAGGCCCCCCAATTCTTACTGGTAATTGGCGGTGACGTTGAACGTCCCCGAATAGTCGCCCGACGCCTGGTTGGCGCCGACGCTCAGCGTGCCGCCGACCTGGAAGCTGCCGCCGGTGGCGCCCAGCGTGATGCTCGGCGCCGAATAGGTCAGCGTCGACGTCATCGTGCCGCCGAGCGAACCGTTGAGCGTGACGCTCGAATCGCCGCCGACGAGTACCACCGCGCCGCTCGTTCCCTGGACGTCATAGCTGCCCGAGGTCGTCGTGCCCGTGCAGGTCAGCCCCGCGCCGCAGGTCACGCCGCCCGCGGTCGACACGGCGACGGTCGATGCGGTCGCGCCGCTGATGATCGTCGCATATTGCAGGTCGCTGGTCTTGGTGAGCGTGATCTGGCGCAGGATCTTGGCCGTCGCCGTTCCCGTGGCCGTCGCCGCCTGCGTCGCCGAAGCGTTCATGGCGAGGGCAGCAATCGCGGCGCCCAGAAAGGCGCGCTTCATTCCATAGTTGCGCATATGATTTGGTCCCTTGAATTCGGTCAAAATTCGAATGGAAATCCCACCCCATTCGCCGACCTGTTTACGCGGGGACCTGTTCAGGTTTTGCCAGCAAGCTTGGTTAACAGCGCGATAGGAACTGGCCCGGATGGCCGGTTATTATCTTTTAAAATCATATATTTATACATAATATAGGCGGGTCTTCGTGACCGACCATCCCTCCTCGACGGCCCAGGCTGACACAATATACGGCCGTGCCTCACCGATTCGCCGGCTGAGAAATCTTGCACGCAGAGACCGAATTCTCTGCGGCCTCTGCGCGAATCAAAGGAAGAACAAGCGGGGCGGCAACGCGAATCGTTTCCGGCGTCGCCAGCAAAAGGATCAGATCCCTTCGCCCGAGAGCCGCTGGCAGATCATATCGAGCTGGTCGAGCGACGCGAATTTCAGCGTCAGCGCCCCCTTGCCCTCGCCGGCATATTGAATCGCGACCCCGATGCCGAGCAATTCGGAAAGGTGGCGTTCAACCGCGACAATGTCGGGGTCACGCCCGCCGTCCATGCTCTTATATTCGAGCGGCCCCTTGCGCGGCGCATCGCCGCCCTTTGCGGCGCGGACAAGCGCCTCGACGGTGCGAACCGACAGGCCCTCCTTCGCCACGCGGCGCGCGATCGCTTCGGCATCAGCCGCGCCGATCAGCGCGCGTGCATGCCCCATCGCCAGCGATCCGTCGCCGACGAGCTCCTGCACGCTTTCGGGCAGGTCGAGCAGGCGCATCAAATTCGCGACATGGCTGCGCGACTTGCCGACCAGCTTCGCAAGCGCTTCCTGGTTATGGCCGAAATCCTCGATCAACCGGCGATAGGCGCTCGCCTCTTCGATCGCGTTGAGGTCCTGCCGCTGGATATTCTCGACCAGCGCGATCTCATAGGTCGCGGCATCGTCCAGTTCGCGCACCAGCGCGGGAATCTGGTGCAGCCCCGCGCGCTGCGCCGCGCGCCAGCGCCGTTCGCCCGCGACAAGCTGGTACCCGTCGCCATCGGGCGACCGGCGCACGATGATTGGCTGCAGCAATCCGCGCAGCCCGATCGAATCGGCCAGCTCGGCAATGGCATTTTCGTCGAAATGGCGCCGCGGCTGGCCGGGAAGCGGGCGAATCGATCCGACGCCGACATGCTGCACCGCGTCGCCCGATACCGGCGTGGCCTTCGTCGCGCTGCCGGGCGTCGCGAGCACCGGCGCCTCGACCGCGACGTCGCCGAACAGGGCGTTCAGCCCGCGCCCGAGCCCCGACGGCCGCTTGCGCGCAGGCGTCGGATCTGGTTGCTTTTCGTCTTTATTATCAGCCATTTATGCCGCCTTGCGGATTTCGGGGAGCCGGTCGATCAATTCGCGCGCGAGCGCAATATAGGCCGCCGATCCGGCGCAGCGATGATCGTAGATCAGCGCCGGCAGCCCATGGCTCGGCGCTTCGGATAGCCGCACGTTGCGCGGTATCACCGTGTCGAACACCACCGGGCCCAACACTTCGCGCACATCGTCGGAAACCTGGTCGGTCAGCCGGTTACGCCGGTCGAACATGGTCAGCGCTACGCCGAGGATCGACAATTTCTGGTTGAAGCGCTCACGCACACGTTCGACCGTGGTGAGCAGCTGGCTGAGCCCCTCGAGCGCGAAAAATTCGCATTGCAGCGGCACGATGAGCGATTCGGCGGCGATCAGCGCGTTGAGCGTCAGCATGCCGAGCGACGGCGGACAGTCGATCAGGCAGATATCCCACTGTCCGGCCTCGGTGCTCGACAAGGCCTGCTGCAGCCGGTGCAGCCGGTCCTGAAATTCGATCAATTCGATCTCGGCGCCCGACAGATCGACCGTCGCCGGTACGATATCGAGCCGCGGTACCGCGGTCGGAATCGCGCATTCGGCGACGCCCGCGTCACCGCGCAGCAATTCATAGCTCGAAAATTCGCGCTGCGATTGCTTGATCCCGAGCCCCGTCGAGGCGTTGCCCTGCGGATCGAGATCGATGATCAGCGTCCGCCAGCCCGTCGCCGCGAGCGCGGTCGCCAGATTGATCGCGGTCGTCGTCTTGCCGACCCCGCCCTTCTGGTTCGCCACGGCAATGCGGATCATCGCTTTCCTCGCTGTTTTGCCGCGATTTTTCCGGTGCCGACCAAAATCTGGCTGTCGGCATCGGTGCGGCTCTGTTCCACGTGGAACATTCTCTGCCATGGCTGCGGCAGCAATGCCAGTTCCTTAACCGCGTTTCGTCCCTTTGGCAGCAGCCAGTGCGTCGATTCGGTGGAAAAACGCGCGGATAAGTCGAACAGCCGGTCGAGTGGCGCAAAGGCGCGCGCGCTGATCGTCGCCGCGGGCCGCGTCTCGACGCGCTCGAGCGGCGCCTCGGCGACCTCGACGTGCTTCAGGTCCAGCTCGGCCGCAACCGAGCGCAAAAAGTCACAGCGCTTCTTTCGCGATTCGACAAGCAGCATCGGCCGCGCACTCAGGATAGCGACGACCAGCCCCGGCAACCCCGGCCCGCTGCCCAGGTCAATCCAGAGCCCGTCGCCATGGCGCGTATCGAACGACAGCAGCTGCGCGCTGTCGGCGATATGCCGCACCCATAGCGTCGGAATCGTCGACGCAGCGATCAGATTCTGCCGCGCATTTTCGGCGATGAGCATCGCCGCAAAACTGTCGAGCCGCGCCCATTGCGCGGCGGTCGGCGCAAACGCCGCGCCAATCCAGGCGCGCGCGGCCTCTTCGCTCATCAGAACCCCGTCATCCACCGTCGCCACCTCAATCTCGTCATTCCCGCGAATACAGCTATCCCGACCCCTCCCCAATGCCTTTCGTCTCTGCGCGAGATTTCGAAATCGTCACGCAAAGGCGCAAAGAAGAAGATGCCATTTCACTTTGACGGCCAGACCCCGACACCGGTGTTGCCATGCAGCCTCCCAATTCCGTTCGCATCCTCGCCGCTCTGCGTGAACCTTTGCCTTCCATCTTCTGCGATCTCTCCGCGAAAATCATTCAGAACATGTCAGCGGCCTACCCAAATCGACGACCTGCGGGCCTCAACAAACTTAGCCGGCGCGGCTCGATTCAAGCCGCGCGTCGCCGGCTGTGCACCATGATCGCGGTCAGCGCCGCCGGCGTCACCCCGTCGATCCGCGCCGCCTGCCCAAGTGTTTCGGGCCGCGCCCTGGTCAGCCGCTCGACCATCTCGCGCGACAATCCGCCGATCGCCGCATAATCGAGCGCGGGATCGAGCATGATCGCTTCGTTCGCCGCGAGCGCGCGCAATTCGGCCTCCTGCCGGGCGATATAGGGTGCATAATGCGCGTCCTCGGCGACCTCCGAGAGAATTGCACCGTCGATCGTTTCGAGCTCGGGCGCGAGTAGCGCCAGCCGCGACATCGTCACGTCGGTATAGCGCAGCAGGTCGATCCGGCGCCGGGGGATCCCGTCGCCCGGCAGCCCGAGCCCGATCACGGCATAATCGGCGGTCGCCACCGGCGCATCGAGCAAGGCTTCCGCCCGCGCGCGCTCATCCTGCCGCGCTTCGAACAGCCCCGCGGTTGGCGGCCGCACGAGCCCCAATGCGATGCCCTTCGGCGTTAGCCGCGTCGCGGCATTGTCGGCGCGCAGCCGCAGCCGATATTCGGCGCGCGCGGTGAGCATCCGATACGGCTCGGTCACGCCCTGCAACACCAGGTCATCGACCATCACCCCGATATAGGATTCGCCGCGGTCGAGAATCAGCGCTTCGCGTCCCTGCACCGCAAGCGCGGCATTGGCGCCCGCGACCAGCCCCTGCGCCGCGGCTTCCTCATATCCCGTCGTCCCGTTGATCTGCCCCGCGCACCAGAGGCCACCGATTTCACGCACCTGCAACGTCCGATCGAGCGCGCGCGGATCGATGTGATCATATTCGACCGCATAGCCCGGCACGACCATCTCGACCGTCTCGAGCCCTTCCATCGTGCGCAGCATCGCGAGTTGCACATCGGCGGGGAGCGAAGTCGAAATGCCGTTGGGGTAGACGAGGAAGGAATCGAGCCCCTCGGGTTCGAGAAACACCTGGTGCCCGTCGCGATCGGCGAATCGGTGGATCTTGTCCTCGATCGACGGGCAATAGCGCGGCCCCGCCGCGCCAATTGCGCCGGTGAACAGCGGAGAGCGGTCGAGATTCGCCGCGATGATCGCATGGCTTTCGCGGTTGGTGCGCGTGATCGCGCAGAAAATCTGCGGGACCGTCCGCTCGCTGTTCCACGTGGAACAGGTCCAGGTCGCGCCTTCGGCGCTGTCCGAGGCCTGCTCGTCCAGCCGCGCCCAGTCGATCGTCCGCCCGTCGAGCCGCGGCGGCGTCCCTGTCTTGAGCCGCGCCATCGGCAGGTTGGCGGAGCGAAGCTGCTGCGCCAGCCGGTGTGCGCCCGCTTCGCCGATACGCCCTCCCGCCATTCGCTCCTCGCCGCGGAAAAGCCGGCCGCCGAGAAAGGTTCCGGTCGCGAGCACGACGGCGGATGCTGCCAGCCGCGACCCATCGCCGAGCTCCAATCCTTCGACGCGCGATCCATCGGCCGAAAGCACCAGCGCTGCCGCTTCGCCTGCGACGACCGAGATGCTATCCTCGGCGGCAAGAAAATCCTGGATCGCGTCGCGGTACAGTTTCCGGTCGGCCTGGATCCGCGGCCCTTGCACCGCCGCGCCTTTCGACGCGTTGAGCATCCGGTAATGGATCGCCGCTTTGTCGGCCGCGCGCGCCATCCATCCGTCGAGCGCGTCGACTTCGCGCATCAGATGGCCTTTGCCGAGCCCGCCGATCGCCGGGTTGCACGACATCGCCCCGATCAGCGCGGGATCGAAACTGACGAGCGCAACGCGAGCGCCCAAACGAGCCGCCGCGGCGGCCGCCTCGGTCCCGGCGTGCCCACCGCCGACGACGATGACATCGTAAATCACTGGATCCTGCATGATTGGGGCGCCTTTAGCGCAAAGCGGCCAGCGAATCCACCGCGTCGCGCATCCTGCGATGTTTCACGTGGAACATCATTTCCCGATGCAGAAACGCCCGAACAACGCGTCGAGCATCTCCTCGACTCCCGCCCGCCCGGTGATCTGGTCGAGCGCCGTCCCCGCGAGCCGCAGACGCTCGGCGAGCAGGATCAGGTCGCGCGCCTCGCGCGAACCCGTCTCGATCTCAAGCCATTGTTTTGCCTCGGCAAGCGCGGCGCGCTGACGCTGGCGCAGCGCCGCCTCGCCTTCGCGCGGCAACAAGGTCCGCGCCATCTCGACGATATAGCGGTGGAGCTTCTCCATCCCCTCGCCCGTCGCCGCCGACAGGGCGATATCGGCAAGCGCCGCTTCGGCTTCGGCCGCTGCATCGCCCCGCCAGCGATCGAGCTGCGCCGCGATCAGGATCGCGCGCGGATGGTCTGGCGCTTCCTTGGGCGGCCCGAGCCACAACAATATATCGGCCCTCTCGACCGCCGCCTTCGCGCGGTCGATGCCGATGATTTCGATATCGTCGGTACTTTCGGCGCGCAGCCCGGCGGTGTCCGAAAAGCGCATCGCGATCCCATCCAGCGCCAGCGGGGTTTCGATCACATCGCGCGTCGTTCCCGCGACGGGCGACACGATCGCCAGCTCACGCTGCGCCAAGGCATTGATCAAGGTCGATTTTCCGGCATTCGGCGGTCCCGCGATCACGACCGACAACCCCTCGGCGATTACCTCCGCCGCCGGCCGCGCCAGCCATTCGCCCAGCTCGCCCGCGAGCGCGCCCATCCCCGAAATCAGACGCCGCGCGACATTGTCGCCAGTTTCGACATCGTCCTCGTCGGCGAAATTCAGCTCGGCCTCGGCCCCCGCCATCAGCCCGAGCAATCGATCCCGCCATCCCGCCACCGCGCGCGACACATGCCCGCTCGCCATGCCCAGCGCCTGCACGCGCTGGCTCTCGGTCTCTGCGGCGAGCAGGTCGGCGAGCCCCTCGGCCTCGGCGAGATCGATCCGCCCGTTCTCGAACGCCCGCCGCGTAAATTCGCCCGGCTCCGCGCGCCGCAGTCCCGGCATCGCCCCGAGCGACGCCTCGACCGCCGCGACCACCGCCCGGCCGCCGTGCAGATGCAGCTCGGCCAGATCCTCGCCCGTCGCCGTCGCCGGTCCCGGAAACCAGAAAATCAGCGCCCGGTCGAGCGCCGCGCCGTCGACGTCCTTCAAGTCCGCGAGCGACGCCCGGCGCGCTTTGGGCACCCGCCCCGCAAGCGCGTGCAACGCCTCGCGGGCCCCGGGTCCGCTCACGCGCACGACGCCGATCGCTGCCGGCGGCATCCCGCTCGACAACGCAAAAATCGTATCTCTTACAACGGCTTGGTTCAGCTCTTGCGTCCCTTGGCGGGCTTGTCGTCATCGGCCGCGTCGCTCGATTTCGACGTCCCGCCCATCAGCCCGCCGCCGAACTGGCCGAGCAACGACTGGACGAGTTCGAGCCCGCTGCCGCCCATCGGCACCCAGGTCTTGACCATCGACTGGACGAGGTCGGGGGTGATCCCCTTCGCCATCAGCTCCTTGACGCGGTCGAGGTAGATATCGTGCAGCGGCTCGAGGTCGGGAAGACCGAACAGGCGCCGCGCCTCTTCGGGGGTGCAATCGATCTCGATATTGAACTTCATCGCCTGTCTCCGCCCCGAAATGCCCGTTAGCCGCTTGAGCCATGCTCGCAGCCCCGCTAGCTTCGCGCTTTCACAGCAAAGAAGCAAGAGACAGGAGAGCTCCCCGCATGGCCGCGACGAACACCGATATCCCGACGCTCGACGGCGCCAGCACCCTTCCCGCCTATGTCGCGCGTCCCGATGCCGACAGCACTGGCGCGATCATCGTCATTCCCGAAATCTTCGGCGTCAACGAAGGCATCCGCAAGAAATGCGACGACTGGGCGGCCGAAGGCTATCTCGCCATCGCGCCCGACATCTTCTGGCGTTTCGCCCCCGGGATCGAACTCAATCCCGACGTCGAAGCCGAACTGCAGGAGGCCTTCGGCTATTTCGGCCAATATGATGCCGACGACGGGGTCAAGGATATCGAAGCGGCGATCCGCTGGCTCCACGGCCAGGGCGCGACGAAGGTCGGCGCAGTCGGCTTCTGCCTCGGCGGGCGGCTCGCCTATATGACGGCCGCACGCACCGATATCGACGCGTCGGTCGGCTATTATGGCGTGATGATCGACCAGATGCTGAACGAGAGCCATGCTATCGCCCGGCCGCTGATGCTCCACATCCCGACCGAGGATCATCTCGTCGACCATGATGCGCAAAAGCGGATCCACGAAGGGCTCGACCCGCATCCCAAGGTGACGCTCCACGACTATCAGGGCCTCGACCATGGCTTTGCCGCGACGATGGGCAACCGCCGTGACGAAGAGGGCGCCCGGCTGGCCGACAGCCGCACGCGGGCCTTCTTCGCCGAGCATCTTTCATGAGCGGGCATCCGGGGCTTGCCGCCTGGCACGCCTATATGGCGGACGGCGGCGACCCGCAGGCGCTCAGGGACCTGCTCGCCGCCGATGCGGTGTTCCATTCGCCCGTCGTCCACACGCCGCAGGAAGGACGCGACAAGGTCTTCGCCTATCTCCACGCCGCAAGCCATGTTCTCGGCGGCGACGATTTCCGCTATCTGCGCGAGATCGTCGACGGCGATCAGGCCTGCCTCGAGTTCCAGAGCAATCTCGACGGCATCCAGATCAACGGGGTCGATATCATCCGGTGGGATGAGGATGGAAAAATAAGTGATTTCAAGGTGATGATCAGGCCCTTGAAGGCAATCAACAAAGTCTGGGAAAAAATGGCCGAGATGCTCGCGGCACAGGCCGCGCGCTAGATCAGGCTCAGCCCGGCGAGTTCGCGGTAGAGTTCGGGCGGCAATTCGCCGATGCCGCTGGCATCGTCGACGCCCTTGGGCGCATCGGCGTCGGTCAGGTAGCGCCACCCCTGGTGCGCCCGCTTCGGCTGCGGATGCACGCGTTCGAGCTGGGCGACGCACACGATATCGACCCGCCCGTCGCTGCGATCATCGAAGCGCAGGATCTCGACGCGCGCGACGAGCGTGTGCTTGACGATGAAATGCAGCTTGCCGCCGACCAGCTCGTCGGCCCGCTTGGGCCGAAAGCGCGTCGCAAATCGGATCTCGCCATCTTGGGCATAATTTTCGATCCGCGCTTGCAGCGCCGGATAATCGGAACAACCGACGGCAACGCGGGTCATGTGGAGCTGAGGCATGATCGCGAGATGGGAAGCCGATACGAAAAAGCCAGCCCCCCGGGGGACTGGCTTTTTTGTTTCGAGGCAAGAAAAATCGATTAGCCGAACAGCGTTCCGATCCCGACGCTCTGATCGACCCAGCCTTCGTAAATCATCTTGACCGCGACATAGATAATCACGGCGAGGCCGAGATAGGCGATCCAGCGATAACGCTCGATATATTTGGCGATGATGTTTGCCGCGACGCCCATCAGCGCGACGGCAAAGATCAAACCGACGATAAGGATGCCGGGGTGCTCGCGCGCGGCACCCGCGACCGCGAGCACATTGTCGAGGCTCATGCTGACGTCGGCGACGGCAACCGCCCAGGCGGCACCTGCGAAACTTTTGGCAGGCTTCAGACCCGAATGTTCATCGCCCGCAATCTCGGGCGAACCCTGCGACTGGCCCGTGTGACGCAATTCGCGCCACATTTTCCATGCGACCCAGATCAGGAGCAGCCCGCCGACGAAGATCAGTCCGACAATCTGCATCAGCTGTGTCACAACGAGCGCGAAGGCGATTCGAAGCACAAGCGCCGCGAGCACGCCGATCAGGATGACCTTCTTGCGCTGGTCGGCGGGCAGCCCCGCGGCAAGCGCGCCGACGACGATCGCATTGTCGCCCGCGAGGACGAGGTCGATCATCAGCACCTGCAGGAACGCCGCGAAGGCGGCGGGCTCGGTAATGTTCGAAAAATCCTTGACGATCGCATCCCACATTCCGGCGGGACCGCCGAAACCGCCGGCGTGCGCCGCGGCCTGAGTCAGAAATTCCAAAATCACAGCGGCTCTCCGAAATAGCTGACCTCTGGCATAGGGTCATAAAAGCGATGCAGCAACGCCCGCCACTGCCGATAGCGATCCGATTGCCGGAAGCCGTCGCGGTGATCCGCAATCGACCTCCACTTTACCAAAAGCAGATAGGGCTGTCCGGTTGCCGTCGGGCGGAAAATTTCGAGGAAAATAAAGCCCGGTGAGGCTTCGATCAGCGGTCTGGCTTGGACCATGGCCGCCTCGAACGCCTCTTCGCCGCCCGCCCTGACGGGTAGCAAGGCGTGTTCGAGGATAGCCATGGCGCTGGCTTATTGGTTCATGCTGTCGAAGAAATCCTCGTTGGTCTTCGAATCCTTGATCTTGTCGAGCAGGAATTCCATCGCGTCGATGGTGCCCATCTGCATGAGGATGCGGCGCAGCACCCACATTTTCGACAGCTTGTCCTTTTCGACGAGCAATTCTTCCTTGCGGGTGCCCGACTTGCCGACGTCGAGCGACGGGAAGATGCGCTTGTCGGCGACCTTGCGGTCGAGCACGATTTCGGAGTTACCCGTGCCCTTGAATTCTTCGAAGATGACCTCGTCCATGCGGCTGCCGGTATCGATCAGCGCGGTCGCGATGATCGACAGCGAACCGCCTTCTTCGATGTTACGCGCGGCGCCGAAGAAGCGCTTCGGGCGTTGCAGCGCGTTCGCATCGACACCGCCGGTCAGCACCTTGCCCGACGAGGGAACGACGGTGTTGTAGGCGCGGCCGAGGCGCGTGATCGAATCGAGCAGGATGACGACATCCTTCTTGTGCTCGACGAGGCGCTTGGCCTTTTCGATCACCATTTCAGCGACCTGGACGTGGCGCGTCGCGGGTTCGTCAAAGGTCGAGGAGACAACCTCGCCCTTCACGCTGCGCTGCATGTCGGTGACTTCCTCGGGCCGTTCGTCGACGAGGAGGACGATCAGATAGACCTCGGGATGATTGTCGGTGATCGCCTTGGCGATATTCTGCAGCAGCACCGTCTTACCCGTGCGCGGCGGCGCGACGATCAGCGCGCGCTGGCCCTTGCCCTGCGGGCTGACGAGGTCGATGACGCGCGCCGACTTGTCCTTGACGGTCGGGTCGACGGTATCCAGCGACAGCTTCTGGTTCGGATAGAGCGGCGTGAGATTGTCGAAATTGACGCGGTGACGCACCGCCTCGGGATCGTCGAAATTGACCTTGATCAGCTTGGTCAGCGCGAAATAGCGTTCGCCGTCGCGCGGCGCGCGAATCTCGCCCTCGACCGTGTCGCCGGTGCGCAGGCCATATTTGCGGACCTGGTTCGGCGAAACATAGATGTCATCGGGACCCGCGAGATAGTTCGCGTCCGACGAGCGCAGGAAACCGAACGAGTCGGGGAGAACCTCGATCGTCCCAGATCCAATGATTTCCTCGCCCTCTTCGGCGAGTTCCTTGAGGATCGAGAACATCAGGTCCTGCTTGCGCAGCGTCGATGCGCCTTCGACGCCCAGTTCTTCCGCCATTTCGACAAGCTGGGCGGGCGCTTTGGTCTTGAGTTCTTTGAGATGCATGGGATGGATTCCGGGTAGAAAATCAGGGAGAAATGAAACGAATTCGTTGCACCGCTGGGGTGCCCTATCCGGCCGTGGGACGACCGTTAAAGATAGCGTCGGCGCGGGGACGCGCCGCCCACATGAAGCGGGGTTGATCGGCCCCTATATCCGGGTCGGGTCCAAGTCAATCGGGCTGCGTCTGGAGGCGCGGATTCTACGGGCGGACGACGACGAGGATGACGATGATCGCCGCGGCGATGCCGGGAACCTCGTTGAGCATGCGCAGCTGTTTTTCGGTGAGCGGACGCTCGCCCTTCTTCAGCTTCTTGAAATAGCCGATCATCCAGCCGTGATAGCCCGACAGCCCGACCACGAGCAGCAATTTGGCGATGAACCAGCCCTCGCGCCAATAATCGCCGTTGAAGGCGAGCATCAGCCCGAAAATCCAGACGATGATCAGCGACGGGTTCAGGATGATCCGCCGCAGCCGATCCTCGCGCTCGATCCACGTCCTGTCCTCGTCGGATCCGACCGGCGCCTGGTGGTGATAAACGAAAAAGCGCGGCATCATGAAGAGGCCGGCCATCAGGAAGATCACGAAAATAATATGCGCGGCTTTGACCCAAAGCATCGTCGCCCCCAGAAAACCAGCCAGTTCCATAGATTATCCGCCGCGAACGCGTTTGATGAGATGTTCGACATGCGCGATCGGCGTGTCGGGCACGATGCCATGGCCGAGATTGAAGATATGGGGACGCGACGGGAAAGCCGCAAGGATGCGGTCGATCGCCGTATCGAGCGCCTCGCCCCCGGCGACGAGCGCGAGCGGATCGAGATTGCCCTGCACCGGCAGATGTGACGGCAAGGCGGCATCGGCCCATGCCGGGTCGACCGTCTCGTCGAGTCCTATCGCATCGATCCCGGTCTCGTCGGCATAGGCGCGAAGCTTGCCGCCCGCGCCCTTTGGAAAGCCGATTACCGGCGTATTGGGGTGAAGCGCCTTCAATCGCCGCACGATCTCGGCATTGGGCGCGATCACCCATTGCTCATATTGTGCGGGGGACAGGCTCCCGGCCCAGCTGTCGAACAATTGCACGGCGTCGACGCCATTTTCGATCTGCCCCGACAAATAGGTGACGCTGAGGTCGATGATCGCATCGACGATCGCCTGAAAGGCAGCCGGATCGCCGAAAGCCATGCGCCGCGCCAGCGCCTGGTCCTTCGACCCCTGCCCCGCCACCATATAGGTCGCGACCGTCCAGGGGCTTCCTGCAAAGCCGAGGAAGGTCGTCTCGGGCGGTAGCGATGCTGCAACGCGTACGACAGTCGCATAGATGGGGTCGAGCCGCTGCGGTGCCGCTTCGAGCGACGCCAATGCGCCATCGACGAGCGGCGGCGCGAGCCGCGGCCCCTCGCCCGCCTCGAACCACAGATGCTGGCCGAGCGCGTGCGGGATGACGAGAATGTCGGAAAAGAGGATCGATCCGTCGAAACCGAAGCGGCGGATCGGCTGCAACGTCACTTCGGCCGCGGCCTCGGGATCATAGCAAAGCTCGAGGAAACCGCCTTTGGTTTCCCGAAGCGCGCGATATTCGGGCAGATAGCGTCCCGCCTGGCGCATCAGCCATAGCGGCGGGCGCTCTTGCTGCACTCCGCGCAGCGTGGCGAGCAAGCTCTTCGGTGACGCCTTCACGCGGCCCTTCTTTCTCTCTTCATATATATTTAATTATAATTGTGGTGGTTTGTTGGTCGGCGGACAAGGCGGCTTTAGGCCGGAGCGCCCCTTTTGCCAACAGCTTGACTCCCGTGACGGCAAGCCAGCAGGCAGAGTCGCACCCGGCTTTCCCCCTAATTCACAGCCTGTGGATAAGATTCATCCCGTGTGGATAAGCGGTGGAGCGGAATCGACACGGCGGGGGACGAATCTTTCCTGCCCAATCCGTCCCTGCGCTTATGCCAAACTTGTCCACAGGGCGTTTTTCGTCGGCGCGGGCCTGATCCGGCATTGCCTTTTTTCGCCGATTCCCGCCATGGTGGCGCGATGGGCCGGCTTCACCTCCACCTCATATCCGATTCCACGGGCGAGACGCTCGAAAATATCGCGAAGGCGGCGATCGCGCAGTTCGACGATGTCGAGGTCGTGCGCCATTTCTGGCCGATGGTCCGGTCGGAATCGCATCTCGACCGGATCATGGCCGAGGTGCAGGCGAGTCCCGGCATGATCCTCTTCACCCTCGTCAACGGTGAGCTGCGCGCCAGCCTCGAACGTCGCGCGAGCGCGCACGCCCTTCCGACCGTCGCCGCGCTCGACGCGGTGACCGACGCGCTGTCGCGGATGCTCGGGCAGGAAGCGAAGGCGCGTCCCGGCCGCCAGCATGTCCTCGACGCCGCCTATTTTGCGCGCGTCGAGGCGATTCAGTTCACCGTCGCGCACGACGACGGCATCGGCTGGGAAAATTGGGAACAGGCCGACATCGTCCTCGCGGGCGTGTCGCGCACCTCGAAAACGCCGACGAGCATCTATCTCGCCAATCGCGGCTTCAAGACCGCAAACATCCCGATCGTCCCCGAATCGCCGCCGCCGAACGCGCTGTTCAATCTGAAGCGCCCGATGATCGTCGGGCTGACGACCGGGCTCGACCGGCTCGTTCAGGTTCGCCGCAACCGGCTGCTTTCCTTGAATCAGGCGCCCGAAACCTCTTATGTCGACGACGAACGCGTCAAGGCCGAGCTCGCTTATGCGCGGCGGATGTTCGCCGACAACGGCTGGCCGGTGATCGACGTGACGCGCCGCTCGATCGAGGAAACCGCCGCCGCCGTGATCAAGCTCGTCGAAGACCGCTCCGCCGCAGCATGACCTTGCTCCTCGCCTCGCAAAGCAGTGGCCGCGCCGCGATGCTCCGCGCCGCCGGCCTCGATTTTGAAACAAGCGCCGCGCATGTCGACGAGGAGGCACTGACCGCTTCGCTCCTTGCGGCCGGCCAGACTCCGCGCAACATCGCCGACGCGCTCGCCGAGGCGAAAGCCGTCAAAATCTCGTCGCGCCTTCCCGGGGTCACCGTGCTCGGTGCCGACTCCACGCTTGCGCTCGACGATGGCGCGATGCTCTCGAAACCCGCCACGCCCGAAGAGGCGGCCGAGCATCTCCGCCGCATGGCGGGCGCGCGCCACCGCCTGTTCAGCGCCGCGGTCGCCGCGCGCGATGGCGCGCCGGTATGGCGCGCGATCGGTGAGGCGAAGCTGTGGATGCGCCCCTTGTCGGACGCCTTCATCGCCCACTATGTCGCGCAAAACTGGGACAGCATCCGCTGGACCGTCGGCTGTTACGAAATCGAGGGAGCGGGCGTGCAATTGTTTGAAAAGGTCGAGGGCGATCCCTGGACGATCATCGGCATGCCGATGCTGCCCCTGCTGGCGTGGCTGCGCACCACCGGATTGGCGCCGCAATGAGCACGCCTTTCGCAGAAGTCATCGGCGACCCGATCGTCCAGTCCAAATCGCCACTGATCCACGGCTTCTGGCTCGACGCGCTCGGGCTGCCGGGCGATTACCGCCGCGCGCATGTGAAATCCGAAGAGCTCGCCGCCTATATCGCCGAGCGGCGCATTGATCCCGACTGGCGCGGCTGCAACGTCACCATGCCGCACAAGGCCGCAGTGATGGGTCTTGTCGACGACCCCGGCGACATTCGCGGCACGATCGGCGCGATGAACACCATCGTCCGCCAGCCCGACGGTGCGCTGATCGGCACCAACACCGACGCCGCCGGCTTTTATTCGCCGCTCGCCGAACTCGATCTCGAGGGCGCCCCCGTCGCGGTGGTCGGCGCCGGCGGCGCGGCGCGCGCGGTGCTGTTTGCGCTGGCCCGCGCGAACGTCGGCTCCGTCACCATCCTCAACCGCAGTCCATTGAAAGCGATGGGCCTGCTTGCGACCTTCGGGCTCAGGGGCGATGTCGTGGCGCTCGATGCACAGCTCCCCCCCGTATCTCTGCTCGTCAATTCGAGCAGCCTCGGCATGGCGGGCCAGCCGCCGCTCGATCTCGACCTGTCGCCGCTCCCCGACGACGCGATCGTCTACGACCTCGTCTATTCGCCGCTCCAGACGAGGCTCCTCAAAGCCGCGGCGGCGCGCGGCCTCGACACCGTCGACGGGCTCGACATGCTGATCGGCCAGGCTGCGCTCGCCTTTGAACTCTTCTTCGGCGCCACCCCGCCCGAGGGCCGCGACGAGGAATTGCGCGCGCTGCTGGTGGCCGGATAATCGCGTGACCCACCGCCCGCGCCCCGGCTCGCGGCTCCGCCGACCGTTCATTCTCGGGCTCACCGGCTCGATCGGCATGGGCAAATCGACCGCGGCGGCGATGTTCGAGCGTGAGGGCGCCCCCGTCTTCGACGCCGATGCCGAAGTGCACCGGCTGCAAGGCCCCGGCGGCGCGCTCGTCGCCGCGATCGAGGCGCGTTTTCCCGGCACCACGGGCCCGAACGGCGTCGACCGGCAGAAACTCGGCGCGCGCGTGATCGGCAATACCCATGAACTCGCCGCGCTCGAAGCGATCGTCCATCCGGCGGTCGGCAAGGCCCAGAAACGCTTTCTCGCGCGCCACCGCGCGCGCGATTTCGTCGTGCTCGACATCCCTCTGCTCTTCGAAAAGGGCGGCTGGCGCAAGGTCGGCGCGATCGCGGTCGTTTCGGCGCCCGCGTGGATGCAGCGCAAACGCGTGATGCGGCGCCCCGGCATGACGACGGCGAAATTGAAGGCGATCCGCCGTCTGCAGGTTCCCGACCGGGTCAAGCGGTCGCGCGCCGATTTCATCATCGAAACGGGCCGCCCCAAAAGCGAGACGCACCGCCAAATTCGTTTCATCACCTCTTGTTTCCACGCCCGATAGGGTCCAGATTGAACCTTCGATGCGCGAGATTATTTTCGATACCGAAACCACGGGTTTCGATCCCAGAAGCGGGGACAGGCTGGTCGAAATCGGATGTGTCGAGTTGATCGGCCGCCGTGAAACCGGCGTCACCTTCCACGCCTATTTCAATCCCGAGCGCGATATGCCCGCCGCGGCCGAAGCGGTGCACGGGCTGTCAATCCAATTCCTTTCGGACAAGCCGCTCTTTGCGACGCGCGTCGACGAACTGCTCGAATTTCTCGGCGATGCGCCGCTCGTCGCGCACAATGCCGCGTTCGACTTCGGATTCGTCAACGCCGAGCTGGCGCGCGCCGGCCGGCCCGCGCTCGACATGGCGCGCATGTGCTGCACGGTGCAGATGGCGCGCAAGCTCCACCCGGGCGCCAAGCACAGCCTCGATGCGCTCTGTACGCGCTACGGCATCGACCGCAGCCACCGCGTCAAGCATGGCGCGCTGCTCGACGCCGAGCTGCTCGCCCATCTCTATATCGAAATGACCGGCGGCCGGCAGATCGGCCTCGGCCTCGGCCTCGGAGCCGCTTCGGCGGTATCGGGGTCGATCGACCTCCCCTCGCCCGCGGCATCGCGCGGTCCCGGCCGCCCCTTTCGCGAACCCCGTCCCCATATGGCGTCGGCCGCCGAACTCGCGCGGCACGCCGAATTTGTCGCAGGGCTGAACCAGCCGCTGTGGCTCGATACGGTGTAACGACTCTCCCATTGTCGTCGCACCGGCCAAGAAGGAGAAGAAAAATGGAAATCCGCGTCTCTGGACACCAGATCGAAACCGGCGAAGCGCTGCAGGCGCATGTGTCGGACCGGATGAACGCGATTGCCGACAAATATTTCTCGCGCGCGATCGGGGCACATGCGACCTTCGGGAAAGGTCCGCACGACAGTTTCCAGTGCGACATCGTCGCGCATGTGATGCAGGGGCTCGTGCTCAAGGGCCATGGCCAGGCGCAGGACGCGCATGTCGCGTTCGAGGGGGCGGCCGAACGCATCGAAAAGCAGCTCAGGCGCTACATGCGCCGGTTGAAGGATCACAATAATGGCGTCGCCGCGCCGTCGCCGACTGTCGACGAGATCGAGGACAATGCAGGCTATACCGTGTTCGATCCTGGCAGCGAGGAAGACGCGGGCGATGCGCCGGCGATCATCGCCGAAACGCGCGTCGATATCCCCAGCAGCAGCGTGTCCGACGCCGTGATGATGCTCGACCTTCGGAACACCAACGCGCTGCTCTTCGTCAACAGCAAGACCGGCGCACACAACATGGTCTATCGCCGCGACGACGGGACAATCGGCTGGGTCGAACCACGATAGGGCTGGCTTTTCTTCGCCATCCGGCTTAAGGGCCGCGCCCAACGATGCCCGAAGCCGGGATGGCGGGGGGCCTGCCACGACAGATCCGCGACCGTTTGCCAGCCCAAGTTCCTGGCGGCGTCCGGCGTTTAACAAGATTTGGCCAGACGATGAATCTTTCTTCCCTTCTCTATCCGGCGACCGTGCGCGCGCATGTTCAGCTCGATTCGAAAAAGGCGCTTTTCCCCTTTGTCGGTGATCTCGCCAGCCGTTCGCTCGGCCTCGACGCCGGCGAAGTCAGCGAGGCGCTGCTCGAACGCGAGCGTCTGGGCTCGACCGGGTTTGGCCGCGGGATCGCGCTTCCGCACGCCAAGATGGCGGACCTCGGCGGGGTGCGCGGCCTGTTCCTGCAACTCGCCAAGCCGATCGACTTCAACGCAGTCGACGGCCTGCCCGTCGATCTGCTCTTCATCCTGCTCTCGCCGCTCGACGCCGGTGCCGACCATCTGAAAGCGCTCGCGGGCGTGTCGCGGATGCTGCGCAACGAGGCGATCGCCGACCGGCTGCGCGGCGCGAAGAACGACGAGGCGCTCTATGCGCTGCTCGCCGACACCGAAACGCGTGACGCGGCCTGATAAAAGATCAGCCGTGCCCCTGCGAAGGAGGGGCCCATCACCTGCCGTCGCGATTTCCACCACCGTCTGTTGATGACGGTGCCTTCGGTGATTGGCCCCTGCCATCGCAGGGGCACAAGCTGATATGACCCGCCTCAAAAGCCGTTTCCTTGTCGATCTGCTGCTTCGTCGCACCGAAGCGGCCGGCGGCTTTGCGACCGTGCTCGCCAAGGGCGACGAAAATTCAGGCATCATCCTTGTCCAGTGCAGCGACCGCGGCCAGCCCGGGCCGCTGCTCGAGCGGCGCTTTGGCGCCGATGGCCACTATATCTGGGAGGCGGTCGGCCCGAGCGATCCAAATGATGGGGAATCGCGCGCAAACTATCAGGAACGGCGGCGAAAGGCCGATCCCGATCTGTGGCTGATTGAACTGGATATCGCAGATGCGCCACAACTCGTCGCGGAGTGGGCGGCGTTAACTTGACTCTGTTGCGGCGCACAATAACTCGCGCCCATTCGATAACGCGTAGGTCGATCCGCGGGTTGCACAGCTTTTGGCAACGCACCCGGCAAACCGGTTTGGACACGCAGTCGGACGATGACCGCAGGCGGCGATACAGGACCATAGTCCCCCGCCTGGTTTGAGAGGTTCGGTTCATCGGCCGCACTTTTGACGGACACTATGAGTCGCATTTTGAACGTAGCCGGCATGGCTGCCGTCGGCATGACCGCTGCCTCCATGCTGCTTCTGGCGGAACCGGGCTTTGCAAGCGATCTTGCGGCCGACGCCAATATCCCCGCCATCATCCTCCCGGGCGCCGACACGCCGGCGGTCGAGGAAAGGGCGGACCTTCCGACCGAAATCGAAACCCCGGTCGAAGACAGCAACCAGATCGAAGCCGAAGCCGACCCCGCGCCGATCTCGCCCCCGGTGACGGCCGCTTCGCTCGCCGAACTCGTCGCCGCGACACCCAGGCCGGCCGAAATCGATCCCGAACTGCGCTGCCTTGCCGGTGCGGTCTATTTCGAATCGCGCGGCGAATCGCTGCCCGGCCAGCTCGCGGTCGCGCATGTCGTGATCAACCGCGCCAATTCGGGCCGTTTCCCGAAAAGCCTGTGCGGCGTCGTCCACCAGAAAAGCCAGTTCAGCTTCGTGCGCGGCGGCCGGATGCCCGCGATCCGCCAGGGCGCCCAGTGGAACAATGCCGTTGCGATCGCCCAGATCGCGCGCGACGGCACGTGGAAGAACCACGCCCCGGGCGCTCTCTTCTTCCACGCGCGCTATGTCTCGCCGGGTTGGCGCAAGACGCGCATCGCGCAGATCGACAATCATATCTTCTATCGCTGATTGCTTGGACGGGGTGCGCAGGCATCCCGTTCATTGCCAAGCCATAAATGCTGGCGCATGATGCGCCGATGACGCGTCCTCATTCCGCCGCCCTGCTCTGCGCAGCGGCGTTCGCCCTGGCTGGCTGCGCGACGGCGGTGCCGCCGGTCGAAGTCACCCGTTTCCACACCAATGCGGTCGCCGGCTGGGCGACGGGAACGCGCTACGCCATCGCGACCGCGCCGCTCGATGGTCCGGCGACCGATGTTCCGGGCGTAGCGCCGGGGACGGCGATGCCCTCGCTCGAATGGAACAGCTATCGCACCGCGGTCGACCAGCAGCTCCAGCGGCAGGGGCTTGTCGCGGCGGGAGTGGGCGAACGCGCGCCGCTTCTCGTCCGCATTGCCTTCGACCGCTCCGAACAGTTGCCCGAGGGCCGCCGTTCGCCGGTGTCGGTCGGCGTTGGCGGGTCTACCGGCAACTACGGCTCGGGCGTGGGGCTCGGCATCGGAATCAATCTCGGCGGCGGACCGAAACGGATGGCCGACCTTCAGCTGTCGGTGCGCATCGACGATGCCGCGACGGGTCAGGCGTTGTGGGAAGGCCGCGCGCTGACCGCGGTTCCGGTCAAGGCGCCCGCGAACCAGCCGAGCCTCGCCGCAGCGAAATTGGCCGAAGCCTTATTCAAGGACTTCCCCGGCGAATCCGGACGCACTATCAGCGTCAAATGACCATCAGCATCAACGCCGCTTTCGACAGCGGCAATATCGTCGTGGAAAATGTCGACGGCACGTCGGCGCGCCTTTCGATTCGCAAGGACCGCGAATCGGACTTTTTCCAGTGGTTCCACTTCCGCGTCGCGTGCCACGTCGGCGACGCGCTTGAACTCGCGATCGGCGGGCTGGCGGAATCGGCCTATCCCGACGGTTGGCCGGGCTATGCCGCATGCGCGAGCACCGACCGCGAACACTGGTTCCGTCTCGACACGGCGTATGACGCCAAAACGGGCGGCGGCACGCTGACGATCCAGCACACCGCCGAAAGCCCGATCCTCTATATCGCCTATTTCGCGCCCTATTCGATGGAACGCCATCACGACCTGATCGCCTCGGTCGCCGAGTGCGAGGGCGTCACCTACCGCTGCCTCGGCACCAGCCTCGAAGGTCAGCCGGTCGACTGCCTCGAAATGGGCAGCGGCGACACGCAGGTGTGGCTCTATGCGCGCCAGCATCCCGGCGAGAGCATGGCCGAATGGTGGATGGAGGGCGCGCTCGAAAAGCTCACCGATTCAGCCGACCCGCACGCACGCTCGCTGCTGCAGAAATGCCGCTTCCATATCGTACCGAACATGAATCCCGACGGATCGCGTCGCGGGCATCTGCGCACCAATTTCGCCGGCGTGAACCTCAACCGCGAATGGGAGAATCCAACCGCCGAGCGCAGCCCCGAAGTGCTCGCAGTTCGGAACGCGATGGACGAAAGCGGCGTCGACTGGGCGATGGACGTCCATGGCGACGAGGCGATCCCCGCGGTCTTCCTCGCGGGTTTCGAGGGCATTCCCTCGCTGAAGGCCGAGCAGGCCGAAAAATATAAGGCGTTCGAGGCCGCGCTCGCGTCGAACACCCCCGATTTTCAGGTCGACCTCGGCTATACCGAATCGGCGCCGGGGCAGGCGAATCTCTCGATGTCGACGACGCAGCTCGCCGAACGCTTCGGCGCGGTGTCGATGACGCTCGAAATGCCGTTCAAGGACAATCGCGACCTGCCCGATCCGGTTCAGGGCTGGTCGCCCGAGCGCTCGAAGCTGCTCGCGCACGCCTGCCTCCAGACGCTGGACCAGATGCTGTGAGTGCCGCCTGGCGGATCGTCGAGGACGATCTGTCGGGCGCGCCCGTCCGCGCGCTGCTCGAGGTGCATTTCGCGGGCATGCTCGCGAACTCACCCGCGGGCAGCTGCCACTTCCTCGATTTCGACGGACTGCGCGCGGGCGACGTGACCTTCTGGTCGATCCACCGGGGTGACGAGCTTGCCGGCTGCGGCGCTTTGAAGATGCTCGATAGCGCGCACGGCGAAATCAAATCGATGCGCACCGCCGAGGCCTTTCTGCGGCAGGGTGTCGCGGCGCATATGCTCGACCATATCATCGATGTCGCGCGCGAACGGGGTCTCGAACGCCTCAGCTTGGAAACCGGGTCGAGCGGGTCGTTCGAGCCTGCCTTCGCGCTGTATCGGCGTTACGGCTTCACCGAGTGCGCGCCCTTCGCCGACTATAAGCCCGACCCGTTCAGCCGCT
The DNA here is from genome assembly GCF_035930445.1 of Sphingopyxis chilensis. Lineage (NCBI taxonomy): Bacteria > Pseudomonadati > Pseudomonadota > Alphaproteobacteria > Sphingomonadales > Sphingopyxidaceae > Sphingopyxis > Sphingopyxis chilensis. The sequence goes on along the minus strand of NZ_CP142394.1, from coordinate 3,629,760 downwards.
TCATGACGCGCGCGCTCTGAACGAAAACGGGGCCCGGAAGGGACTCCGGACCCCGCATCATTCAAGTCAGGCTCGCCGGTGCTTACGCGGCCTTCTTGTCCTCGATCACCGGTTGGGCCGTGCCACCGATCGCGATCTTGTGCGGCTTCATCGCCTCGGGCACTTCGCGCACCAGGTCGATGACGAGCAGCCCGTCGGCGAGGTCGGCGCTGGCGACCCGCACGAAATCGGCGAGCTGGAAGCGGCGCTCGAACGCGCGCGTCGCGATGCCGCTATAGAGGAGCTGGCGCCCCTCGCCCTCGGCCACCGGCGCCTTGCGGCCGCTGACGGTCAGCATGTTCTGCTGCGCGGTGATGTCGATTTCGTCGCTCTTGAATCCCGCGACGGCCACCGTGATGCGGAAATGGTCGTCGGCGACCTTTTCGATGTCGAACGGCGGGTAATTTTCCGCGCCCGAACCGCTGGTTTCAAGGAAATCGAACAACCGGTCGAAGCCGACGGTCGAACGGCGATAGGGGGTCCAGTCAAAGCTGTTACGCATGAGTCATTCCTTCCTTTCAAAGCGAAGCAAAGGGACCGCGGGCTCGGCCGCGATCGCCACCCGGCCCCGTATCGGCGGCCGGACGATCCAAATCTGGGTGCAGCCGAAACCATTTCAAGAGGGCGGTTGGCGTTCGGTGAAAAGCCGCGCTAAAGGGCGGCGACTCTCCTCCAGCGCAAGGATCCGAAATGCCCCAGCTCATCCTCATCCGTCACGGCCAGTCGCAGTGGAATCTCGAAAACCGCTTCACCGGCTGGTGGGATGTCGATGTCACCGAAAAGGGCGCGGCCGAAGCCTGGGCGGCGGGCGAGCTGATGAAGGCGAAGAGCGTCGCCCCCGACACCTGCTTCACCTCGGTCCAGACGCGCGCGATCAAGACATTGAACCTCGCGCTCGAGGCGATGGGACGTTTGTGGCTCCCTGTCACCAAGGACTGGCGCCTCAACGAGCGCCACTATGGCGGCCTCACCGGGCTCGACAAGGCCGAGACCGCGGCGAAGCATGGCGACGAGCAGGTCAAGATCTGGCGCCGCAGCTTCGACATTCCGCCGCCGCCGCTCGAAGCCGGCTCCGAATGGAATCTCGCGAGCGACCCGCGCTACGCCGGCATCGCGATCCCGGCGGCCGAGAGCCTCAAGGATACGATCGAACGCGTGCTTCCCTATTATGAAGCCGCGATCGTCCCCGAACTCGCCGCGGGCAAGACGGTGCTGATCTCGGCGCACGGCAACAGTTTGCGCGCGCTCGTCAAGCATCTCTCGGGCATTTCGGACGCCGACATCACCGGGCTCGAAATCCCGACCGGCCAGCCGATCGTCTACGAATTGAACGACGACCTCAGCGCGCGCGAACGCTATTATCTGAGCGAGCGGTAAACGCGGTTCCCCGGCGAAAGCCGGGCTCCATGTCGTGCGTCAGTCGCGCAGCAGCTCGTTGATCCCGGTCTTGGCGCGCGTCTTGGCATCGACGCGCTTGACGATCACGGCGCAGTATAGCGACGGCCCCGGGGTTCCGTCGGGCAGCGGCTTGCCGGGCAGCGATCCCGGCACGACCACCGAGTAAGCGGGAACTTCGCCCATGAAAACCTCGCCCGTCGCGCGGTCGACGATCTTGGTCGACGCGCCGAGATAGACGCCCATCGACAGCACCGCGCCCTCGCGCACGATCACGCCCTCGGCGACTTCGGCGCGTGCGCCGATGAAGGCGCCGTCCTCGATCACCACCGGCCCCGCCTGCAGCGGCTCCAATACGCCGCCGATCCCGGCGCCGCCCGACAGGTGGACGTTGGCGCCGATCTGGGCGCAGCTGCCGACGGTGGCCCAGGCATCGACCATCGACCCCTCGCCGACGTACGCGCCGATGTTGACGAAGCTCGGCATCAGCACCGCGCCCTTGCTGATAAAGGCGCCGCGGCGCACGATCGAGCCGGGAACGGCGCGGAAGCCCGCGTCGCGAAAGCGGTTCTCGCCCCAGCCGGCGAATTTCGACGGCACCTTGTCCCACCAGGTCGCGCCGCCGGCGCCGCCCTCGATGATCTCCATGTCGTTGAGGCGGAACGACAGCAGCACCGCTTTCTTCAGCCACTGGTTGACCTGCCAGGCGCCGCCCGCATCGCGCTCGGCGACGCGATAACTGCCGTCGTCGAGCCCCGCCAGCGCCGTCTCGACTGCGTCGCGCACCGCGCCGGTCGTGGTAAGGCCCAGCGTGTCGCGCGTATCCCACGCGGCTTCGATCGTGCTCTGGAGGTCGGTCGTCATGAAATTCCCCAAGGTGAAGGCAAGGTATCGAGCCAGTCGGCGATGTCGGTCGCGTGGAAATCGACATGGCCCGGCAGGTGGTCGCGATGGCCGCTTTCGCTGCCATTGTCCAGCCACACGGTCGTCATGCCGAGCGCTTTGGCGGGTGTCAGGTTGCGCGCCATATCCTCGACGAACAGGCTTTTCGCTGGATCGATGCCGAGGTGCGCGACCATCATATCATAGGCCGCCGCATCGGGCTTGGGCGTGTAGCGGGTGACGCGAATGTCGCAGATGCCGTCGAACAGGTCGGCGATCCCGCGCGCTTCGAGCACGCGCGCGGCATAATCGGCGTCGGCGTTGGTGAACACCAGCCTGCGCCCCGGCAGCCGCTCGAGCCCGGCGCGCAGCCGCGGGTCGATCGTCAGCCGGTCGAGCGCGATATCATGGACATCGATCAGGAAGGTTTCGGGATCGACGCCGTGATGGCGCATCAGCCCCGCCATCGTCGTACCATGATCATGGAAATATTGCTTCTGCACCCGCCGCGCGTGGGCCGCGTCGACGTCCAGCAACCGCATGATGAAGGCACCCATGCGTTCGTCGATCAGGTCGAACAGCTTCGCCGACGGCGCGTAAAGCGTGTTGTCGAGATCGAAGATCCAGCTGTCGATATGGTCGAGCGCGGGGGGCATGATGGCCGGGCGCATAGGGGTTGGGGTTCGTCGAGGCAAGGCGAACGAAAGATCCTCCCTGTGCCGAATTCACGGGGAGGTGGCAGCGGAGCAGCCGCTGACGGAGGGGCGATGGCGCGGCGCCGCAGCCCCTCCACCATCCTGCGGATGGTCCCCCTCCCCACCGCTTCGCCGCAGGGAGGATCGCAAACCCGCAATTAACCGCAAGATACTATTGCCAAGCCCTCCGCCGCGCTAAAAGCTGGCTATCAGGGCAAAGGGGAACGGCGATGGCCGACGCACACCGACGCAGCCGCATCCAACGGATGGCGCCGCGCCCTTTGCCCCTGTTGCTCGCCATCGCGGGGCTCGCGCTTTCGGCGTGTGGCGGCGGTGGCGGCGGTACCCGCCCCTCGCCGACCCCGGCGCCTCCCCCCGCTCCCGCGCCGGCGCCGGCGCCGACCCCCACGCCGACCCCCACGCCGACGCCCACCCCGCCGCCGACCGGCAATTTCGATACCGCCGAAACGCGCATGTCCGACGGCGTCAATTTCCACGGCGCGATCACCGCCTATCAGGCGGGGGCCACCGGCCAGGGCATATTGGCGGGCGTGATCGACGACGGCATCGACCAGGACAGCCCCGAATTTGCCGGGCGAATCTCGTCGCAATCGATCGACCTTGCGGGATCGCGCGGGATCGATGGCGAAGGGACGCACGGCACCAATGTCGCGCAGCTTCTGCTCGGCGGAAAGAATGACGCCGGCACCTTCGGCATCGCCTTCGACGCCAGCCTGCTCGTGCTGCGCGCCGACCGGCCGGGCAGCTGCGCGACCGAGGATCCATCGAACGATGAAAGCGGCTGCCGCTATCCCGAAACGGCGATCGCCGCAGGCCTCGACCGCGCGGTGAGTGCGGGCGCGCGCGTCGTCAACATTTCGCTCGGCGGCGAAGACCCGCCCGGCGCGACCCTGCGCGCCGCCGTCTCGCGCGCCACCGCGGCGGGGATCATCGTTGTCGTGGCGGCGGGCAACGATGGCGATACGACCGCGAACGGCAACGACCCGAACAACCCCGATCCTTTTGCGCAGGGGCTGCGCGATGCCGGCGGCGGGCTCGTCCTCATCGCGGGGTCGGTCGATGACGGCGGCGCGATCTCGCCTTTCAGCAACCGCGCGGGCGCCTATGCCAGCTCCTATCTCGCGGCGCTGGGTGAGGGTGTGTGCTGCGCCTATGAAAATGGCGCGCTCAAGACCGAAGGCAATTTCGTCTTTGTGCTCAATGGCACCAGCTTCGCGGCGCCGCAGGTTGCGGGCGCGGTCGCGCTGATCGCAGAGGCCTTTCCGAATCTTTCGAGCCAACAGATCGTCTCGCTCCTCCACCAGTCGGCGCGCGATGCGGGTGCCGCCGGCGCCGATGGCGTCTATGGTCAGGGCATCCTCGACATCGCGCGCGCCTTTCAGCCGATAGGCGCGACCGCGCTCACCGGGACTTCGACCGCCGTCGCGCTCGATGCGCCGCTCGGTATGCTCGGCGGTCCGATGGGCGATGCGGGCGGTGCGGGGACGATCGGCCTTGTCACCGACGGCTTCGGCCGCGCGTTCAACGTCGATTTCGGCGGATCTCTCGGTCTGCGCCGTCCCGACTTCAAACTGTCGGGTGCGATCGGCGGCCTCGTCCGCCAGCAAAGCGCCGCCAGCCAGTCGCTCGCGCTCTCGCTCGTCACCACGCCGGGCGCGGGCGGCAGCGACGCGCTCGCGGGCCTCTCCTTCCACGACGCGCAGCGCGCGCGCACCCTCGCCGCCTCGGCGATAATGCGCCTCGACGCGCACACGCGTATCGGCTTCGCCGCGGGGCGCGGCACCGGCGGCCTGCTCGCGGGCGAGCGCGGCGAAAGCGGCCGGGCGATGCTGATCGGCGACGCCGCGCACGAGGGGCTCGGCTTCGCCGCCAGCCCTGGCGTTGGCACGCTCATACGTCATACTATAAAGCAAAACCAATATGTTAACATATATGCCGAAAGCGGCTGGGTCTCGGGCTCGCGCTGGCAGGACGATCCCCTCCTCCGCTACCGCTCGCGCCGCGACAGCCGCTACCAGCGCTTCGGTGCCGGCTGGGACGGCCGCTTCGGCGCCGTCCGCGCCGCGCTCGACGCCAGCTGGCTCCGCGAATCGGACAGCCTGCTCGGCGCGCGCCTCGGCCCCGTCTTCGGCTCCGGCGGCGCGACCAGCCTGGTCGGCGACGCAAGCCTCACCCTCGATATGCGCAACGATTGGCAAATTGCCGCCGCCTGGCGACAGATGCGGACGCGCCCCGACCGCGCCGGGCTGGTCGCGGGTGGCGCGCTCTGGTCGACCGCATTCTCCTTCGACATCGCCAAGGCCCATCTGCTCCGCCCCGGTGATCGCGCCGCGCTCCGCTTTGCGCAGCCACTACGCGTCGCGCGCGGCGGCATCGACCTCATTCTTCCCGTTGCGCACGATTATGCCACCGGCCGGACCGACTTCGCCCGTCGCACCTATAATCTCGCGCCGACGGGCCGCGAACTGGTCGCGGAGGCGAGCTATGCCCTCTCGCTGTTCGGCGGCGAGCTTATCGCCAACACATGGTGGCGCCGCGATCCCGGTCACATCGCCGCGATGCCCGACGACCGGGGCGCGGCGCTCCGCTTTACGGCCGGCTTCTGATCGGCTTTAACGCTCCCCAGTTCAAAAACAGGGGATGCAGACATGAAGCCGCTTTACGTCCTTCCGCTCGCGCTGGTCGGCGCGTCGCTCGCGGCGCCGCTCGCCGCAGAGGCGCCCGCGCGCACCGTCATCCACGCCGGGCAATTGCTCGCCGAACCCGGCAAGCCGGTGCGCGGCGCTTCGACGATCGTCGTCGAGAGCGGCAAGATTCTGAGCATCGCCGACGGTTTCCAGCCCGCCGATCCCGGCGCAACGCTGATCGACCTCAGGGACAAATATGTTCTCCCCGGCCTCATCGACAGCCATGTCCATCTGACGAGCGATGCGGGCGGCATCGCCGGACAGCTCGAGGAAATCACGCTCAGCCCCGCGGCGCAGGCCTTCAATGCCGAGGCCAATGGCATGAAGACGCTGCGCGCCGGCTTCACCACCGTGCGCAACCTCGGCGATGGCGACGGCGCGACGCTGGCGCTCCGCGACGCGATCCTCGCGGGCAAGGTGCGGGGGCCGCGCATCGTCGATGCCGGCGCCAGCATTTCGGGCAGCGCCGGGCATATGGACGGCTCGCTTGGCTATCGCGACGAGCTTCGGCCTTTCTTTGCGGGCGCGGGCAACACCTGCAACGGCGCCGATGATTGCCGCCGCGCGGTGCGGCTGCAGATCGGGCGCGGTGCCGACGTGATCAAATTCGCCTCGACCGGCGGGGTCAACAGCCGCATCGGCGCCGGCCTGGGCAAGCAGATGTTCGACGATGAAGCCAAGGCGATTGTCGAGACGGCGCATATGTTCGGCAAGAAGGTCGCGGTGCACGCGCACGGCGCCGACGGCATCCGCCTCGCGATCGAGGCCGGCGCCGATTCGATCGAGCATGGCACGATCCTCGACGACGCGACGATCGCGGCGTGGGCGAAGTCGAAGACCTATTATGTTCCGACGCTTTCGACCGTGAATGGCTACAAGGAACGCCTCGCCGCCAATCCCGACGCTTATGAACCCGACGTGCTGGCGAAGATCAAATGGCGCATCTCGATCACCGGCAAAAGCCTCGAAACGCTCGTGCCCAAAGGCGTGCGCATCGCCTTCGGTACCGATGCCGGCGTATCGAAGCACGGCCGCAACGGCGACGAATTCGAACTGATGGTCCAGCACGGCATGGCTCCGGTCGAGGCGATCAAGGCCGCAACGGTGAACGCCGCCGACCTGCTCGGCCTGTCGGACCAGATCGGCAGCATCGCGCCAGGCAAGAGCGCCGACCTCATCGCGGTCGCGAGCGATCCTGTCGCCGACGTGCGCGTGCTCAAGAAAGTCGATTTCGTGATGGCACGGGGCGAAGTCGTCGACTGATCATAGCGCGCTGCGGAGCGCGAGCCAGCGATCGAGCTTCGCCGCGAAGCCGATCGTATGCGCCGCGCTGCTCGACGGCAGGTCGACCACAGCGACGCCTTCGAGTGGCGGCAATTGCCTTCGCCCGATCGCCGCGGCCTTGCCGCCGTTGAAGGCGATCATGCGAAGGTCGGGCAGATCGGCCATCAGCGCCGCGAGGTCGTGCGCCTCGGCCTCGCGGATCAGCGAGTCGCTGCTGGTGTGTCGCTCGGCGCTGCGGATCACGTCCCAGAGTCCGACCTTAGCCTCGCGCAGCACCGTCAGCCGGTCGTCATAGGGCAGGTCTGCCAGCGGCTGCTCGATAGCCTCGCCCAGCAGGCGCCAGAACTGGTTCGTCGGATGCGCATAATATTGGCGTTCGGCAAGCGAACGCGCGCCGGGCAGGCTTCCCAATATCAGCAACCGCGTGTCGGGCGCGACATGCGGGGCGAAGCTGGCGTGGCGGACGGCGGGCATGACTCGCGATAGCCCGCTCCGTCCGGCGCAACAATATTGCCTGCCTCTTGACCACCGGAGGAATCGGGTCTAGGGGCGCGCTCGACCGAAAAGGGCGGTTTGCTGCCTCTTTCAGTTGCAACAGCGCTTGAACATTGCTGGCGCGGATGGAGCCTCCGGACGATCTTGCAGGTCTGCCGGGGTCTTTTGCTGTTATCAGGTCGGTCGTTTTTCGCCCTTTTTGGCGGGATTGCGGCCGGAGCTTCATCCACCGCAGTACAGTAACCGTTCGCTTTGATGGGCGGACAATTAAAGGTGAAGCATTCATGCCCACGATCAACCAGCTGGTCCGCAAGGGCCGGACTCCCCAGAAGGTGAAGTCCAAGGTCCCGGCGATGGACGCAAACCCGCAAAAGCGCGGCGTTTGCACCCGTGTCTACACGACGACCCCGAAAAAGCCGAACTCGGCGCTCCGCAAGGTTGCGAAGGTCCGCCTGACCAACAGCCGCGAAGTCATCACCTATATCCCCGGCGAAGGTCACAACCTCCAGGAACACAGCGTCGTGCTGATCCGCGGCGGTCGTGTCCGCGATCTTCCCGGTGTGCGTTACCACGTCCTGCGCGGCGTGCTCGATACGCAGGGCGTGAAGGACCGCAAGCAGAGCCGTTCGAAGTACGGCGCGAAGCGTCCGAAGTAAGGACCGCTTTTTCGGCTATTTGATCATCCCGCTGCGCGTCGCGCCGGGATGCTGTTGTAAAGGAATAACCCATGGCTCGTCGTCGTCGTCCTGAACGCCGCGAAATTCTGCCCGATCCCCGTTTCGGTGATACGGTGCTGTCGAAATTCATGAACAGCGTCATGCTGGACGGGAAGAAGTCCGTCGCTGAAAACATCGTTTACGGTGCGCTCGAATCGGTCGAAGCCCGTGCCAAGAAGGAACCGCTCGGCGTGTTCCACGAAGCGCTGGCGAACATCCGTCCGAACATCGAAGTGCGCAGCCGCCGCGTCGGCGGTGCGACCTATCAGGTTCCCGTCGAAGTCCGTCCGGACCGCGCGCAGGCGCTCGCAATCCGCTGGCTGATCACCGCGGCGCGCAACCGCAGCGAAACCACGATGGCCGCGCGTCTGTCGGGCGAGCTCCTCGATGCCTCGAACAACCGCGGCAACGCGGTGAAGAAGCGCGAAGACACGCACCGCATGGCCGAAGCCAACCGCGCCTTCAGCCACTACCGCTGGTAAGCGAAGGCGGGTCATTGGCCCGTCTCGCAATCGCAACAAAACTTCCTATATCGGGGGCGGCTCCAAAAGCTTCCCCCCAAGTCCAAGGAAAAGACCATGGCACGCAGCCATCCGCTCGAACGCTATCGCAATTTCGGTATCATGGCGCACATCGACGCCGGCAAGACCACGACGACCGAGCGCATTCTCTATTACACCGGCAAGTCCTACAAGATCGGCGAAGTCCATGACGGCGCCGCGACGATGGACTGGATGGAGCAGGAGCAGGAGCGCGGCATCACGATCACGTCGGCTGCGACCACCTGCCTGTGGAAGGCCGAAGAGGGCAACGGCCCCGAGCATCGCCTGAACATCATCGACACCCCCGGACACGTCGACTTCACGATCGAAGTCGAACGCAGCTTGCGCGTCCTCGACGGTGCGATCACCGCGTTCGACGGCGTTGCCGGCGTCGAGCCGCAGTCGGAAACCGTGTGGCGTCAGGCGGACAAGTACAAGGTTCCGCGGATGTGCTTCATCAACAAGCTCGACCGCACCGGCGCCGATTTCTATTATTGCGTCCAGACGATCATCGATCGTCTCGGGGCGACCCCGGCTGTCCTCTATCTGCCGATCGGCGCCGAAGGCGGCTTCAAGGGCCTCGTCGATCTCGTCAACGAGCGTGCGATCATCTGGAAGGATGAAAGCCTCGGCGCCGAATTCTTCTATGAGGAAATCCCCGCCGACCTCGCCGACAAGGCGGCCGAATATCGCGAAAAGCTCGTCGAACTCGCCGTCGAACAGGACGACGATGCGATGGAAGCCTATCTCGAAGGCACCGTTCCCGATGTCGCCACGCTCAAGAAGCTGATCCGCAAGGGGACGCTGGCACAGGCGTTCGTTCCGGTGCTCTGCGGCTCGGCGTTCAAGAACAAGGGTGTTCAGACGCTGCTCGACGCAGTCGTCGATTACCTGCCTTCGCCGCTCGACATTCCCGACGTCCAGGGCATCAACCCGGACAACGACCAGCCCGACTCGCGCGAGACGTCGGACTCGGCGCCGCTGTCGCTGCTCGCCTTCAAGATCATGAACGACCCGTTCGTCGGTTCGCTCACCTTCGCCCGCATCTATTCGGGGACCCTGAACAAGGGCACGTACCTGAACTCGGTGAAGGACAAGAAGGAAAAGGTCGGCCGCATGCTGCTGATGCATGCGAACAGCCGCGAAGACATCGAAGAAGCCTATGCGGGCGACATCGTTGCGCTTGCCGGCCTCAAGGAAACCACCACCGGGGACACGCTCTGCGCGACCAACGCGCCGATCATCCTCGAACGGATGGAATTCCCCGAGCCGGTCATCGAGCTGTCGGTGGAACCGAAGACCAAGGCCGACCAGGAACGTATGGGCATCGCGCTCAACCGCCTGGCCGCCGAGGATCCCTCGTTCCGCGTGTCGACCGACCATGAATCGGGCCAGACGATCATCAAGGGCATGGGCGAGCTTCACCTCGACATCCTCGTCGATCGCATGAAGCGCGAGTTCAAGGTCGAGGCGAACGTCGGCGCGCCCCAGGTGGCGTACCGCGAATCGCTCGCGAAGGCTGTCGACGTCGACTACACCCACAAGAAGCAGTCGGGCGGCTCGGGCCAGTTCGGCCGCGTCAAGGTCAGCGTCGCCCCCGGCGAACGCGGCGCGGGCATCACCTTCGTCGACGAGATCAAGGGCGGCAACATTCCGCGCGAATATATCCCGTCGGTCGAAAAGGGCATGCGCGAGTCGGCCGAAAATGGTCACATGATCGGCTTCCCGATCATCGATTTCGAAATCCGTCTGACCGACGGTGCGTATCACGACGTCGACTCGTCGGCGCTGGCGTTCGAAATCGCGGGCCGTGCGGCGATGCGCGAAGTGGCGGCGAAGGCCGGCATCAAGCTGCTCGAACCGGTGATGAAGGTCGAAGTCGTGACCCCTGAGGAATTCATGGGCGACGTGATCGGCGATCTCAACAGCCGTCGCGGGCAGATCCAGGGCACCGACAGCCGGGGCATCGCCCAGGTCGTCGAGGCGATCGTTCCGCTGGCGAACATGTTCGGCTATGTGAACCAGCTGCGCAGCTTCAGCCAGGGCCGCGCCAGCTATTCGATGCAATTCTCGCATTACGAAGAAGTGCCGACCAACGTCGCCGAAGAAGTGAAGGCCAAGATGGCCTGATAGGTCGAAGCCGCGCGGGCTTGCACCGCGCGGCAAGACCCTCTAAGGGCGGCGCCTGATTCAGCAGGCGCGTCCAGGACTGATCAACGCAAACATCGAACAAGAAGGTTGTTACATCATGGCCAAGGCTAAATTTGAGCGGACGAAGCCGCACTGCAACATCGGCACCATCGGTCACGTCGACCATGGCAAGACCTCGCTGACCGCAGCGATCACCAAGATTCTGGCGGAAAACGTCGCGGGTAACGCCGCCGTCGATTTCGCGAACATCGACAAGGCGCCCGAAGAGCGCGAGCGCGGCATCACCATTTCGACCGCCCACGTCGAATATGAAACCGAAGGCCGCCACTATGCGCACGTCGATTGCCCGGGTCACGCCGACTATGTGAAGAACATGATCACCGGTGCCGCCCAGATGGACGGCGCGATCCTCGTCGTGTCGGCCGCTGACGGCCCGATGCCCCAGACGAAGGAGCACATCCTGCTCGCGAAGCAGGTCGGCGTTCCGACCATGGTCGTCTTCCTCAACAAGGTCGACCAGCTCGACGATCCCGAACTGCTCGAACTCGTCGAACTCGAAATCCGTGAAGAACTTTCGAAGCGCGACTTCGACGGCGACAATATTCCGATCATCGCCGGTTCGGCGCTCGCCGCGCTCGAAAGCCGCGACGACAACATCGGCAAGGATGCGATCCTGAAGCTGATGGCTGCCGTCGACGAGTGGATCCCGCAGCCGGAACGCCCGCTCGACAAGCCCTTCCTGATGCCGATCGAAGACGTGTTCTCGATCTCGGGTCGTGGTACCGTCGTTACCGGCCGCGTCGAAACCGGCATCGTCAAGGTTGGTGAAGAAGTCGAAATCGTCGGCATCAAGGACACCAAGAAGACCGTCGTCACCGGCGTCGAAATGTTCCGCAAGCTGCTCGACCAGGGCCAGGCCGGCGACAACATCGGTGCGCTGATCCGCGGCGTCGGCCGTGAAGAAGTCGAGCGTGGCCAGGTTCTGGCAAAGCCCGGCTCGATCACGCCGCACACCGAGTTCACCTCGGAAGTGTACGTCCTGTCGAAGGACGAAGGCGGCCGTCACACGCCGTTCTTCGCGAACTATCGTCCGCAGTTCTACTTCCGCACCACCGACGTCACCGGCGAGGTCATCCTCCCCGAGGGCACCGAGATGGTCATGCCGGGCGACAACGTCCAGCTGTCGGTCAAGCTGATCGCCCCGATCGCGATGGACCCGGGTCTCCGCTTCGCAATTCGCGAAGGCGGCCGCACGGTCGGCGCAGGGGTTGTGGCAACCGTCACAAAGTAATATAGGGCCGCGAGCCGCGCGATTCGGAGTGATTCGCGCGGCTCGTAGCTTAAAGGTTTTTGATGGCCGATCCGGCTTCCCCACGGAAGTCGGAGCAGGCCATTTCGGCTCTTTCGCATCGTTAGACGGGATTCGACTGGAACAGTCATGGAAACGCAGAATATTCGCATTCGCCTGAAGGCCTTTGATCACCGCGTGCTCGATCAGGCCACCACCGACATTGCCGATACGGCACGTCGTACCGGAGCGCTTATTCGCGGCCCGATCCCGCTTCCGACGCGTATTGAAAAATTCACCGTGAACCGCGGCCCGCATGTCGACAAAAAGTCGCGCGAGCAGTTCGAGGTGCGTACCCACAAGCGGCTGCTCGACATCGTGCAGCCCACCCCGCAGACGGTTGATGCGCTGATGAAGCTCGACCTCGCCGCGGGGGTGAACGTTGAGATCAAGCTGGCCTGAGCCAGCGACGCCCCGGTGAAAACCGGGGTCTCTATCGGCAGCCACCTTGGTGACTGCATTGTCCGGAGCGATCCGGATCGACGATAGGGTGGATACCGCCGGTCGCTTTCTCCGGAAGGCATATACGACCGGGCTGCGTCCCCCGTCTCGCCGCCAACCCACGGGAAGGCGGCACCTCAGCCCGGACGGGGCGATGTATCGAAATTTTGGGCTGGGAGGGTTCCGTCGAGGCTTGCCTTGATGGGTCCCGCAAGCCGTGCGGAATGGTCCGCCCGGCCTCTGTTTAGGAGTATGGATCATGCGGACTGGCGTGATCGCGAAGAAAATGGGGATGACCCGCCTGTTTCAGGACGACGGCCGCCACGTGCCCGTCACCGTCCTGAGCCTCGAAGGCTGCCAGGTTGTCTCCGTGCGCGATAAGGAACGCGACGGCTATGTCGCCGTTCAACTGGGTGCTGGCTCGGCCAAGGCGAAGAATGTCGCCAAGCCGCAGCGTGGCGCCTATGGCAAGGCCGAAGTCGAGCCCAAGGCGAAACTCGTCGAGTTCCGCGTCGCCGACGACGCGACGCTCGACGTGGGCGCCGAACTGTCGGCCGACCACTTCGTCGCCGGCCAGATCGTCGACATCCAGGGCGTGACCCAGGGTAAGGGCTTTGCCGGTGCGATGAAGCGCTGGGGTTTCGGCGGTATGCGCGCGACCCACGGCGTTTCGATCAGCCACCGTGCGCATGGTTCGACCGGTAACCGCCAGGATCCGGGCCGCGTCTTCAAGAACAAGAAGATGGCCGGCCACATGGGCGCGCGCAACCGCACCCAGCAGAATCTCGAAATCGTCCGCACCGACGTCGAGCGCGGCCTTCTCTTCGTCAAGGGTTCGGTCCCTGGCTCGAAGGGCGGCTGGCTGCTCGTCCGCGATGCGGTGAAGCTGCCGCGCCACCCCGAAGCCCCCTATCCGGCGGGCATCAAGAGCGCGGCCAACAGCAACGAAGCCCCGGCTGACGCGCCGGTCGAAACGCCGGTTGAAGAAACCGTCGTCGACACCGCGGCCACCGACGGCGCACAGGAGTCCTGATCATGAAGGTCAAGGTTCAGACCCTCGACGGCAAGGCCGGCACCGACATCGATCTCAATGACGATGTGTTCGGCGTCGACGCCCGCGCCGACATCCTGCACCGCGTCGTTGCCTGGCAGCTCGAAAAGCGCCGCGGTCCGGCTCGCGCCGCCCGTGAACGCAGCGATGTGTCGCGCACCGGCAAGAAGTTCGGTCGCCAGAAGGGCGGCGGTACGGCTCGTCACGGCGACCGCAAGGCACCGATCTTCATCGGCGGCGGCAAGGCGCACGGCCCGCGTGCCCGCACCTTCGGCCACTCGCTGAACAAGAAGATTCGCACCCTCGGCCTGAAGATGGCTTTGAGCGACAAGGCGAAGGGCGGCAAGCTCGTCGTCATCGACACGCTCGAACTCAAGGACGCGAAGACCAAGGCGCTCGCCGGCAAGCTCGGCAAGCTCGAGCTCGGCAACCGCGCGCTCTTCATCGATGGCGACGCGGTGCACGAAAGCTTCGCGATGGCTTCGGCCAACCTCATCGGTGTCGACGCGCTGCCGGCCATCGGCGCCAACGTCTATGACATCATCCGAGCCGACACGCTGGTCCTGACCCGCGCGGCGGTCGAAAAGCTGGAGGCCCGCTGCAATGGCTAAGGCAAAAACCATCGACGCGCGTCACTATGACGTGATCCTCGCTCCGGTGATCACCGAAAAGTCGACGCTGCTCAGCGAAAATGACGCCGTGGTGTTCAAGGTCGCGAACGACGCGACCAAGCCCGCCATCAAGGCCGCCGTCGAGGCGCTGTTCGATGTCAAGGTCGTGAGCGTGAACACGCTCGTCACCAAAGGCAAGACCAAGCGCTGGAAGGGCAAGCCCTACACCCGCAGCGACGTGAAGAAGGCGATTGTTCGCCTGGCCGCAGGCCAGACGATCGACGTCACGACCGGCGTCTGATTGTAGGAAGAGGCAGAGAAAATGGCACTTAAATCCTATAATCCGACCAGCCCCGCACAGCGCGGCCTGATCCTCGTCGACAAATCGTCGCTGTGGAAGGGCAAGCCCGTCAAGGCGCTGACCGAAGGCAAGAACAAGACCGGCGGCCGCAACAACAAGGGTCATGTGACCTCGCGCGGCATCGCCGGCGGCCACAAGCAGAAGTACCGCTTCATCGACTTCAAGCGTCGCAAGTGGGACATGCCGGCCACCGTCGAGCGGCTGGAATACGACCCCAACCGCACGGCCTTCATCGCACTGGTGAAGTATGAGGACGGCGAGCAGACGTACATCATCGCGCCGCAGCGTTTGGCGGTGGGCGACACCGTCGTCGCCGGCAAGAAGACCGACGTGAAGCCGGGCAATGCGATGGAATTGTCGCAGATGCCGGTCGGCACGATCGTCCACAATATCGAGATGAAGCCGGGCAAGGGCGGCCAGATCGCCCGTTCGGCTGGCACCTATGCGCAGGTCGTCGGTCGTGACCGCGGTCTCGTGATCGTGCGTCTCGGTTCGGGCGAACAGCGTTACATCCGTGGCGAATGCATGGGCACGGTCGGTGCGGTGTCGAACCCCGACAACCAGAACACCAACCTCGGCAAGGCCGGCCGCAATCGCTGGCTCGGCAAGCGCCCGCTGACTCGCGGTGTCGCGAAGAACCCGGTCGATCACCCGCACGGCGGTGGTGAAGGCCGCACCTCGGGTGGCCGTCATCCGGTTACTCCGTGGGGCAAGCCGACCAAGGGTGCTCGTACCCGTCACAACAAGTCGACCGACAAGATGATCATCCGGTCGCGTCACGCGAAGAAGAAGAGGTAAGCCATGGCTCGCTCGGTCTGGAAGGGTCCCTTTGTGGACCTCCATCTCCTCAAGAAAGCCGAAACGGCCCAGGAAGGCAGCAGCTCTGCGCCTATCAAAACCTGGTCGCGCCGGTCCACCATCCTGCCGCAGTTCGTCGGGCTGACCTTCAACGTCTACAACGGCCGCAAGTTCGTGCCGGTGTCGGTCAATGAAGACATGGTCGGCATGAAGCTGGGTGAATTCGCGCCGACGCGCTTCTTCCCCGGCCACGCGGCTGACAAGAAGGGCAAACGCTAATGGGCAAGGAAAAGTCCCCCCGCCGCGTTGCGGATAATGAGGCATTGTCCGTGGGCACGCAGATCCGCGGCTCGGCGCAGAAGCTGAATCTCGTCGCCGCGCTGATCCGCGGCCGCAAGGTCGAAGACGCAATGAACGTCCTCGCTTTCTCGAAGAAGGCGATGGCCGTCGATGTGCGCAAGGTGCTCGCCAGCGCGGTCGCCAATGCGGAAAACAATCACAACCTCGACGTCGACGCACTCGTCGTCAAGGAAGCGAGCGTCGGCAAGTCGCTCTCGATGAAGCGCTGGCACGCGCGTGGCCGCGGCAAGTCGACCCGGATCGTCAAGCCGTTCAGCCGCATCCGCATTGTCGTGCGCGAACAGGAAGAAGAGGCGTAAGATGGGCCAGAAGAGCAATCCGATCGGCCTGCGCCTGCAGGTCAACCGCACCTGGGACAGCCGCTGGTTCGCCGAGGGCCAGGACTATGGCCGCATGCTTGTCGAGGATCTGAAGATCCGCAAGTTCGTGTTCAAGCACCTGCCGCAGGCCGCGATCTCGAAGGTCGTGATCGAGCGTCCGGCGAAGCTGTGCCGCGTGTCGATCTATGCCGCCCGTCCGGGCGTCATCATCGGCAAGAAGGGCGCGGACATCGAAAAGCTGCGCAAGAAGCTGGGTGAGATGACGGGCAGCGACGTGTCGCTGAACATCGTCGAGATCCGCAAGCCCGAAGTCGACGCCAAGCTCGTCGGCCAGGGCATTGCCGACCAGCTCGAACGCCGCGTCGCGTTCCGCCGCGCCATGAAGCGCGCCGTTCAGTCGGCGATGCGTCTCGGCGCCGAGGGCATCCGCATCAACTGCGCCGGCCGTCTCGGCGGCGCGGAAATCGCGCGCACCGAATGGTATCGCGAAGGCCGGGTGCCGCTGCACACGCTGCGCGCCAATGTCGACTATGCCGAGGCCGAAGCGCACACCGCTTACGGTGTCTGCGGCATCAAGGTCTGGATTTTCAAGGGCGAGATCCTTGGTCACGACCCGATGGCGACCGACCGTCTGATGCTCGACGCGCAGACGACCGGTGTCCGTCCGGCCCGTGAAGATCGCCGCTAAGGACTGCTGACATGCTGCAACCGAAAAAAACCAAGTTCCGCAAGGCCTTCAAGGGCCGCATCCATGGCAATGCCAAGGGCGGTACCAGCCTGAACTTCGGCTCCTACGGGCTGAAGGCGATGGAACCCGAGCGCATCACCGCGCGCCAGATCGAAGCGGCTCGCCGCGCGATCAGCCGCGCGATCAAGCGTCAGGGCCGCCTGTGGATCCGCATCTTCCCCGACGTCCCCGTGTCGTCGAAGCCTGCCGAAGTCCGCATGGGTAAGGGCAAGGGTTCGCCGGAATTCTGGGCCGCGCGCGTGAAGCCGGGTCGCATCCTGTTCGAACTCGACGGCGTCCCCGGCCCGGTGGCCGCGCTGGCGTTCGAACGCGCCGCGATGAAGCTGCCGATCAAGACGAAGGTTATCGCCCGCCTCGGCGACACCTCGCACCTGGAGGGTTAAGGACATGGCCAAGACCGAAGATTTCAAGGCCAAGACCGACGACCAGCTCGCCGAACAGCTTGGCGAACTGAAGCGCGAGGCGTTCAACCTCCGCTTCCAGGCGGCCACCGGCCAGCTTGAAAAGGCCTCGCGCGTCAAGGAAGTGCGGCGCTCGATCGCCCGCATCAAGACGCAGCAGACCGAGCGTTCGCGCTCGGCCGCGAAGTAAGGAGACTATCGATGCCGAAGCGCATTCTGACCGGCACGGTGGTGTCCGACAAGGGCGACAAGACCGTCGTGGTGAAAGTCGAACGGAAGGTGAAGCACCCTCTGTACGGCAAGATCATCCGCCGTTCGAAAAAATATCACGCCCACGATGAGGACAACGCCATCAAGGCCGGCGAAACCGTCCGTATCGAGGAAACGAAGCCGATTTCGAAGCTGAAGACCTGGAAGGTGCTCGACAAGGTCGACACCCACAGCAAGCCCAAAACGGCTGCTGACGCCTGAAGCTGAGTTTCACGGAACCGCCGGGGCATCCCGGTAGGCCAAGGAAGAAGGAAATGCATCGATGATCCAGATGCAGTCACAATTGGAAGTCGCCGACAACAGCGGCGCGAAGCGCGTCCAGTGCATCAAGGTGCTCGGTGGCTCGAAGCGTCGTACCGCCGGCGTGGGCGACGTGATCGTCGTGTCGATCAAGGAAGCCCAGCCGCGCGGCAAGGTGAAGAAGGGCGACGTGCATCGCGCCGTCATCGTCCGCACCGCCAAGGACGTCCGCCGCGCCGATGGCTCGGTGATCCGTTTCGACAGCAACGCCGCCGTGCTCGTCAACAAGAATGAAGAGCCGATCGGCACGCGTATCTTCGGCCCCGTCGTCCGCGAACTGCGCGGCCGCGGCTACATGAAGATCATCAGCCTGGCGCCGGAGGTGCTCTGACCATGGCGAACAAGATCAAGAAGGGCGACACGGTCGTTATCCTGTCCGGCAAGGACAAGGGCAAGACCGGCGAAGTGACGCAGAGCCTGCCGAAGGACGGCAAGGTCGTCGTCGCGGGCGTCAACGTCATCACGCGCCACCGCAAGCCGAGCCAGACCAACCCGCAGGGTGGTCTCGAGCGCAAGGAAGCGCCGCTGTTCGCAAGCAAGGTTGCGCTCGCCGATCCCAAGACCGGCAAGCCGACGCGCGTTCGTTTTGAAACCAAGGACGGCAAGAAGGTCCGTGTGGCCGTGAAGTCCGGGGAGACGATCAATGGCTGATAACTACACCCCGCGCATGCGCACGCGCTACGACGATGTGATCGTCAAGGCGATGACCGAAAAATTCGGTTACAAGAATGCGATGGAAGTGCCGAAGATCGAAAAGATCGTGCTCAACATGGGCGTCGGCGAAGCCACGCAGGACAAGAAGAAGGTCGAAGCGGCCGCTGCCGAGATGGAACTCATCGCCGGCCAGAAGCCCGTCGTGACCAAGGCGAAGAAGTCGATCGCACAGTTCAAGCTGCGCGAAGGCATGCCGATCGGCTGCAAGGTCACCCTGCGCCGCGAACGCATGTATGAATTCCTCGACCGGCTGATCACGATCGCAATGCCCCGCATCCGCGACTTCCGCGGCGTGTCGGCGACCAGCTTCGACGGCCGTGGCAACTATGCCATGGGCCTGAAAGAGCAGATCATCTTCCCCGAGATCAACTATGACCGCATCGACCAGGTGCGCGGCATGGACGTGATCGTCACCACCACCGCCCGTACGGACGAGGAAGCCCGCGAACTGCTCAAGCTGTTCGGCTTCCCCTTCCCGATCGAAGCGCAGGAAAAGGAAGCCGCCTGATCCCGCAAGGGACCAGGCAGGCTCTTTCAAGAAGGAAAGAGAACTTAAGTCATGGCGAAACTGAGTTCGGTAAACAAGAACGAGCGTCGCAAGCAGCTGGTGAAGAAATATGCCGGCCGCTACGCGAAGCTGAAGGCGATCGCGGCGGACACGTCGCTCGACGAAGGCGAGCGTCTGATCGCGCGCCTCAAGATGGCGGAAATCCCGCGCAACGGCAATCCGACCCGCATCCGTAACCGGTGCGAGCTGACGGGCCGCCCGCGCGCTTATTATCGCAAATTCCGGCTGTGCCGTATCCAGCTCCGCGATCTGGCCAACAAGGGCCTGATCCCCGGTGTTGTGAAGTCGAGCTGGTAAGGGACTGACAAGATGGCAATGACCGATCCCCTGGGTGATATGCTCACCCGCATCCGCAACGGCCAGCAGGCGAAGAAGGACAGCGTCCTCACGCCCGCCTCGACGTTGCGCGTCCGCGTTCTCGATGTTCTCCAGCGCGAAGGCTATATCCGCGGCTACAGCGAAGAAGCGCTGGGCGCGAAGGGCCAGCACAAGGGCATCCGCATCGAGCTCAAATATTTCGAAGGCCAGCCGGCGATCCGCCATGTGGCCCGCGTCTCGAAGCCTGGCCGTCGCATCTATTCGGGTTCGAAAGAACTGCCGATCGTGCGCAACGGCCTGGGCATCACCATCGTGTCGACCCCGCGCGGCGTCCTTTCGGACGCCGAAGCCCGCGAACATAATGTCGGCGGCGAAGTGCTGGCGGAGGTGTTCTGATGTCGCGCATTGGTAAAAAGGCAGTAGCGATCCCCGGCGGTGTAACCGCCGCGATCGACGGCGGCGAGCTGTCGGTGAAGGGTCCGAAGGGCACGCTGGCGATGCCGCTGTCCGACCTCATCAAATATGAAGTCGGCGAAGGCAGCATCTCGGTCCAGCCCGCGAACGATACCCGCGAAGCGCGCGCCTTCTGGGGCATGCAGCGGACGCTGGTGCAGAACCTGATCACGGGTGTGACCGAAGGCTTCACCAAGGTGCTCGAAATCACCGGTGTCGGCTATCGCGCCAACTCGCAGGGCAAGACGCTGAAGCTGCAGCTCGGCTACAGCCATGATGTCGATTTCGCGGTGCCCGAAGGCATCGAGATCAAGACGCCGGACAACACGACGATCGAGATCAGCGGCATCGACAAGCAGCAGGTCGGCCAGGTCGCGGCGGAAATCCGCCGTTGGCGCAAGCCCGAGCCCTACAAGGGCAAGGGTATCAAGTATCGCGGCGAGTACATCTTCCGCAAAGAAGGCAAGAAGAAGTAAGCCATGGCACATCTTACCCCTTTCCAAAAACGTCGCCAGCGCGTCCGTACCGCGCTCCGTCAGCGCGCCGCCGGGCGTCCGCGCCTTTCGGTGCACCGCTCGGGCCGTCACATCTATGCGCAGCTCATCGATGACGCCGCCGGCACCACGCTGGCCGCGGCCTCGACGCTCGACAAGGATGTCCGCGGCAAGACCGGCGCGACGACCGCGGCCGCGGCCGACGTCGGTTCGCGCCTCGCCGCTGCCGCCAAGAAGGCGGGCGTGACGCAGGTCGTGTTCGACCGCGGCGGCTTCCTGTTCCACGGGCGCATCAAGGCGCTGGCCGACGCGGCTCGCGAAGGCGGATTGGAGTTTTAATGATGGCTGAAGAAAACAGCACCGGTCCGGGCAACCAGCCCGAAGCGACCCTGGCTCCCGAGGCCACCAACGCCGAAGTCACGAACCAGGCTCCGCGCCGCGGCCGTGGCGGCGGCGGTGGTCGCGATGGTGGACGTGGCGGTCGTGACGGTGGCCGTGGCCGCCGCGACGATCGTCGTCCGCGCGACGAGGATGGCGGCGAAGAGCTGATCGAAAAGCTCGTCCACATCAACCGCGTCTCGAAGACCGTGAAGGGCGGCAAGCGCTTCGGTTTCGCCGCGCTCGTCGTCGTCGGCGATGGCAAGGGTCGCGCCGGTTTCGGCCATGGCAAGGCGCGCGAAGTGCCCGAAGCCATTTCGAAGGCGACCGCTGCCGCGAAGAAGGCGATGATCCGCGTTCCGCTGCGCGACGGCCGCACGCTGCACCATGATGGCCGCGGCCATTTCGGCGCCGGCAATGTGACGCTGCGTTCGGCCCCCGCCGGTACCGGCATCATCGCCGGTGGCCCGATGCGCGCCGTGTTCGAATCGCTGGGCGTTGCCGATGTGGTGACCAAGTCGGTCGGCACCTCGAACCCCTACAACATGATCCGCGCGACTTTCGAGGCGCTCGGCGAACAGACCAGCCCGAAGTCGGTCGCGCAGCGTCGCGGCAAGAAGGTTTCGGACCTGATCAAGCGTGGCGGCGCGTCCGACCGCGCAGCCGAGGCGGAAGCCGCGGCGGTGACGGAGTAAGACAATGGCCGACAAGAAGATCAAGATCCGCCAGATCGGTTCGCCGATCCGTCGTCCGAAGAGCCAGCGCGCTATCCTGACCGGCCTCGGCCTGGGCAAGATGCACCGCGAGGTCGAACTGGTCGACACCCCGGAAGTGCGCGGCATGATCCGCAAGCTTCCGCATATGGTGGAAGTCGTCGAGGGCTAAACGGCAGTGAAGCTCTACCGTGTGTTGACCGGTCCCGATGACAGCGCGTTCTGCGCGCGCGTCGAAGGACTGCTCAACCGGGGGTGGCAGCTTCACGGCAGCCCCTCGATCACCAATGTCGATGGCCGCGGCTATGTCGCCCAGGCCATCGTGATGGAGAAGGCCGGGCCCTATCCCGGTTTTCAGCCGTCGAGTGAAATCGAACCGGACTGAAACCAGTCCATAGCGCGAACACAGCGAAAGCGAGTGCAACCATGACTATCAAGCTTAACGAACTTCGTGACAACAACGGCGCCCGCAAGGGCCGCATGCGCGTCGGACGCGGCATCGGCTCGGGCAAGGGCAAGACCGCCGGCCGCGGCCAGAAGGGCCAGAAGGCGCGCAGCGGCGTTGCGATCAACGGCTTCGAGGGCGGCCAGATGCCGCTCCACATGCGCATCCCGAAGCGCGGCTTCAACAACATCTTCGGCAAGGACTTCGCGATCGTCAATCTGGGCATGATCCAGAAGCTGGTCGACGCGAAGACGCTCGACGCCAAGGCCGTGGTCGATCACGCCGCGCTCAAGGCCGCCGGCGTTGCCCGCGGCGGCAAGGACGGCGTCCGCCTCCTCGCCAAGGGTGAACTCACCACCAAGCTGAACTTCTCGGTCGCTGGCGCGTCGAAGGGCGCGATCGAAGCGGTCGAAAAGGCTGGCGGCAAGGTCGAACTGCCCGAACCCAAGGCCGAAGGCGAAGGCAAGAAAGCCAAGCGCAAGGCCGAAGCGGCAGCCAAGAACTAATGCACTTGGGGGCGGGTCGGCGACAGGTCGATCCGCCCCCGACGCATCTGAATTCGGGCCTTTGCCCTTGCGCTTCGTGACTGGCGAACGCACATAGGCGCCGGGTCGCGGGGGCGCGGTCCGCCACTCGAGGAAAGATCACCATGGCCTCTCGCGCCGACCAGCTTGCATCCAACCTGAACTTTTCGAAGTTCGGTCAGGCGACCGAACTCAAGAACCGCATCTGGTTCACGATCGGCGCGCTGATCGTCTTCCGTTTCCTGTCGTTCGTGCCGCTTCCCGGGGTCGATCCCGTCGCGCTGTCGAACCTTTATTCGCAGGCGGCGTCGGGCGGCGTCCTCGACATCTTCAACACTTTCTCGGGCGGCAGTCTCGAGCGCATGAGCATCATCGCGCTCGGCGTCATGCCCTATATCACGGCGTCGATCGTCGTTCAGCTGGCGGCCGCCTTGTCGCCCAGCCTCGCCGCGCTCAAGAAAGAGGGCGAAAGCGGACGCAAGAAGCTCAACCAGTATACGCGCTACGGCACCGTCGCGCTGACCGCGATCCAGGGTTATTTCATCGCCGTCGGGCTCGAAACGCTCGGCGCGAGCCAGGGCATCGCCGCGGTCGTCGACCCCGGCATGATGTTCCGCGTCGGCGCGGTCATCTCGATCGTCGGCGGCACGCTCTTCCTGATGTGGCTCGGCGAGCAGATCACCAGCCGCGGTATCGGTAACGGCGTTTCGCTGATCATCATGGCGGGCATCCTCGCGCAGTTGCCGCGCAGCTTTGCGCAGATGTTCACGCAGGTCCGCGAAGGTTCGATGGGCGGCGGCACGATCTTTGCCGTCATCGGCGGCGCGATCGTGATCATCGCTTTCATCAGCTTCATGGAACGCGCGCAGCGCCGCGTCCTCGTCCAGTATCCGAAGCGCGCGACGCAGCGCGGCGTGATGCAGGCCGACCGCAGCCACTTGCCGCTCAAGGTCAATACCGCCGGTGTCATCCCGCCGATCTTCGCCTCGTCGCTGCTGCTGATGCCGTTGACGGTGACGCAGATGATGGGGCAGAATGTCCAGGGCGACACTGCAACCGGCGATTTCCTGATCACGCTCAACCAGTATCTCGCGCACGGCCAGCCGCTCTATATGGCGCTTTATGCCGCGGGCATCATCTTCTTCTGCTTCTTCTACGTCGCGGTCGTCTTCAACCCCGAAGAAACCGCCGACAATCTCAAAAAGCAGAACGGCTTCATCCCCGGCATCCGCCCGGGCAAGAATACCGCGACCTATCTCGACTTCGTGCTGACGCGCATCACCGTGCTCGGTGCGGCCTATCTGGCGGCGATCTGTCTGATTCCCGAATATTTCATCGCGCAGTCGGGCCTGCCGTTCCAGCTCGGCGGCACCAGCCTGCTGATCATCGTCAACGTCACGATCGACACGATCAGCCAGATCCAGAGCCACATGCTCGCGCATCAATATGGCGACCTCATCAAGAAGGCCAAATTGAAGGGCGGCGTTGCGCGGCGCTAAGGCGCCCGCTACGGCACTTGCGACACGGTAGGGCAAACAGGGGTCCCCATGACGCTGAACATCATTTTGCTGGGTCCGCCGGGGGCGGGCAAGGGAACGCAGGCGTCGCGCCTCGAGGACGAGCATGGCATGGTCCAGCTTTCGACGGGCGACATGCTGCGCGCCGCGGTCAAGGCGGGAACCCCGATCGGCCTCCAGGCCAAGGCGGTGATGGATGCGGGCGAACTCGTCTCCGACGCGATCGTCTCGGGCCTGATCGGCGAGCGGCTCGATCAGCTCGGCCCCGACGTCTCGGTGATCTTCGACGGCTATCCGCGCACCGCGGCGCAGGCCGACGCGCTCGACACGATCCTCTCGGATCGTGGCCGCAAGCTCGACCATGTGATCGAGCTGCGGGTCGAGGAAGACGCGCTCGTCGACCGCATCACCGGCCGCTTCAGCTGCGCGAAGTGCGGCGCGGGTTACCACGACCGCTACAAGCTCCCCAAGGTGGAGAATGTTTGCGACGTTTGCGGCTCGACGGAATTCAAACGCCGTCCCGACGACAATGAGGAAACGGTCCGCACGCGCATGGCCGAATATCGGGCCAAGACCGCGCCGATCCTGCCGATCTACGAAGCGCGCGGCATCGTGACGCATGTCGACGGCATGGCGCCGATCGACGAGGTCAACGACGCGATCGAAACGATCCTCGCGGGCTGAGTCTAGCCAGTTTCCCCGGCGCCGGTTATTGAGACGCAAAGGGGGGACGGGCTGATGGCGATTTCGGGATATTCCACGGGTGCGGCGCTGGCGGGAGCGCTTGTCTTCGCACCGGCGGCACACGCCAAGATCATAGATCAGGGCGATATCGGCTTTACCGTCGCGCATACGGCGCAGGTCGCCGCGACGCCGGCCGACGTCTGGAAAATGCTCCGCATGCCGCAGAACTGGTGGTCGAAGGAGCATAGCTGGTCCGGCGATGCTGCCAACTTCTGGCTCGATTCGCAGGCGGGCGGCTGTTTTTGCGAAAAACTGCCCGACGCCGGATCGGGTGTCGGCAGCGTCCAGCATGCGCGCATCGTCTTTGCGAAACCGAACGAACTGCTCCGCCTCTCAGGCGCTTTCGGCCCGCTGCAGGGCGAGGCGCTCGCCGGGACGCTGACGATCCAGGTCAAGGAGACGCCGACGGGGAGCGCGCTGCGCTTCGACTATGTCGTCGGCGGCTACATGCGCTTCAAGGTCGCCGACATCGCGCCCGCGGTCGACAAGGTGATCGGCGAGCAATTGCTTGGGCTCACCAACGCGCTCGGCGGGGCGTTACCGCCGACGCGCGACGAAAAGGCGGCCGAGAAACCGGCCGCAGAACCCGCTGCGAAAGAAGAGCCCGGGCTCGACGCCGCAGTCGCCGACCTGGTCGAAGAAGAAGCGAAGCCAGCGCCCGACGAAGGCCGCTAGGCGCCGGGCTTTCCGCGCAGCTTCGCGAGCGCCGCGAACGGCCCCGCCGCTGCCTCGCTGAGCACACCCTTCTCGGCAAGGATGCGCTCGGCGTCGGGATGGCGCGGGAAGGGATCGAGCGCGAGCGAGAGCGTCTGCACCGCCGCTTCGCCAAGGTCGATCCGGTCGCCTTCGAGGGGTAGCAGGTCAAGGTCCTCACTGCCGATCTCGATCTCCTCATCCTCGCCGACCGGCGCATCGACATCGCGCAGGAAGCGGAGGTCGAACGGCTCGGCGATCGTCCCGGGAACGGGCAGGTCGGTCGCGGCGCACGCCTGCACGACGTCGGCTTGGACTTCGCCTCTCGCAGCGATCCCGCCCGCGATCGCGCGGACATCAGCGGCGAGCGCAAAGCGGTCGAGTGCGACGAGACCGAGGCGCCGGGCGATGGCTGCGCGTGCGTCGGCGTCGGCCTCGACCGCAATCGCGCGGCCGTGCGCCGCATCGGCGAGCGTCACGATCAGGGGG